>NZ_JADMSV010000002.1:0-86849 GCF_015560935.1 Butyricimonas sp. BSD2780061689_150309_C8
GTTTCCTCTTCGACTTTACTATTCAAAGATAAGCTTTAATTGGAAAAATGTTACCAACTATTTTTGGCCACATTACTCCAACTTTTAGTTTTTAGTTTTTATCTTTTATCTTTCTAGTAGCAATCCCAATGATACAACACCCGGCTAAAATCCCGTTTAGCCAAGTTCTCCGGACGGATAAAGAAATTGCACACGCCGGAATCCCCCCACACGATCTTATAGTCATCAGTTTCATCTGAATCCAACTGGAACAACAAGATTGAATTTTCCTTCAACTCCTGATGATACTCCCGCGGGTCAAGCTGCGTGAAGAAGGGATACCCTCCCATACGATGCCCTCCCATATCCAGTTGGTCGTAAACCTTATCCAGCTCATCCTCCGGGGCTCGGTCCAGAGAGGCCACCCGTGCATCGGGATTCGCCTCGTTATAGGCATCCAACAACAATTTATCGAAACGATAGTCTCCGCCCCCCATCGGCATGGACGATTTCTCGAAATTCAGTCTTAATTCACCATCCACCGGGAAACCATCCGGGTACTCCACACCCTCCGTCGGTAAAACAGAAAGTAAAGCCGTCTCATCTTCCACTACTTCCTCGTGATAAATCACCCGGAATCCCTTCTGCTCTTCCGGATTCTCGAAATTCAACCCGTGGGCATTTTCTCCCGCAATATAAAACTGGAGAATTCCCTTTGTCGGAAAACCATCCAACGGCGGCATCTCGCTGAAATTCACCTGTGCCAAGAAACGCAATGGCAACAACTTTCGTTCTTCCACCTGTTCGAGAGCCTCTCCTGCGGCTGCGGAAGGCACGGTGGTTGTACCTCCATCTAACCCGGCAAATGGTCCGGCCGCCACGCTCGCAGCCACCGCAGGTGCTTGTCCTTCCGTGACAACCGTACTTCCCGCCTCCTCGTAAGGATAGTCAAACCCTTTAGGCATATAGGGCATCCCCCCGATCTTGCTCTCCCAGGGTTTAGTTGTTCCTTTTGACGGGATCAGCGTCACGCACTCTGTCGTTGTTTTCTCCTTGATAACCCGCAGTATTCGATCTGCTGAAGTCTCTTTCTTCCCTTCATTTCCTCCGCCTCCGAATATTTTATTAAAGAATCCCATAATATCGTCTTATTAAATGATTTCCGTGCCAAAAATACAAAAAGAAACTAAAAGTTAAAAGCTAAAAACTAAAAGCTTGGTATTAGCCTGCCTTACCTAGGCTAATATTAGGCTTAAAACAGGCTACATTTAGTTAAACAAGCAGCCTACCATCCGGAGAAAATAGCAAACATATCCAAAAAATAGTCCTATTTAACGAATCTCCAAACGCAGGTAAGTCATATCCACACAAGGTTTTCCGTTATCGATGATTGGTTCCGGGTAATTATCCGTAAAGAAATTCTTCACCACGTGGTCCTGCACGAAACCGTAACGCTCGTAATACCCCACGCCACCCTCGCTCGTCCCCACCCACAAACAAGAAAAACGATTTTTATAATAACCGGCCAGAAAAGAGAGAATGTACATCCCGTACAATTTCCCTTGATACTCCGGCAACACGGCCAAATTCTTGATTTCCCCCTTTTCATCAACAACAGCCTCCCCGATCACCTTCCCATCCCTCTCCAGAATGAACATATCGCCCTCCTCCAAGTAACGGTCAACCATCGCCTCGCACGGGTCCGCATCCAGTAGAAGATGAAGATACGCTTTCTTATCCCCCGTCACCTTTACCATTCGCTGCGGGGGATTCTTCAAACGCAGGTACAGGATCGGGTAAGGTTTCCCGCAACCGTCCATTTCCGTGCGGCGTTCCACCTCAAACCCCATCCGGGCATAAAAGCCCACGGCCTGCCCGTTTTGCTCGTTCACGGCCACCGTCTCCGCGTGAACATCCTCGATCGCCCACTCGATAAGATCACGACCGATGCCCTTTCCCCGGTAATCCGGATCCACGAAAAGCATCTCGATAGATGTCATGTCATACCCCAAAAAGGCTACAATTTCATCCCCTTCATAATGAAGTAGCAAGGGCAACTTCTCGCAATTCTCACGCACAAAAGGCCTGTAAAACTCTATATATTCTTCCACGAGGAAATCATGGGTAGCTCGCACAGAGGCCTCCCATAATTCCACGCATCGTTCCACGATTTCCGCTCTGTTTCTTTTTTCCTTCACTGTATATTCTTTGATAACCACATTCCTATATCTTGTTTTGCCAAAGCCGCCGCCATCAAGTCCGGGAACTTGTCCGGGGTACAGGCAAATGCCGGAACACCCAGTTCTGCTAGGAATTGAGCGTTCTCCTTGTCGTAGAAAGGCGCCCCGTCGTCATTCAGAGCTAACAACACGATCAATTGCACCCCACTCTGCACGAGAGAAATCACCTTCTTGCGCATCTCCCGCTCATTACCCCCCTCACACAAGTCGGTCACGAGAACCAGCACCGTGTCTGAGGGACGAGTGATCACCGTCTGACAATACCCCAAGGCCCGGTCAATATCCGTACCGCCACCCAGTTGTACGCCGAAAAGCAAGTCCACCGGGTCCTGCAAATCATCCGTCAAGTCAACTACCGAGGTGTCAAACACCACCATACGGGTCTGTACGGCCGGAATCGAGGCCAGCACGGAGCCGAATATTCCCGAATAGACCACGGATGCCCCCATCGAACCACTCTGGTCGAGACACAGCACGATGTCCTTCAACGCCCGGCGTTTCCGGCCGAAACCGATACGAACCTCCGGGATAATCGTCTTGTACTCCGGCTGATAGTTCCGTAGGTTTTTCTCGATCGTCGTCTTCCAGTCAATCTCGTTGTAACGGGGATTTCTCCGCCTGCTGGAACGGTTCAAAGCCCCGGTAACGGCCTGTTGCATGGGTGACGATAGCTTTTTCATCAGCTCATCCACCACTTTACGTACGACTTCCCGGGCAATAACCTTGTTCTTCTCCGGTATCACCCTGCTCAAGGACATCAACGTTGCCACCAGATGCACGTCCGGCACCACCGATTCAAGCATCTCTTTCTCGGTCAGTAACGAAGTCAAGTTCAGTCGCTTGATTGCGTCCTTTTGAATCACTTGTACAACTGTCTGCGGGAAAAACTCCCGGATGTCTCCCAACCAACGGCTCACCTTGGGAGCCGAACCACTCAATCCCCCTTTACGGTCACTATCGTACAAAGCATTCAAGGCAGCATCCACGCGACTCTCCTCGGCAGAGAGGGAAACTCCCGTTCCATCCGCCTCGTTTCCTCCCAGTATTAATCGCCATCGCTTTAAAAGAGCTTCTTCCATTTTAGATTTTAAATTTTAGATTTTAAATTCCTCCTACACAGGCCAACGTTTTTTGATTTCCTACTTTTATCTTTTAGTTTTTATCTTGGTAATTATATACTACTTTACAGTCCATTAAGGTAATGCTTGTTTTCATACTCAAACTCCTCCGTCACTTCGTGCCACCTCCTCTATGAACAGAGGAGGAGCTGGTAACTCTTCCCAAAGACAGGAAGTATTTCAACTCTCCCTCTGTTTATAGAGGGAGTACCCCGAAAGGGGGAGGGAGTTGGTTTACTGTAAATTCGTATATAAGTTCCTTTATCTTTTACCTTTCTCGTTCCAACTGCACAATTGTTACACCTATTAAATACCTAATAACCGCTCAATCAACGGGATTACCCTCCGGGCATCTTCCCCGTTAAACGCCTCGCTTTCCGCGTTTACCCGTTTCACGGCAGAAGTTCCCTTGGCTTTCTCACCGAGTTTACGACGTTCCGGCAGGCTGTACTCGCTGAAGGTTCGGCGGAGTATGGGCAATAACTCCATGAAACTCCCATCATTCAGAGTGGCCAACCAACTATTCACCAAATCCCATAACTGATCGTCCAGCAACAAGATAGTACCCGATGATTTAAGGAATCCTTCAAACCAGAATGCCGTGTCGGATGCCGTGTTCCCGGGAGACGTGTAATAACTCAACGTTTGGGCCGTTTCCTCGTATCCAAGGATATTCTTATCCCGCAATAAACGAGTACAATAACCGGACAGCAAGGGATGAGACCCCCGTGCTTCCCGGATCTTGTTCACCAGTTCCGTCCACATCTCCATCAATCCCGGTTGGTTCGCCGTGGCCATAGCATAATCGACAGCCACCAATCGCTCCATGACCTCCGTAGCCGCATCCTCGTCCACGTTCGTGCAAGCCAGCACTCCCCCGGCAAGCACACGGGCCATCATGGCGTTCAGCATATCGTTGACCTTCCCGTAATCCAAATTCCGCACACTCCCGTAACGAACCACGTTCACCATACCGGGGATAGTCTTCATCATCTCCAGCACATCGGTTGTCGAGGCGGAAAGCGCGTCCAACCGGGACGTCATTTCTTCCACGAGAGCGGGCAAATCCGCGGGAATCACCCGTTCCAGCAAGTCCACCAACTCGGATATAGACGTGATGTCTTTCGACAAATAGGTGTTATACGCGATAACTGCCTCGGACAAAGTATTTCCCCACACGGCCTTCTCGATCACGGCAAGGGTCTGCTCCGGTTCGTAATAAACGGACCAAGCCTCCTTGAAAGTTCCCTTCCCATCAACCCGTAACAGACGGGCCATCTTTATACCGAGCAAGTTCAAGCGGTGGAAAAAGATACTCCGCTCCAAATCCATCGGTTTCCGCAAATCCAACTGGAATTCCTTCACCTCGGTCGTAAGGGGTAAGCGCAAGCGTTTCAACAACTTCTCCACATCCACGAGAAGAGGAACTTTAGGTACATCATCCGGTACGCTCCCCATACGATCGCTGATCACCAAGGCCTCCCGGATCACTTGTAACAGAATCGGGTCACCGAATCCCATCACCGTAGTCACGGCATCATTATATTCCTCCAAAGAAGGACGGGGCAAACCACGTAATGCGGCTGCAACTTGTGCCAGACGCACGGCCTCGATCACGTGAGCCACGGAAATATCCATTCCTTTCGTCCGGAAAAGGGCGGCCACCTTGCTCATCCAACGGGTTCCGTCGTCATCCGGATAATGCCATAAATGATCGTACCACCCCGGGGAAACGATTCCCGCCCCGTAACCGCTCCGGAAAGACAACCGATCGTAGGTCCACGGAATCCACGTACACTCCACCTTCACTTTCGGTAATCCCTTCAATAACTCATTGTCTTCTTTCTGCGTGGGCATCTTCTCCAGACCCGGCACATGCCAAGCCCCGCACACCACGGCTATACGTTTGAAACCCTCTTTTTGGGCAGCCCGGATCATTTTACGCATCCACGCTTCCCGCAACAAAGTCTCCCGATCGGTCTTTGGGAAATACTCCCGTAACACCGAAACAGCCTCTTTCACGGCGGCAAACACCTCCTCGTTACGCTGACGATTCTCAAAGTTCACTTCCCACCATAATTCCGGATCATCGTACCCGGCCGCCTTCGCCAGATGAGCAAAAGGATCAACGGGCAGTAATTCCGGAACGGCAACTTCCCGAACTTTTTCCGGGGTCTCGGTTGCAGATGCCTCCCCCTGTACTTCATCGCACTCCCCCTCTTCGCCGGTTTTCCCGGCCTCAGCTTGTTCCTCCCGTTCTTTCCAAAGAGCTAAATGATGCACCAGAGGTAAGTCAAAAAAACGTAATGACACCTCCTTTTTCATAGCATAGCACATGGCCTGCCATTCGGGTGAGAACTCGGCAAAAGGATAAAACACGGCCCTTCGAGGCTCGTCGGGCTGATACGCCAGCAAGGCCACGGGCGGTTTCATCTGCTCATGAAGTACTCCCGGCAAAAGCGGCTCCGCCTCCGGGGGACCTTCCAATAAAATAACATCGGGTTCCAGTTCTTCCAAGTACGCTCGTACGTTCTTGGCTGACCCCGGACCATGATGCCGTATGCCTAAAAAATGTATTCCATCAACCATTGTATAAATTAAATGACTACGTGATTGTCGATTACATGATTCCGTGATTCTACAATCACCGAATCGGAAATCACTAAATCACCGAATCAATCCGACTTCTAAATCTAAAACTAGTCACTATAACATTTCCCTAGATGCCCTATAAATGTCCTTCCAGCCATCGCGTCCCTTCACGACCGTTTCAAGGTATTCCTGCCATATCACCTGATCCTGCAGGGGGTCCTTCACAACCGCCCCGATAATTCCCGATACAAGGTCCGTGGCGTTTAACCGACCGTCACCGAAATACCCGGACATGGCCAAACCGTTATTCACGACGGAGATGGCCTCGGCCGTACTCAGCGTACCACTGGGAGTTTTCAACTTGGTCTTACCATCTTCGGTTGCTCCCTGACGTAACTCCCGGAAAATGGTAACCACTCGGCGAATCTCTTCCAATGCAGGTTTCTCTGCCGGAAGGTCCATAACGGCCTCGAAACTCTCCACCCGGCGACGCACGATGTCGATTTCCTCGTCGATCGTGTCGGGCAAAGGCAGGATTACCGTGTTGAAACGGCGTTTTAGAGCGCTTGACAAGTCATTTACACCCTTGTCCCGGTTATTGGCAGTAGCGATCACGTTAAAGCCCCTGATAGCCTGTATTTCACGATCCAGCTCGGGAATAGGCAACGTCTTCTCGGAAAGAATCGTGATCAACGTGTCCTGAACGTCCGAACCGACACGGGTCAACTCCTCGATGCGGGCCAGTTTACCATCCTTCATTGCACGCATAACGGGAGTTTGTACAAGAGCCCCCTCGCTGGGACCTTCGGCTAATAACTTGGCATAGTTCCACCCGTAACGAATAGCCTCCTCGCCCGTCCCTGCCGTTCCCTGCACGATCAAGGTAGAATCACCGGATATAGCCGCCGCCAGATGCTCGCTTACCCAGCTCTTGGCTGTTCCCGGTAGACCATACAACAACAATGCCCGATCCGTAACCAACGTGGCCACAGCGATCTCCATCAAACGACGATGCCCGATATACTTCGGGGTCACCTCAAAACCGTTTGCCAGTTTCCCGCCCATCAAGTAGGTAACCACCGATTGCGGGGATAGTTGCCAGTTTTCCGGTACTTTATTTGTCTCGTTTTTCTTTAACTCGTGCAACTCTTCCTCGAATTGCTGTTCCGCATGTTGTCTTAATAATAAACCCATATTTTTTCTTTTTGATATTTGTCTCTTATACCCAAACAATTTTAGATGAAAGAATCCTTTAAAAAGAGCCAGCCCCGTGCGGCTGAAATCTAAAATCTAAAATCTAAAATCTAAAATTAAAACGCCTGTATTATTTCCTTTTTCATCAATAACAGTTGTTGCAAACGAACCGTGAACTCCCAGTGGCTGGCACTACTCTCCCGTGACGTCCCTAAAGTGGACACGTAATCATACATCGAGGCAGGAAGGCGTAAAGCCAGCGCCTCGCAGGTCGGACGGTCATAATAACAATAGTCCATGGCGTAAATCATCTTCAACACGCCCCGGGAGAATTTCTCTCCCCACTCGCTATCGTCCTCGTCGAACCATTGACTGATGTAAAAATTCCGGTCGGCTTTCCCGCTTAAATTCAATTGCTCCCGCTGTTCCACGGATAATAAGGGAACCAATTGCATCAAGTCGGGAGACTGAAGTACCCGTTCATCTTTCAGCACGTGGTAGGCCCAATCCCGATTTTTATAACCCAGTATCGTGTCTGTCAAGTAAATATATTTTGAAAAAGGGGGTGATTTACGCATCCGCTGGGCTGCCGTCTCCGGATCACAATCGAAAAACTCGCACCAAAAGGACAAAGGCATACATTGTGCCATTTGTCGCAGGATATAATCACTGTCGCTCTCGCCTTTATTACTACTCACTTCGTTTATTCCTAACTTTTTGAATTCTTCCGTGTAAGCAATCGGGTCCACAGACCAACCAAGCAAACGACGATAATGCAAATGTTTCTTTAACGTCTCGGCAAACAAGTGCAAGATTCGGGATTCCGGGATCATACGTAACAAACGTAGGGCCTCGTCCCGCACGGTAGAACTCCGGTCACCACCCCGTACTTCCTCTAAAAAATCCTCATCCGCTACCGACAAACCGGTCTCCAGACAAGCCAGAAACTCCGCACGATGCTGGGCAGACTCGTTTTTCCATTCAGCACGTAACATCTCGATACCCCGGGCAGGATTCTCACGACGTACCCGTGAAAGTATCAGTTTCCGATCGGCATGAGTGGCCGTTTCCCACGTATCATCATCCTCTTCCTGCAAAGCGGCATATCCCATAATGGGTAATAACCAACGCCCCCGGTTACCCACCAGAGAGATCAGTAATTGCCGCTCCCGTTTTGCCGTCTGGCTCCCCGGCTGAAAAACTCGTGTCAACACTTGCGGCAGATATTCCGGCGGAATCAACTGTTCCCGCTCTGCCGCTTTCCGGTACCAAAAAAGCAACATATTAGCATACTTTTCCCCCAGCAAAATACTTAGTATCGCAGCCGCTTTCTGACCGACATAAGGCCGCATTTCCGGCCCAGCCTCTGAAACCGGAACAGGATCTTTTAACTTCAAAGGTTCCAAACCCGAACGATAGTAAGCGAAAAAAGCCGCAGCCCCCTTATAGAAGACCTCCTCCCCGTCTGTAGCGTTCTCTTTTACCCGCTCCAACGTCCCGGCAAGATCTTCCGGTAACTCGCCGGAAGTCATCTCCCGGTTAGCCGTTCCCAACAAGGCTATATTTATGACATTATCCGTTATACTCATTGCTTAACGTGTAATATTTATCCTCTATCCATAACGATAACACTCTCCATGACCGCTCCCCGGCAAGGAAGAACCCCGTGAATTCCCGTCCGCCGGTCACGGCAAAACCTTTCAATTTGCCGGCCTCTCCCAAGGTTAACGGAATCAGATACTCGTTGCTATCCTTAATCCACACCTGTTTTTCGTGCATCACAAGACGCACCTCGCTAACCAACACGGGTACTTCATACGTGAAAGGATTACGAGTCATACTCTCCCGATAGACCTGCATGGCCTCTGCCAATCCCGCACAACATCCTTTTCCGGATGGGATAAAGGGTTCTCTTGTACCTTTCTGTTCACGGAATAATACCCGAGTCGGAGTCACACCCTTGTAGAATGTCACATCTGCCACGACAACACTACCTGGTAATAAAGCGGTTTCCGCCAAAGCTCCCGGTGTTAAGAATTGTAAGAAGAGCGCATACCGACAGGTCTGTCGGCCGTACAACCAATTGTACTCTACCGTCAACCGGTCTTGTTGCAGACTTTCCGAGGCAACAACCAACCAATCGTCGGAAACCTGTTCCCCGTTAGCCAACACCTCCTCCTTGGCCTGCGGGTATCCCACGAGAGTACGGATTTCATCCTGCCATTCCGGGGACAACTGATCGAGGTGCTTGTAGCTTTCCGCCACGAGGTACGCCCGGCTTGCTCCCGCCGTCAGCTCGTACTTCCAGTCCTCACCGAAATAATGAATCTCCTGTAACTGCCGCATCATCCCCGCCAAACCGGGAGCCTGTGCATCGACCATTCGCTTGGAAATCCCGGCAAACAGGGATTGCGCCCGCTCCGGAACGTTCAACAGACCACTTCGCACGAGGTCCTTTAACCCTCCCTGCAAATCGTCCACACCGTTCAATACCTTTTTGTGTCGAGCCTCCTGCCTCTTCGCCTGAGCCTCTACATCCACGGGTTTATCCGCTTTTTCCTTCTTCTCCACCGCTTTTCCCGCACGTTTCTCCAACCACTCCTTCACCCAATCGGGTTCTTCCCCTGTCGTGAATAAATCCGGCTGAGAAGCATATAAAAATAAAAGCCCCAAGCTATGTTTACAAGGAAACTTATGGCTGGGACACGAACATTTGAAAGCGATATTCTGCAAATCGACCTGCGTCTGGTAGGGATTCTTACCACTTCCCTGACAATGCCCCCATAACGCCCGGTCACTCGCTCCCCGCAACACCCATTTCGCTGCCGAGGCCAATCCCTTCCCGGCTTTCACGGATGCCGCATCCGGGGCCAATTTTATAATTTGATCTTCTGATAATTGCATGTACTCTAAATTTCAATATCCATTCCGACAAATTTAGCGCTTAATCCGAGACTTGAAACACCTTCAACCATTATCTACTAAAAAAAGATTCAGGTATCAGCCATTTTACGGCTAAAACCTGAATCTTTGTATGATCAGAAACACTTACTTTACTTCATCCGCCTCATCACCCAGATCACGCAACCACACACCACGATCAGTACCGGACATATCCAACGCAAGAATATCTTGATCCATGCGAATCCTCCCGGGGTCAGGTACGTGTCATTATCCTTGGCTGCCGGACGACTGACATCAATAGGATATTCATCATAAACAAGCCAACGGAACATTCCATCCGTAAGCGCATAATTCGAGCGACGGAACTCCCGGTTTGCTCCGAGTTCCCCGTTACTGATACAATCGGCATCCCCAAGCACGAAGACACGCTGTTCCTTTCCTTTCACGTCACGACGCAAGGCATAACCGATAACATAGGCTTTTTCCTCCTCTCCCAATGCCGTATTCAGACGGGGTTCTTCGAGAGAAAAGTTCTTCGTTTCCAACTCATTCCAACATCCGGTAGTTTCAGTTGTAAACACGGGAATTGCCTCAAATCCCCGATCGCCTATCTTACGAATAGCCGCCGCGGAAGGCATAGTGAGTACATTATCCAACTCCAACATACGAGCAAAAACAGGTTCCAATCTTGCCCCTTCCGGCGTGAACCTAGCCCAAAGATAATCGGCAACGTACCCCTCGCGAGGCTGTACCAATACACCGGGTACAAAAGCGAGTCCCAATTGCTCCAGCACGGGCGCCATATATTCCTGCCGACGCGGTTCCCCGATCACCACTAAGTTTCCCCCATGTTCGATATACCGTTTAATTTGAATCAATTCATCATCCGTCAAAGCTTTCCGCAAATCGGCGATAACAAGTACATCCACGTCCGATGGAATATCTCCCCCTTCCGTCAGCGTGAGCGTGTAGGGCGTGTACCCTTGATTGACTAAAGCACTTCTTGAATCAAGAACTGTCGTGAACGAGGTATAATTTACCCCGGAACCATCATAAATATTGCGTTCGCCATGTCCACTCAAGAAAGCAATATACGGACTCTCGGCTACCATAGTCTTCAATACGGCGGAAATCTCCGCCTCGGAAGGATACTTTCCCTGATCATCGAACATACGCAAGAAAGCTTTCTGCCCGTTCTCCCGCTCTATTAGAAACACGTAGCGGAACTCCTCAGCAGAGAGATCGATCTTCTCCCTCATCTGTTCCGGAGTGAGTATACTTTTGGGATTAATATCGGAAGTCAGCACGAGTCTCTCTATTGCCTTATCCATTTCCTCGCGGGAAAGATTCATCCCTGCACTATTATCGTAATAATAATAGCTTTTCAGTTTCGTCTCCGGCTTGAAACGAGTAAATGTCTCGAAGATATTCCGGGTATTAAACCAATTGGAAGGCATTCCAAGATAGCCAAATTTGTCAAGGAGATTAACGTAAGAAGTAATCGTCAAGCCTCCGTCCACCTGCCGCAGTATTTCCTGACTGTTCGGGGTGATCGTGCGATCCTTGTTAGCCGTAGCGTCATAGAAACACTTCAATTGAGGAATCGTGGAAACATACCCGAGTAAGGCAACGCAGGCTACCAATCCCACGTACTTGCCCACTTTCACGCTCACGGAACAACTCCGACGGGCAAATTGCAGTTTCAGCACCGAGAAACCGAGGAACATCCCCGAAACGAGAATAAAATAAAGTATATCCTCGCTACAAATCAGCCCCCGGATAGATTCATCCGCACGTCCTTTAAGCGAGAACCAATACATCACTTCACGCACCCCCTCAATATGTTGCCACAAGCTACCGATAAAGTTTAAAAAGCTGATGAAAGTCAACGTTCCTAAAGCCGCAATGATCTGGTAAGAAGTCAAGGTCGACATGAAAAGCCCGATAGCCGCGTAAGTCGCCATGAGCAAGTACAAGCCCAACCAACCGGAAAGTACGAGCGAAAGATCAAAATCTTTGATCGAGAAAAACGCCACGACCACTAGTACCAACACGCTCCCCATCATGATCAGCCCATAAATCAACATGGAAAGGTATTTTCCCAGTATGATCTGTAAACTACTAATCGGGGAAGAAAAAAGTAATTTAATAGAACCACTGCTGTATTCCCGGCTCATAAGCCCCATTGTCAACAGGGGAATGTAAAGATAAAGGGTAGATTGGATGGTCGTGTAAGGGGCGAAACCACCAATCACGAAAAGCATATAACTCTGGTATCCCTGCATTTGTCCGAGGGTTTTCGCATTAACGGTATATTCCAGTAAGTTCGCAAAACTGCCGAAAACCTGAAACACGAATATGACCAAAATTAACCAAGCTATCGGAGAATAAAAGAGCGTACCTAACTCCGACTTTGCTATTTTATATATTACTCTCATAACGTTTATTAAAATTTATCGATCAATCTTTTTCCTGACAACTGTGCAAAAATCTCTTCCAAAGAAATTCTTTCCAACATAATCTCGCTTAGTCCCCAACCGTGGCGAACACACGTATCAGCCATCACCTCTGAAATGTCATCCCGCCTGTCAAACTGTACTCTCAAGGTGTTTCGATCCAAATGCTTGAGACGAGTCACCCCGGGGATTGCCAATATTTCCTCATCGGCAGGCGGATTGTCAAGTTTCACGATAAACGTGTCCGGTTTCACGTAATTATCGAATTCTTCCAGCGTCCCGGAGAAAACTAGATGCCCGTGTTCTATCATCTTGATGTCGTCGCACATGGCTTGCACTTCCGACAGAATATGCGTGGAAAGTAAAACGGCATGATCAACAGCGATCTCCTTGATCAGCTTACGAATCTCAAGAATCTGATTCGGATCCAACCCGTTCGTCGGCTCGTCCAGCACCACGAATTTAGGACTATGTATGATGGCTTGCGCTATTCCCAAACGTTGTTGATAACCACCAGAAAGATTACGGATCAACCGCTTGCTGAAATGAGCAATTCCACACCGTTCCTTGGCCATCTCCACGGCTTGTTTGATTTTCTTGGGTTCCATCAATCTCAATTCCGCACAGAATTCAAGATACTCGTCAACCGTGTGGTCCGAATACAAGGGTGGTTTCTGCGGTAGGAAACCGATATTCTTTTTGGCCTCCACGGGATTCTTGCGGGTATCAATACCGTTAATATACACCGTGCCATCCGTTCGATTCAACACGCCACAGATAATGTTCATTGTCGTGGACTTTCCCGCCCCGTTAGATCCCAATAATCCCAAGATTCCCTTCCGGTTCACCTCGAAATTTATATCTTGAATTGCCCAATCCACCGTGTAACGATGGGACAAATGCTCTACTTTTACAATAGATTCCATGTCTTTTTTATCATTTAATAATTACTACTTACCTCTTCTCTTAAACCACACCAAAAGATACAACAACAAGATCACTGCCGGGAAGACAACGACAAACGCCACCTTCAAGGGCCCTCGTGACTGGTAGGACAATTTCAAGTGATTATCCGGTTGTGCCGGGCGAGGAAAATAAGTCGGATATTGATAATCAGCCATCCAACTACACATAAGCGTTGTCAACGGTCCGTTTGCCACTCCATAATATCTACTCTTGCTGAACTCCCCGGTCGTCATCCAGTCAGCATCTCCAAAAATCAAAATACGCTGCTCCTTCCCGTTCAATTGGCGGGTCAAGGCAAGCACCACAGGTAACTGTTGATTGATTTCCCCTGCTTTCGGGTTAAATACCGGGACTTCCCCCTCGAAATCCGTCGTTTCCAATTCAGTCCACGAACCGACTGGTGAAACCACTAACGGTACAACGTCATACCCCTTATCCATCGTGCAACTCAACCCCACGGCTCCTGTCATACTCAACGGATAATTGCGATTTGCCCACTGGGCAAACATCGGATTAATCCCCCCTGCTTGCGGCGTGAAAACAGCGTTAATATTCGTCGGGTCTTCATCTTTACGAGGTTGTATCAGCATTCCAGGTAAAGCCTTTACCCCGAAATCCGCAAGTAATTCTCCCGTTATTTCCGACCGATTAACATCCGTTGCAAGAATCAAATGACGACCACTTGCTACATAGGCACGGATTTTTTCTAACTCCACCGTCGAGAAAGGTTCCTTCGGGTCTATAATCAAAAGGATTTGCAGATCATCCGGAATCTCCCATTCTTCCGTAAGCGGTACGCTTACCGGATCAAACCCTTGATTAATCAATGACCCGCGACCGGAACCGTTGGTAAAGAGCCACCCAATTTCCCGATCACCGCTTTTGTTCATTTCCCGTTCACCATGTCCGTAGAGAGAACCCATTTTCACGGCTCCATCTTTCATACGCAGCAGAGCAACAGAAATTTCCTGTTCACTCGGATAAGGATTCAAGTCATTAAACATTCGTAAATATGTCCAGTTTCCCTCGCTATCTTCAAGCGTGCGGACAACTTGATTATTCTCACCACTTAAATCATGAATCTTCCGTATTTCTTCGGGAGAAAGCACGTCATCAAAATCCAAACCGTTCACTTTAGCCTGTTTTCGGGCAGCCTCTTCCAGATCTTCTCCCGGTGCGCAACAAGAATGTCCGTTCAACACGTGATCGTAATAATAAATATACTTGAACTTCATATCCGGTTTGAAACGGTAGTACTTACTGAACACGGACATATCCCCAATCCGGCTCTTCGGGAACACTCTGGCGGCCATATGCTCATCCATAATATTGACATAAGTTGTTAACGTAAGCTCCTGTCCCTTGTAACGTTCCAGTATATCCCGGCTTTTCGGGGTCAGGGTCAACTGTTCGTCACGGGAAAGATCCGTAATGCACACGGTAGTCCGCCGGGAAGTCGCATAACCAATCCCCACAATCACGACCACCAAAGCCAGATACTTCACCACTTTCGTGTACCACGGTTTACTCTGTCGGGCAAACTGTAATTTCATAATGGACATCCCTATAAATAAAGCGGGCATCAAAAAGTAATATAACACGTCACCACTATTAATTAACCCGGCTATCGGCCCATGAGGAGCACTACAAATCCAGTAAGTAATATCTCTCCAAAAATCCACTCCTTGTAAAACTCCACCAATAACCTGTAAAATAGTCAACGCCGCAAACGTACCGATAGCTGCCACAACTTGATAAGATGTTAAACAAGAAACAAATAACCCCACGGCTGAATAAAGACACATGATCAGGTAAATTCCGATCAATCCGGTAATCGCCACGGCATAGTCAAAGTCCTTCAGTACAAACATGTAAAAGACCACGTAAACCGTAACAATGGCTAACATGATCAACCCGTAGAGCATCATCGAGAAATATTTCCCCAATACGATCTGCGTGCTGGTAATCGGGGAAGAATATAGTAATTTAATGGACCCACTGCTAAATTCCCGGCTCATCAACCCCATCGTCAACAACGGAAAATAAAGATACAAATAAGAAAGTACACCGGGAAATAATGGCGTACCAAAACCGGTAAGCAGAAAATAAGCCGTCATTCCATCCTTTTCCCGGTTGTTGATGACAAAATCTTTTAATTCCCATATAATCCTGTCCGTGAAAGTCATGCTCATCTGAAAAGTAAAGATGACCAAAACCAACCAGGCTATCGGGGAACAAAATAAAGAGTTTAGTTCTGATTTCGCTATTCTATATATTGTTTTCATATCCTGTAACATTAAAATTTATCAACCACTCGTTTTCCCGATAGCTGGGCAAAAATCTCATCCATGGATACCTTTTCCATCTGCATCTCGCTCAACCTCCATCCCCGGTTCACACAAATCTCCGCAACTCGTTTGGCCACCTCTTCTCCTTCTTGTTCGAACTGTAATCGGAAAGAATGTTCATCGAGTTTCTTCACCTTGATCACTCCCGGAATATTTCCTAATTCCCCTTCCGCAGGAGCATTCTCCAACTTCACAATGCAAGTATTGGATTTAACACTGTCATGAAATTCATCAAGCGTCCCGGAAAAGATCAAATTACCGTGTTCTATCATTTTAATATTCTGACAAATGGCCTCTACTTCCGACAAAATATGAGTGGAAAGCAAAACGGCATGATCTTGCGCAATCTCCCGAATCAAATCCCTGATTTCCAAGATCTGGTTCGGGTCCAAACCATTTGTCGGTTCATCCAGCACCACCAATTTCGGGTTATGCACGATGGCCTGCGCTATTCCCAAGCGCTGTTGATACCCCCCCGAAAGGTTCTTCACGAGCCGCTTACTAAAATGAGCAATCCCACAACGTTTCATAGCCGATACCACGGCGGCCTTCACTTCCCGATCATCCATCAGCCGCAGATGAGCGCAATACGTGAGGTATTCACTCACGTTATGATCCGTGTACAATGGCGGTTTCTGTGGCAGAAAACCGATGTACTTCTTGGCCTCCACGGGTTGCTTACGAGTATCGATACCATTAATATAAACCGTTCCTTCCGTCTGGTTCAATACCCCACAAATAATATTCATCGTGGTCGACTTCCCCGCCCCGTTCGAGCCTAAAAGCCCCAAAATCCCCTTCTGGTTAATCTCGAAGTTTATATCCCTGATTGCCCACTGAACACTATAGCGATGGGATAAATGCTCCACTCTTACAATTGGTTCTTCCATAAATTTCTTTTTACAATGACTTATTTTTTATACACAACACTCCCTTAGAGATTGTTTACTACAATCTCTGAATCATTTAATTTACAAACTACTGTACACGAGGAAAGCCACAATGGCTATCCCCGTGTGTAAAAACTATAATCTTGATTCTTTATTAAAATTCGACAAGTTCCCGTACTTGTACTGGACATCTACAACACGACCTAAACCTTCTGCCTTAAACAACACCTTTTCCTTTTGGCCACTTATAGCCTCGTAAGAAGCATCCAGGATATAGAATTCCCCATTCTCCAAACCGACGCCAATTTCTTCCCGATCCTCACCATTAGCATAACGCTCAATATCGATAATCTTGCTTTGGAACGTGTAGAATGGCTCCATTCGATTGACCCGATTCCAATAATAGAGAATATTATTCGATGTGAAATAAAAGTAAGAGGTCCCATCCATACAATACTTTGAATCATCATTAACCTCGCTATTCCCGACAAACAATTCTTCCGTCCCATCAAAAGCATACATCAAAGACGAGCCATTCGAATGAAAAACTTTATACGTCTGGAAATAATAATCCGATCCTTTTTTAATCACCTGTACGAAATCCCGCCCCCCGGCTCCTTCCACATTATATGAACCGATAAACATAACTTGTGTACCCTCTCCCATATTATCCAATGGAGTAAAGTTTTCCGAATTCACTCCATCCGGATCCATCTTCATGTTGATAACCATGCCCGTATAAGCTTGCGGTTCATCACAAATACCTATCATCCGGTGGTTCAATTCATCATACATATAGATGTACCCTTGATATGCACCGTAATGCATCATCGTGATCCGGGCATTATTAAATGCGGGAAGAGTGTTATACTGGCATACTTGGAAGTTTCCATTCGGGTTTATACGCGTGTACACGTTCCCGTCAGTCCCCAAAACCGCTTCTAACCGACTAGCATATTCCGCTTGGCTAGGTACAAAACCGGCAGGATACACTCCCCCAATAAATTCCTCCCGTGTGGTTATTGCTTTCGAGAAATCCAACCCGTCAATCTCTACCGCCCCACTCTCTTGAATAACTAAGATTTGATCACTTTCAGACGAGAAATGCCGCCCCATCCGAACCGGACCGGTCCCTAACTCATCCCCTCTAAGAGTAGTGTAAATATTCTCGAAAAGAGTATAGATCTTGTTATCTTCCTCTTCGTCCACACGGATATAACTCAGTATCGATTGATTATTCTGCTCTGACAAAATCGTCCATCCAGAAGAATAGCGGGAACGACTTCCCACGTATATACCGGCTGTCGTTAATGCGCCGGTTGGCACATGTTCTACAACCAAACGAATTCTATAATTCGCTATTTCCGTGAAAGTATATCTCAACATTTTTTCCCGGCAGATAGTATCACTCCACGTATCCTGTATGTCACATACCCACGTATAGCCAAATTCAGTGGAATCCACCCCCTTGTAATCGATCACCGGGTCAATTACATATTCCTCGCCAATCGAAGGTTGAGTATAGGATAGTTGAATTCCCACGGTTGCTAATTCCGATAAATCATAATTTCCCTCGTCATCAAAACAGGCGTATAGCAACGTCATGGCTATAAAACACCCTAAAAATAGTTTTATCTTTTTCATATTCATACACTTGTCAAACTATGTTTATAACTCTTCCAATCCTAGTACAGGAACTGTCATCGGATGTCCGTCCTCATCTATCGTTTCTGGTTCACCCACGTGATCCAACAGGTAACGCTTGAACAGCAAGGCGGCTGCTCGTATTTCACTAACACTTGCTCCTGTCAAGTCCGCCTCCGTAACCTCTAAAAACAGAAGGAATTTTTTCTGCGAGTAACTTCCCAAATAATACGTTTCCACGTCAGAATTCCACCAATCCGGTCGGGCTACCGTATTCGAAAATTGGATAACGGCCACCGAATTTTCCAATTTACCTACCGGCAGATCAGACGTCGCCACCAATCGAAGTACCAACCTTACAGAACGACTGCTCAAGTCGTCAGTTTTATTCAAACAAACGTAGCATGTATCATGGAACATTCCTTGTCGAAATATCATGGTCTCCGGCATCAGAGAATAGTGTTTACTCTCGGCCGTGGTGAATTCTTCATCCACCGCAATACTGTAAGTCAAATCTCGCCCGGCCTCATCTCCCGCAATCTTCACTGCGATAGGCAGTTCGTAGTAATCATTATTCGGATGATAAATAAACGTAAAAATAGTTGAGTCCGTTGTTGCACGTTCGAATTCGATATAATGATTTCCCGTATTATAAGTGGGAATCTCTCTTCTATCACATCCCACCCATGCGAGGATAGATATGAATAGTACAAATATTCTCGTTTTCATAATTTTCTCCTTTATTGTGTAATGTTTTCACTATCTGGAAGAGGAACTATATACTTTCCGGTCATATCGATCGGGTACTCTCCATTATACATACTTCTATTCAAACGCTTGTATAGGTAGAACGTTTGTCCCTCGGCTATAAACTCTCGGGTTGCGTCTGTATACAATGCCTCTAAAAACGCATCTCTAGTCAGAGTGGTACTTATGTCATCAGCACCACGGGCTTTTTTCAAGGTGTTCAATAAAGATATTGCCTCTGTCAAATTATTATCCGCCAAATATTCGCACATAATATAAAACACTTCACTCATCCGCATAACAGGTAAAAGAGGATACTGGTATTGCACGTTCCACAAAGCGCTGGCATCCTTCACGGGTACCCATTTCAACGAATAACCGGTACTTGTCGTATTGGAAGCAATCAAATAACGATACCTGAAATCCTGTTCATCTCCCAAAAATAAATTTGCCCTATTCTTTATCGGGCAGTAATTACCTGTCCAATAAAAATGTCTTTGTATGTAATTGTCATACACGTCAAATATATTCGTGTTGTAGAAAGCTAACAAAATATCTTCAAACAACTTACATCTACGATATTCTGTATTCGTGTTACTTATATTACTTTCGGGTGTAAAACTATACCATTTCTTTTCATTATAGAAACGGTAAACCTCGTTAGCATATTGATAAGCCGTAGCTTTATCACCCTTGTATTGGTAGGCCCTAGCCAACAAAGCGGTTGCGGCCACGTAGTTCATACGGGTTCCACGATAGGCAAAGAAAGAACCGCCTTTAGCCGAACCTGTTACATTGCCATCAAAACGCATACTTGGACTTTTCATCATTTCGGAGTTGTACGATGTATCGAACTCGGCCAATAATCTCTGAGATTGTTTCAAATCATTGATAATACTATCTAATACCACGGATGTCGGCAAATGAGTCGGATGGGAAGTCAAGTATTCCGATACATACGGTACATAGGCCGCATTGTCACCTGTAACTGGCGCCGGAGCAAATAATCTCAGCATATCAAAATGCACAAGCGCCCGAATCCCTTTCGCCTCTCCGATAAGGATATTTCTCTCGTTCTCCCCTTCATAGAAGAAATCGTTCCCGTGTTCCTCGGCATTCTGGATAAGCACGTTACAATTGGCAATCGTGTTGAACGCACCTTCCCAAATCGCTTTCGTGACACTCTTCACATCTTCATTCTCGTAATCATAATTCATAACGCTACCCGATACATCGTACATGGCAATCCACGAGGCCGGATCATAATTCTGCCCTAAGAAACTGATGAATCCCCACGAAAGATTATTTCCGTAAAGAGACTCCCCGGAAAGATTTCGGTAGATCCCGTTCAGCGCTGTCCGGAAACCATCATAGGTAGAGAATAAATCCTCTTTGGATATTTCGTTTTCCGGCGTTACCTCGAACCAATCGGAACAAGAGGAAAGGGAAAACAGTAACAGAACTGATAACAATATATTTTTACATGTTTTCATAAACAAATGATTTTAGAAACTAACACTTAAACCAAAATTAAAGGTTCGGGCAAACGGGTAAGACAAACCTCGCTCCTGTTTAATTGAAGAGAAAGTTGCCAAATCGTTCGTGCTTGCCTGAATCCGAAGAACATCCAAACCAATACGCCTTACCCATTCCGGATTAAAATCATAAGACAGTGATATAGAGTTTATGCTGAACTCATTATTATCCTGTACGAAACGGGAAGTGGACTGTGTTGTCTTGTTTCGGTTAGCTATATTTTTCAATGGAGTCACATCCCCCGGTTTTTGCCAACGTTGACTCAATACACGTTTGTCCGCATTAGATGTACTTAAATCGACACACTCCACATGACTCAACAAAGTAGAATTATACTCCTGTGAACCAAAAGTATACATACAACTCGTGTACAATGTCAAGCGTTTCCACCGGATATTAATACCAAAAGCTCCCTGTCCCTTAGGCTCCGTATTTCCTATGATTTGTTGTTGCGAGGATGACCATACACTGGTAACATTACCGGAACGATCAATAAACAATTCCTCTCCATCAGCAGGGTTGATCCCTAAAGATTTCATTCCGTAGATGGCCGTTAATGAACCACCTTCTTCATATTTCAAAAATGGTAGAGATTGTTGAGCCGCATTAGCATAACTCGTGTATTTCAAAGTTAAATAGTCATCCACCCGTTCGTTATAAGCTTTTAATGCCTCAGATATTTTCATTAATTTCCCCTCGTTATGAGCAAAATTAATGAATGCATTTACTCCAAAATCCTTCGTATTAAGAATGGTAGCATTTAAACTGATTTCATATCCCCTATTTCGAGTTTCTCCCATATTATCTTTGTAGGATGTGAACCCGGCAGAGGACGGAATGGTTACATCTGTAATCATATCCACGGTCTGACGGTTATACCATGAGAATGTTATATTATACTTACTTTGGAAAAAGCTAAGATCAAAACCGATATTCGTCGAGTTGGTTTTCTCCCATACTAAATTTTCATTTCCAACACCTTGCAGAGTTGCCCCTATACCCGTGGAATACCAATCATCAAACAAAATACTATACATATCCCGTGCCGCATAAGGCGGATAGTTCACCTTTCCCGTAGCCCCATAAGTTCCGCGTACCTTAAACTGATTTAACCATGGGATAGACTTCATAAATTCAAAATTATGCACATTAATTCCGGCACCCAAAGACCAGAAAGATCCCCATTGTGATTCAGCCCCGAACTCAGAAGAACCGTCAAAACGAATCGACGCATCGGCCAAAAAGATATTATTCCAAGAGTAATTCCCACTAAAGAAAATACCCATCAATCGGGTTTTATTATCTTCACCGGAAGGCTTTTCCACGATCTCTTTCGCATGACCTATCGTATGTAAAGCGGCAGAAGGAAATCCCCTGTAATGTGACGACAAATTTCCACTCTGTGTTTCTTGTGCATTGATACCAGCAGAAAGATTCAAATAGCTTTTCCCGATCGAATTGTTATAAGCCAAAAAAGCATTTACGTTCCAATTAAAGTTATCGGTTGTATTAACATACAAGTCTCCCCTAGTAAATGGATCAGAACCTGATCCGTAAGTCGTTGATAAAGGATCGGTAAATTTATTACTTTCTGACTCTGTTTTCGTAATTGCAAATTGGCTTTGCAATTGAAGATGGTCATTGATATACCAATAAAGACTCAGGTTATTCGTTAAATTATAGGAGTTACTCTTACTGAAATTTCCCAAACTCGCCTCGTAAAGAGGATTGGCAACACCTATATTTAATTGTTGTTTGAGTTTTCCATCCTCATCGTATATTGCATAATAAGGTTGCTGACTCGTATAATCGCTGAACGAACCATAAGGAGAATCAGATGACTTAGATATATCGTATGACACGTTATTTCTAATTTGCAATTTCCCTACCCGGTAATCCACGAATACCCCGACGCTCATCCGATTACGATAAGAATCTTTCATCACTCCTCCCTCATGTGCGTAACTCAAATCTGTACCGAAACGAAATCCTTCCGTACCTCCGGACACGTACAAACTATGCGAATGGTTAAACTGATTCTGCAAAGGTTGAGCCATCCAGTCCGTATCAACACCACTGGTAATATAATTCTTTTTTATGGCATACTGTTCCATATCATTAGGTAAACTCAAGTCATACAACCCGGACAACACTTCCGCCCGCAACTTCTCTTCTGCATTCATCAAATTATAGTCAGAAAGATCCGGGGCCGTCAATGAAGCATTGAACGTGTAGGATACTTGTAGCTTACCCAATTCCGGAGTCACGGTCTCAATAACGATCACACCGTTTGATGCACGAGACCCGTACATAGCCGTGGCCGCAGCATCCTTCAAAATTGTAATACTAGCGATTCGATTAGGATCCATGTCATAAATCTTCTGCACTTCCACCTCGTAACCATCCAAAATAAAAACAGGCAAATTGGGGTTGGTTGTCAACGCAAATTTAGACATATTTCCACCTTGTTGCGCCTCCAGACGATCCAATTGAGTTACACCATCCATACCAGTACGTCCACGAATATAAAACTCCGGTAACGTGTTGGGGTCAGAGCCCATCTCGTTATTCTTCACCATACGCAATGAAGGATCAAAAACTTGTAACACATCAATCACATTCCTCGGGGAGATTTTCAAAATATCCTCCTTCGTCACCGTCGTGGCTGCACCTGTAAAACTCTCTTTCCGAATATTGGCATATCCGGTCACAATCACCTCGTCCACGCCCACTGTTTCCGGCAGCATCACGATTTGCATCGGTTTCGGAGTCGGTAATCCCAACACCTTATGTACTTGTTTTTTCATTCCCAAAAAAGAAACCTCGATATAAATCTCATCGTCCATTGGCACGACTAGCCGGAACTTACCGTTCACGTCGGTTGCAACACCGGTTGTCGTTCCCTGTAACACGATCGTGGCCCCGATAATAGGCATCGAATCCCTTTCCATGACAGTTCCCTCGATGACCACTTCTTGTATAGGCTTTCTCGTTTCCTGACGCTTTACCACGATAATCTGTTCCCCGGAAATCCGGTACGTGTACTCCTTACCTTGGAATACCCGATCCAACACGTTTTCCACCGTTTCGTTTTTCACGCTGATCGTAATCTTCCCCATGTCCTTCTCCTGCGTATCATTGTAGAAAAACTTGAAAGAAGTCTGTTTCTTTATCTCTTGGAATAACACGGATAGAGAAACATCTTTCAGCTCCAAAGTCACCCGCTGTGGCTCCATCGGGTCTCCTTTTACTGAAAAGCATAAGAAACTTGTCCAAAAACTTGTCAATAAAATGACTCTACAGAGAAATTTTAATGACAAAGACAACGAATACTTGTTTTTTTTCATAATTTTGTCATGTTAAGTTTATTAATAAGTAAGGCTTAGCGCAAGGAGCATCAATAGTGTTGGTCGCACGGATGCTCTTTTTTGTTACCTCTTCAGAATAATTCGATCTTTATCCATCGTATAAGTAATATTTAAATTTGCACACAACGACTCTATTGCCACGTGAATATCTTCCCGGTCAAACTCTCCACTAAAAGATTGAGTAAATACAAGCCCGGTCTCGTTCACGATTGACACTCCATACCAGCGTTCCAGTTTCCAGACCACATCCCGGAAAGCCTCGTTATCAATCACCAGTATACCGTCCTTCCACATCACTCTCCTCGCAGCATCCACCTCGTTCACCTCGATAGTGCCACTCTTCGTGTTAAACATGAATTGTTGGTTAGGCTTGATAACAACAAAACGACTGCCCACGTTCACACGTACACTTCCTTCCACCAACGTCGCACTCACCTCGTCCCGGTCCCCATAGGTATTCACCTCAAAACGGGTACCTAGTACTTCCGTGGTCAACTCTCTGGAAACAACCACAAACGGACGGGCTGAATCCTTAGCAACTTCAAAATACACGTTTCCCCGAGCCTCAACTTCCCGCATATGCTTACCAAAATAAGCCGGATAGCGCAAAGCACTTTCCGAGTTGATCCATACCTTAGTTCCATCTGACAACTGTACCAGAAAACGTTCTCCTGCCGGAACAATAATTTGGTTATAACACAATTCCTCTTTTTCGATTTCCGTTGAATCTTTTATCTTATATACAATTCCCCGGTGATCCACTTTATTAACACTAACCCACTCTCCCGCCACACCCGTCAGATTCAACGAATCACTAAGAATGATCTCTTTGCTATCAGCCAACTTCAAAATAACTCCCCGTCCCGAAGAAACGGCATATTTTTCACCCGAAGAAACCTCCGGAACATCTTTCCGTAACCATAAAACAGAAGACAGGATCATCAATAACACGGCCGCAACCGAACCTATCCTCCACATCAACGTTATACGCATTTTCGGTTTCAGAGATTTTTCCATAAACAGACGGTAATCTCTTATCCCCGCCGCCAGCATTTCCGGACTCGCGTGACTTCCCGCAGAAAAATTCCATATTTTTTTGAACTTCTCAAAATACACCCGATTTTCCCACCCCTCCATCCATTTCGAGAAATATCGTATTTCTTCCGAATCTGCCCGATTCTCCAGTATTCGGACCAGTAATTCTTCTATATTGATATTTTTATCATCCATCTTCTCGTGCTTTTATACACTAAAGACAGTTGAAAGGAATTTTACCCCCAATGAGAAAATGAAAAAAATAAAATAATTTGTAATAACCAGTCTAATTCATCCCGTAACTTACTTAATGCTATCGACATATGACGCTCAACTGTTTTCTCCGAGATATTCAGTCTTTCAGCAATCTCCCGATTTTTCAACCCTTCAATCTTACTCAACACGAAAACTTCCCGACACTTTTCAGGTAAAGTGGCAATGGCCTCCTGTATGGCCTGCTCTATATCCGACTTCCACAAAGCCTCTTCCGCCTCGGGGGATTGAATAACAGTAGAAAAATAGAAATCAGTCATCTGTTCCTGCTCGTACTTCTGAATATTCTTTTGATGGGCAAGCGTATTTAGACTGCCATGGTAAACCGATTTAAAAAGATAAGCCTTAACAGAAAGAGAAATATTCAACGCATCCCGGTTTTCCCATATCTTATAGTACACCTGTTGCACCACATCCCGAGCCGCCTCCATATCATTCAACAAACGGTCGGCATAATTCAGCAACGCATCATAATACGTGGTATATATATCTACAAATGCAGAAATTTCGCCACGTCTCAATAACGTTAATAATTCCCTATCTTCTGAATAATCCACGACCATGTACATTCATTCTTTAATGCAAATATAAAAGATTAAATCAGACTTTTTATTAAAGGAATTAAAAAATCACATAATCACCTTAAAATAAAACAGTTAAATACACAACTATTTTCTATCGCTTATAATTCGCTGTCTCTCTATTGTTTCGCATAGGTTTCTCCGTGCTTTCTCCGTGCTTCCTACGTATCACTTCCGTGTCACTCACGGACAAACAATGTTGAAAATTTGCGTAAACACGGTATGAATCTAAAAGGAATAGTATAGTATGTCCGAAGCAAAGAAAATCATGATCAAAAGCAAGGGGCCATTCTTTATCAGAACAGCCCCCTGGTACAAACATTAACATCACACACTATTTCTTCTTTCTCGTTGGCTTTTGTGCCAGATTCTTAGGACGCATACTATATTCTTTTGCACCGAATTCCGGTTTCTCCATGATTGATTTCGGGAAAACCTTCTCCGCACCCGGAGTCAAACGAATCAAACGTTCCAATAAAGCGGCATACTCCTGATGAATATACGGATCTTGACGGTCGTCACTGTTATAAGCAATATATTGTAGATAAGAGACGCACCTGCCCAACCATTCTACCGGAGTCTCCGAGGACCAGTAACTACCACGCACAATAAAACGAAGTTGTTCTATAAAATCCTGCTGATTGATAGATGTATCAGCCATCGTGGTACGGATCAACGCATCGGTTTCATCATATTTTTTATCTCGAACCAAGGCATTAATTTGTACCAGATACTTGTTCAAGGATTTCCCCTTAAATTCCGGTAACCTATTTAATTCTTCCAAAGAAATATTACGAGTCTCCATATACAGCTTATTATCCACCACCTCTTTTCCCAAAGCCTTCACGAAAACATCATAATTTTTCACTAATTCCAGAAAATAAGGATTATCCGTACCTCTTATATTAGCTTTAAATATACCCCAGACATCCGAATCCGTTAATTTTGCCCCCTTTTTGATCAACATCTCAAAAGCCTTCTGCACATTCTCTCGTTCATAAATCGAGGCATTATAATGAATATAATTCTTCAAGAACTCCCGGTCGTCACGCCCTTTAGCAAATTCTTCAATTAGATAACCGGAACGCAATTCCGGTACTAATGCACTTTTTCCCGTGGCAAGAAACTGTTCAGCCTCCTGACGAGATTTACTCCGATGTACCACATCACCGTTCTTGGGATCCACAAACACGTAGGTTGGGTAAGAATTCACGCCATAACGCTTGGCAAGCTCCACCCCTTCCCCATTCTCGGCATCAATTTTCATATTCACGAAATTCGTGTTATAAAAATCACCAATAAAGGGGAGAATGAATACATTCTCCGCCATATTTAAACAGGGACCACACCATTGGGTGTAAAAATCCACGAATATCAATTTATTCTCAGCTTTAGCCTTATCACACGCTTCTTTCCAAGTTCCATGATAAAAACGGATACCATAATCCAACTTCGTCTGTGCAAACGAATTGACAATCGAGACAACAAACAATATCAAAATCAATCGTTTCATACTCATACATTTTTAATATCCTGGGTTCTTTTCGCAAGCAGTATTTGCACTCGTCTCCGATGTAGGAATATTGTATATTTTCTTCCATTTTAATTGAGTCAAATAAGTTTCGGCTGCACTCTCACTTATTGCTTCTTGTTCTTCTAGATCCTCAGCAATGGAAACATTCATTTCCAATAAGCGGTCGAAACGTTGCACAGCAAACCATTCATGCCAATTCTCAAAAGCCATCTCAATCCACCACTCTTTGAAAATCTCATCCAGTAATTCTTCATGTGTAGATGGTGTAGTAATATCCGAACTTCCAGCTCGTTCACGTAACTCTTTCACTGGAGCCCAAGCATCAGCAATGGCAGCATTACTCCTTGCCAATGACTCAGCCTTGATTAAGTACAACTCAGCTGTACGCAAAAAGATCACAGGAACGGCATCTCCGGAACGATACATCTTGCTTACCACATTCACGTTCTGGTTTTCTTCTTTGTAGATGATATCCTTATTCGTGATAACCATATCCTTACGCGGATCACCTTCAATTATATTCATGTAAGATTCTGTTGCTCCCCAAAGTCCGGAATTAAAAGCTTGCTCTGGATAATAAGTTATGTAAGATAACTCGTCTGAACCAAAATCCCGGCAAAAAATCACCTCCGTAGAAGTTTCCGTATTCGTAAAAACATTTGAAAAACTTGCATCAAGTGGGTTCACAGAAGTAATCGCTTCATCAGCCGCCGTAGCTGCTTCAGCATATTCGCCTTGATAAAATAAAACAACCGCTTTCAACGCTTTGGCCGCCTGTACGGAAGCCAAAGAAGAAGTAGTGTATTCCGGTGCCTGATTAATAGCTATCTCCAAATGCCCGAAAATCTCCTCATAACTTTCAGCCACAGTAGCACGTGCCTTCACGGCATTCGACACGGAAGGTAATTCGTCACGGATAAGTACTCCATATGTACTTGACATATCCCAGTATTCTCCGAACTGACGTAATATTCTAAAATAAGCCAAAGCAGAAAGGAAATGACACTCACCGATAATTTCATCTTTCCGCCCTTCCTCAAAATCACTATCATTAATTCCTTCTAAAGCAGTCAAAAGATAATTAACATTTTTGATAATATTATAATCAGCATCCCACTCCCCGTCTCCAAAGGAACTATAAGTAAGTATTGGCAAGTTACGTTCTGAATAATAAATAGCATTACCGGAAGTAATAAAACTCCCACGTAACATGGCTCCCGACATAAAACTACCACTCAACGTTGTGAACAAGTATTCCAAACTCTTACTAGGTAAGTAAGAATACACTCCATTTAGAGCAAGTTCAGCCATTTCTGGGGTAGTGATTGCCCCTTCCAAATCTAACTCGTACATTGGATCTTGCTCAAGTACGTCAACCAGTTGACAATTAGCAAATCCCACAATTATAGCGAATACTATCAATATCTTTTTCATATTCATCAAAATTTAGAAGTTAAGTTTTACCCCGAAAGAGAATGTGCGTGAGGATGGGTAACTCCATCCCTCGTAATTCGACCCGTAATTGGAACTAGCCGAACCGATCGTACTCGGGTCTAAACCGGGATATTTAGTGATCACGAAAAGGTTACTTGCGGTGAAATAAATTTCCCCTGATTTCAAGTATTTCCCGTTCCATAACCGTGGAATGTCGTAAGAGAGACGTAATTCCTGCAAACGGAGATTCGATGCATTGTGCAATTGATGATCTGTCAAAGATGCACTTGAATCACCAATATACATGGCTGGCAATTTGGCATCAGGGTTATCTACACTCCAGCGATTGTACAAATTGTAATCAATCAAGCCACTCAATTGATTTGGAAGATTCTGCAATGTCTTATTAAATAACTTTTTACCCCCGATCTGAAAACCAAAATGCGTGTAAAGACTTAACCTTTTCCAGGTAAGTGTAGAAGTGAGTCCTCCCGTTAGATCGGCTTCCGGTGAACCTATCACAACCCGGTCATAATTGTCAATATATCCACTATTATCCACGTCACGAATCAATAGATGACCTGGAAGTAGCCCGGACCCATTGTAGGTAGATTTTCCCGCAGCAACCGCTTTCGCATTTAATTCGTCAATGGTTTCTTGATTTTGAATTATTCCATCGTATTCATAACCTAAGAAAACTCCCATAGCATATCCCTCCACGAGGACTTGATTTCCAGACCCCTGTACAGTTACATCCATTCCGGTTGCAATAGCACCATCTTTCTCCAACTTCGTCACTTTATTTCGATTATGGGCCATATTTAATCCCAACTCCCAATTCCAATCTTTCTGTCCGCGCAACAAGTTCGCCCGAAGAGAAATTTCAATACCTCGGTTTCTCACCGCACCGATATTTCTCGGTATATCAGCAACAGCTAAACTTGAAGGAGGAGTATAAGTCCAAATCAAGTCATCAGTATTTTTCACGTAGTAAGCAATACTACCACTCAAGGCTGAACGAAATATAGAGAAATCAATTCCCAAGTCATATTGTACAGTGGTTTCCCACTTAATATCACGATTTCCCAATTGACTATGCACGATAGCAGGATTACCTAGATAGCTACTTGTAGAATAAAGATCTTTGTTTGCATAACTACCTCGATCAAAATTCTGTACTCCGGTTTTTCCCACACTAAACTTTATTTTCATGTCATCCAAGAACTTTAAATTCTTCATAAAACTCTCATCACTTATTCTCCAAGCAATAGCCCCAGATGGGAAAAATCCAAAACGATTATTAGAACCGAAAGAAGATGACCCATCGTAACGAGCCGTGAAAGTAAACAGATATTTATCCAGCAACCGATAATTAATACGAGCAAAAGAAGATTGCAAGCCATAAACAGTACCGCTACCATACTTACTTTCAAATTCTGTTGCATTGGTAATTCCTGTCAATATCTCATCCATCGGGTAATTGCTCACGTACAAACCGAATCCCCGGTCTTTGGTACGCTCAAACGAGATACCAACCACAGCGTCCAATGCATGAATATCATTAATGTTTCCGGCATAAGACAAAGTATTATCAAATACCGTGGTAAACGAACGACTGGTACTTTCACCCCCGTATCCATTATTATCGGAAGTCAAAAAAGTTGGTGTATACGTCTCGGAAAAAGACATACTTTGATTCAATGACAAAGAAGTTTTCAACTTTAGTCCTTTCCAAATATTCAACTCCAAAAAAGAAGTAGAAAGAATACTATAGTTATCGCTATAACTCCGTTTCTCATTTTGTGCTACCGGATTATAAGAAGTCCCTTCCTTAAAATAAGAACCGTCTTCTTCGTAAACGGGATAATCAGGCCGGAAACCGATTGCCGTATAAAGGGAAGTTCCTGCAGAACTCACATCCGTATACCCTAAGGTTGTAGAAGTCCCGAATTTCAAAAAATCTGTAATATCATAATCTAGATTAATTCGACCAGTATAACGGGTAAAACTATCATGTTTAATCATACCTTGATAATCCATAACTCCCAAAGAAATATAGTAACTAGAGTGATCTCCTCCCCCGCGTACAGATAAATTTAAATCATGGCGATAAGAAAGTTGTTCCAACTCTTCAGCCCAATCCGTATTACCATCTTTCAATTCATCACTTCCCTCAGCAAGTATTGAATTAGCCATTTCATTATCAGCATCAACTTTTAACGTTTGTTCGGCAACATAACGCACATACTCACGAAATTCGTCCCCATTCAGAGCTGAAAAATTATTCACCCGAGAATCCACGCTAAAAGAGTAATTTACACTTAGATCCGGTTTTCCCCCTTTTCCTCGTTTCGTGGTTACGATAACCACACCATTAGCCCCCCTAGACCCATAAATAGCTGCTGCTGAAGCATCTTTCAAAACATCTATGGACTGAATGTCTGAAGGAGAAATTGCACTCATCACATCTGAAGATACGGGCATTCCATCCACCACGTATAACGGTTCATTATCACCACTCAACGAAGCTTCTCCACGAACCCGTACCCGGATTTTCTCATTCGGATTGGATGATGCCAGAGAAACAACAACCCCGGCTGCCGCATTCTGCAGCATGGTCTCCACATTAGTCGCACTTTTCTTACTTAATTGTTCCTCGTTCAAAGAGGCCACCTGTCCGGTCAAATCTCTTGTTGCAGTAACCCCATATCCAACAACCACAACTTCGTCTACACCGACTGCCTCGTCCTCCATGACCACTTTCAGTGGGGCAGGATTCGACAAACCTTTCACTTTCACAAATTGTTTTTTCATTCCCACGAATGAAAACTCCAGTTCGATGTTCTCGGCACTCGGCACGGTCAATTTAAAATTACCGTCCAAATCCGTTGCTGTTCCCAAGGTCGTACCCTTCACCAAAACGGTTGCCCCGATAATTGCCATTGAATCTTTATCCACCACTTTCCCTTCAATGACAATTTCTTTCTTCTGCTCGCTCTGCACGGGCTGTGTCGGGATAGATTCACAAATCACAATGATGTCCCCCTCGAATTTGTAGGAAAGCCCCGTGTTCGCTAAAACCCGGTTCAAAACACTTTCCACGGCCTCCTGTTTTGCCTTCACGGATACCTGTCCCAAATGTTGTGTCAGTTCCATGTTATACACGAAAGACAAAGCCGTCTGTTTTTGAATCTCTCCGAACAAGGTCCGGATAGACACATTCTTTAAATTCAAATTTACTCGTTCTTGCTGCGCACTTGTATTAGCAACAAGGGTAAACGAGAACACAAAAATAAATAGTGCAGTCAATTTCATAACTAACCATTTTTTTTGTCCTCCATGTCGCCAAAAAAAGGACATAATTGATTTTTTTTTCATAACTTTGAACATTATAAATTTTTACTTAGTGATAAGAAATGCGCCAACATGACTTATCAAGGTTATCAAAATACCCGGAAGGCCTCGAACACCTTCCGGTGTTTTTTATTTAGAAATACAAATCGTTCTATCTTTTATTGTAAAAGTGACGCCAACCGCACTTTTAATTGCTTTTAAAATATTATCAATCTGATCATAACGTTTCACGTGTCCCGTAAAATGTAAATTCTTTAATTGCTCGTTCGTGTAAAAAACATCCACGTCATACCATAAAGAAAGCGTGTTCATGATCTGTTCCATGGTTTGATTTTCAAACACGAAAAAGCCATCTTTCCAAGAAACATAAGGTTCAATATCTACCGTTTTCACGTTCACGGATGCATCCGTCCGCCTGTATTCTCCCAGTTGTGAAGGTTTCATCCGGTATTCCGGCCCTCCCTTTTCAGCACTCAATCCAATCGACCCTTCCACCAACACCGTCTGCACTCGTTCTTTATCATGCGTGTTCACGTTAAAAGACGTCCCATACACCCGGATTTTGATTCCGTCTGCAATCACGTAAAAAGGACGCTTTTCATCTTTCTGCACTTCAAAAAAGGCCTCCCCCGTTAAATATACCTCTCTTTTCTCTTTATCAAACACCACCGGAAACTTCAATTGAGTGCCAGAATTCAATTGAACCATCGAACCGTCTGCCAACGTGATTTGGTACTCCCCCCCCCTCGGTGTTTGTAATACATTATATTGTAAATCCCTCTTCTCATTCCCATTTGCAGAATACACGATCCCGCTACCGGAATTCTTCGCATTCACACCCTCACCTACGACTATATCACGGGTCGTATCATGTTGTAATACCACCGATTTCCCATCTGCCAGAATCAGGGTTGCCTTCGTTTCTCCCGGAAGAATATCCACGGTAGCAACCTCCACGGGTTGTTCGTGTTCATTATTTCTTAGCAGTACGAAAATCGTCCCCAAAGGAAGTAATAACATCGCCGCATATTTCAACCACACTCCGATACTCTTTCTCTTTATACCGGCTCGTTTTTCACAACGCTCGTAAGCTGCTCTATGATCAATTTTCTTGTACATTCTATACTTGTATAAAATATCCTTTCCCTTACAAACCCGGTCAAACATGGCCCGGTTCTCCGGTGCCGCATCCAACCATTTTTGCAATTCCTGCATCTCTTCATCCGTAATTGCCCCGGACAAATAAAGATGCATCATTTCAACCATTCTAAATTTACAATCATCCATTGCTTATCCTTTTTCTATAATTAGAACAACAACCTATTTCAAGAGAGGTACAAAAAATAAAAGAAATTTCATCCAAAAAGTAAAATTCTTTACGGACAACTCATTTTCAATAGATTACAAAACAAAAAATCAGATTATTCCCAAAGACATCATCACGAAATACACCCGTCCCAAACGTTCCCGAATATATGACATGGCCCGTTTTTTCTGTGTCTTAACCGTTAATATGGATAAATTCAACAAAAGAGCAATCTCCTCGTTTCCTTTTCCTTCCAAATGCAATAAAAAGATATTCCTACATTTATCCGGAAGTTCATCTATCGTCTTAAACAACAGGCGATACAACTCCTCCTCCATCATTTTCAAATCAATATCATCCCCTTCATCCTCAAGATTCAACGAGGCAAGATACTTCTCCTCCACGTTCTTGTGTTTCAGATGATTCAAGCCGGCATTCTTCACTGAATTATAAAGGAAACTACGAAAAGCATTGTAAGTCGGATATTGGGCATCCCGTTCCCAAACGGCAATAAACACCTCCTGCACAATATCTTCCGCCACGTCCTGCTGCTCGACAAACCCCATCGCAAAAAGAACCAGCGAATTATAAAATTCGCTGAATAATTCACGAAAAGCTTCTGGTTGCTTCGTGTTTATCCGTTGTAAGAACTGTTCTTCCCTCTTTGTCATTAATACAATTTTCAATCCAATCACAAAATTAGAAATTCAAATGAACAAACCTATGATCATAAAAAATAAAATTATTCTCTGCCATAAAATCATCAAACAAAAAAGGACCGATTTCTATACTATATAGAAACCAGTCCCTCAACTATGTAAACTACGAAGATCTTATTAACGTCTAAACTCGTTCTTTTTGTAATCCCTGGAATTTCATCTCTATCATTCCTCGCCAATAGTGGAAACCTCCACACAAAATTTTACACATCAGCACACATTCCGTACTCTGTTTCCGGATCAATTGTAACGAGGAAGTGTATAAAAGCCGATCCAGGTTGTTAACACGTATCCGGATAATCCTTTTCTCTACGATCCCGGAAGTAGTGGTTAACCAATTCACATCGAACATTCCCAGAAGAGAATAACAATAAAAAGCAGAATGCTCATAAGCATACCAGTCCCCATTCTCGTGATAAAGAAAAATATATTCTTCATTCCGTTTTTCCTTTTGCAATATCTCTTCCAGTTCCATACACATATGAATTTTATTGAACAATGATTATTTTACACGCTTTTGTCTTACCGCCAACAACTGAACTCATCTGCACCCTTCCGTTTCTGTTACTTCCAAAACCTATATGCAGATAAGCATGAGTATAATAATTACTATTAAGCTCCGATAAAAAACCGTCTACACCCGGGAAGGCAGCAGGCAAGCTGGCGGTAGGATGCAAGGCCAACCAAGTAGTAGACGACGGATTCATAATCTGTATGGTCCAGTTATGATTTGTAACATTCACTAAATCCAAAACATACGAATCGCTATCTTTTAGAGTTGAGATTTCCGGGTTCCAACTGACCTCAACAGACTGGGACAAATTATCACAAGTAAGTGTCAAAGTTGTAGATACTAAAGTAGATGTTCCCGCAAAGTTCCCGACAATCTTAAACTTGTTATTTCCCAACGACTGGACTTGTAAGCCGGTAAGCCAAGTTGTTCCTCCCGTCACCACGGGCGTAACACCACGACTTGAGTACACCGTGCAAATTTCAATACCGTTAGCAACAGAGGTCGTTTGGTTTTTACCATACAAGTTAAACACGTTATTGGACATCGTCATCCGGTGTTGGGCGTCAGCCACGATACAAGGGAAATCGGAATCTTCATCCGTCAATTCCACCTTCAAAGCATTTGACGGGGCAAAATTGATCGCATCCGTCACGTTGGCATATCCAGGACCGTTCACGCTGACCACCGTGATGATATAACGATGATTCCGCACGACATTCAAGGGAGTCCCTCCATTATCTACCATCACCACTTTATAATACCCCTCTTTTCCTTTATATATGGCCTTAATGATTACGCCCATGTAATCGCCCGACGTGCAATTCCGCTCGTAAATATACAAGGAAGGGGTTTCCCCGTCCGACCATCCATTCGCGTAATTCAATGTACTACCGGAAAGAGGACGTCCCGTCACGGGAGTAACAGTTGTTGAATAATTCGTCGGGGTCAAATAGCCGCAATCGGCGCCCTTGTTCACTGTTATACTTTGAACTGTAAAATCATTCAATCCGTTCGTGGCGTCAACCGCACCTTTTTTTACCTGTACACAAGCCACCGCACGTAACAATTTCACGTTATCCGCCTTCGTCACGATATTAATTCCCGTCGGGAGTTCAACACGTCCCCACATGATCAAAGGCATCACGTTGTCCACCAGAGTTCCCGTAAACGTCGATGTCTTCAATGCAAGCATAGCCACACTTTCCGACATTGCCGGAGTAACATCCCCGAAATTCAGTCGATCAGTCACTCCGTCAGGAGTTCTCCCGTTAGTCACCAAATGAATAACACGTCGTTTCGAGGTAGCATCCAAACGTATCGAAAAAGAAATCTCCGTCCCGCTTGGTGTCAACTCCCCACCATCCACCTTCACCCGTTCCATGAACTTCCCATCCTCGTCGAACACCAGCACATCCACGTTCCGGATCTCGCTATCCGTGTAGGAACGGGCAAGCGAGTGTACGTTTTCCGGCTCCGGCAGAGTCACGGTAAGAGCTACATTCACTTGACGAGGTGTCTGTGCAGGACGACTATCATCACTGGCACAAGAGGCGAATAATATGCATATTAAATATGGTATTATTTTGAGATATGATTTCATAGTATTATTCCATTAATTTAATTACGACATTTATTCTGCATAAATGGCTTTCCCATTTTCATCACGTCCAATCATTTCAGGTTCTACAATCACCTCTTCACTTGAAGTTTCAACCGTATTCGTATTCATACTCCTAGTAGTCGTCAATTTCGTGAAAGGAACATGTACTGAAACTGAAGCCGAATGTTTCACCCTATCATAAGTAATTGTAGCTATATGCCCATAGGAAGTTGTGTAAGTTTTAGCTTTACTTTGCCCATAACTTGCAACGGTTATAGCATAACCTTCTGAATACAGGAGAGTACCACCCCTATTATAAAAATTAAACTTATTATTATCTCCAGATGCATTCGTTCCCCTTTCCATCGTACCATTCTCATACGCATACATGTGAAGATTCATCGCTGTATTTGATGGCCTAATTGAAGTATACCAAATAGCATAAACCTCCAATTTTATTTTACGAGGAGAATTAGCATCCCCTTCAAACAATGGTGCATTAAAAAATGTTGTTTCTCCTTGTCCCCTCGTGGCATCCCCCCCCCATTCCAAGAGTGTTCCTCCATTATAAGCAAAAGACTCTCTTCCATCATTATCACCTCCACCTGGTCCTGTGACCCCTTTTCCGAAATTATTAGCTTGCATACCAAATCCGACAGGTATTTTATCATATAGACTATTATCATTACCCACATTTGTAAGATGATTTCCGGCAAACTCCACGGCAATATCAACATCCGTAGAACCACTCCAAGTAAACTTCACCACGAAATAATGGAACGGCGGTATCGTCACGATAATATCCTGATAAACATTAGCCGTCACTTCATAATCCGGACACGAGGCATGTCTAAATCTCATGGTTCCCGAACGAGGTTCATCATTATCCTCCGGATTTGCATTTCCCGTGTTACGATCCGTGGTAAATGACAATATCTGTCCAATCGGATCCCAAGAAATATCATGAATCCAAGTTTGTTGCGGGACAAAATTCTCTATCATCTTCATTCCACCGTACACGACCACATCCTGTGAATTGGTTACCGCTTGTGTTTCCGTTCCTTGTGGTGCAGAAGCATCAATCGTGTTATCATTATCCACGTAGATATAGCAATTCACCAATCGAATCGTATCCGTATCCAGCGTCATAACATTCTTCACGATGACAAGCGTATCTCCATAAACAAGATGTCCCTCATCCAAAGTTTTGTTGTAAGCAACAGAAGAACGGGTGAAGTTAACGTTACTTATCCCGGCATTTCCACTCTGCACGTTTGCGGCAGCCTTTCTGGGATTCGTGGTCAGGAATTTCCAGTTACCACCGGTACTCGTAATCGCAACTTGTCTATTCTCATGAAGATTCGGGCAGAAAACCAATCGTTTATTATCCACGGTAATCGTTCCCTCATCCGGTCTTTGCGTCACGGGAATCTTTTTCGTCACGTTATTCGCTTTGACCGTGATATAAGAACTACGAGGTTGACCATCCACGTAAGTGTCCACGTTAGCCGTAATCTCGACCCCGTTATCCGCAATCTTCCGAACGGAAGTAATCCAACCTCCTGTCGGGTAATCCACCGTAAAATCCGAGGCATTCGTGTTCACGTAAAGTGTATCTTTATGTGATAATCCCACGGATGCTTTATCCGTGTAAAGCTGTGTCTGTGACAGGTCAGCATTCAATTCCACATCCTCCCAACCCAAAACATCAGCCGTCACGTCCAGTTTTCCACCTACCAGAAGACGCACAAGTAATATACCATTCACACGGGGTACCCGCGGGATTACAACATCTGTCTTTTTAAAACGAGTTCCCCCCTCACAAGCCAAGTCCACACTCACTTTCATGTGACTCTCCGTCGTATCTTTCGGGTTAACACTCAGGTAATCGTTTCCCTTGTGAGCCGGGATAACAAAATACAACGTGTCACTACGTTGGTGTCCCGGTAACGAGGTACTATCCTTGACCCGGAAAGTCCCGGTCATCGGCACGGAACTCACCCTAGGGTTCTTTGCAGTCGGGAATAATCCTCCCTCCCAGTTCAAGGTAGTCGGCACATCCTTCAATTCGAAATTATGCGTCCCGTTCACGTCCAATCCACCCGCATCCGCGATAACCACCTTTACCAGAGCCACGTTTCGTGACAATATAGTAATTCCCGAAACCGAATTATCCTGTCCGCCAATAACCAATTGACCATCGATATTGGCCGTGCGCAATTCCGGCATAGAAGGTAATATTCCTCCCGATGTTTGGGTCTCCCACATCTTCAAATCTTCACGAGCCGCGCTACGCCTAGGTTGAATCAACCCGCCACTAAAATCAGTATTGGCAGTCACAAGGGCTATATTCCACGTCCCGGCAGCGACAGTCATCGACAGTCGATCCGGGGCATAAGTTACCCCCTGAACCTTCTGGTTGAATCTTCCGGCATCACCTCCATCTCCATCAAAAAGATAGACCAACGTGTTACTGACAATATCCCCACCCGCTCTCGTCATGTTGAAAGTCAGTAAAGGATCTCCACTCGCTTGCCCGGACAGGGAATCCCTGTCATCCGAGCAAGCTAGTAGGAGAATAGTCAATAACCCCGCTAACAATATGTTTATATATTTTCCTGCCATAATTCTCTTTTTTCATTCACTACCTCCCCGAAGGGAGTAGAATTTGTTTATTTACGGATCGTAAACTCGGCCGTAGCTTCTGCATCAGAAACACTGATCGGTTGCGCGCCCGTGGGTTGAGTTACAGACTTGATTTTCAACTTCACTTGTTTTTCCGCTGCATCCGTACTATATAGCACCACACCATACACGTTCGCGGAACTATGATTTCCGTCGCCACTGATGCGGAGATCATGCATATTCGTGAACACAAAGTCTTTACCTTCTTTAGCCGAAGCATCAGGAACCGTCACACAATTCACGATAACATCACTTCCGGTAGCATTCGTCAGCAAAGCCCCGTCAGAAGCCCGCACCAAAGACACCGTGAAGAATCCCGATACAACATTATTGTTCAATCTGTGATCGCCAAGGGAAGCTATCATTAAACGTGCCGGTTGATCGACAACCACCCCGCTACAACTCAACAACTCCCCTTCAAAAGCCACGTTCGAACCACTCAGGCAATGTACTTTATTAAAGTTAATCACGACCGTCTTGGGTAATTCATAACGGGTATCCTCCAACGTTTTCACCGAGAACGATGATTTCTGTGATCCATTGGCAAATATCACTCTCGGGGTTAATCCCATATCGAAATCAAGGGCATCAGCCGTTCCTTCCCCGTAAATACCATCCACGATGATATTGGCTCCCGTCGAATTCGTTAAAGGAGTTCCATCCGGTTTGAACAACCCAAGCTCGTATAAAATATCTTTTGTTCCCTCTTCTCCCTGTTCCGTGCGAACCATCTTAACAACAGCCTGTTGATCCTCGATCACCGCTTTACCCACGGGTTTCACCAGATAACTTTGCTGTGCATCCGAAAGTACGAGTTCAAACTCTTTCATCCCCTCGATCAAATTATTCGCTTTCACGGACACCTCTATATCCTGTTTTACCAGATAACGGTCGGCCGTTCCCCGTGACGGGGTAAACGAAAGCTTTCCTTTCACCGGTGTAAAATTATTCGCAATATTAGCCGTTTTCTCTTGGGTAGCATATCCCACGCTTACCGGAATTGGTGCGCCTTCTTTCGTCGTGGCATACCCGGTCAGAGTCACGGTAAAAATAGCCGTGGCTATTCCATTCACCGGTTTCGTGATCTTCACGTCCGAAACATAAAGACCATGTCCCAGTTTCACGAGACGACCTCCCGCTCCCAGGAAAAGTAACTCCCCGGATGAAGCAGTATACGCCTGACGATAAGCCGTCGGTTTATTATCCGTCACATAACGGTCAAACTCCTTTTCACCCGTGGACGAAAACATACAAACCCGTCCTTCAGAAGAAGATAACAATAAAATCTCCCCGCTGTTGGTCACTTTCATTTTGTCAAAATTACCATCCAGTGAACGCTCGAACTCCACTTTCCCGGTCGGGTGAATACGTATGAACGTGCCTCTACGTCCGCCCATGTCGTATGTCGTCACCACGGACTCCCCGGTTGCCGGGTTCATCCCGATTCCCCGCACATTTCCCTTAGACGTTCCCGAATACAAGGCTGTTCCGTCATTACGCAACAAAGCATAATATCCTTGACTTCCGCTACCTCCAACCAGAATATTACCATTACGGGCCACCTGAAGATGATCCAGCATAGTGGCCCCTTGGTTGGCAGGAATCATATTCTTCGCAAACACGATGTCTCCCTCCGGACGAATCTTGTAAATAATCCCCCCATCTGTCGGTGAATTACCGATCACAAGCACCGAACCGTCATTAATATTGGCATTCAACCCGGTCACGACAAACTGTTTTGCCGGGATCGTCGTCATGTAATAAGGTTTTCCCTTATCATCCAGACGAACCACGAGAGCTTGCTCCTTATCCTTTCCGGCAGAGAATGCCGCACAAATGTATTCAATCGAATTTCCCATCACCGCAAACTGGTCACAATAACCACCTCCGGCATTTTTATATTGGTAAACCACGCTACCCGTCGGGTCCAGTTTCAACAGGATTCCCTGACGACCGTCCGCCCCTTTCGGCTCCGAACCGGACACCACGAACGCCCCGCTCCGCAGCAGCATACCTTTCAGGAAATTACTTCCTTGATCCCCGGCATAAATATCGGTAACGATACGTCCGCCTCGATTAATCACCACGATACGTCCACATAAAGTAATTTTATCCTTTTTACCTTTTACATTCGGCACACTAGACTGTCCAACCACCAAAACCCGGCTGTTATCCAACTCCACAATCTCGTTCACCGCGGTAAAGCCTGTCAATGGAAGTGAAAAAACCACGTCTCCTTCCCGTTCCACCCATGTCAAGTTATATTTTTGACCTTCTTTACCAACTAAAGCTACTTCATCACCGGGTAGCGGGCAAACCAGTTGAATCTGATTTTTATCACCATATACTTTATCGAACACCACCGGCATATACTGGGCTTTCACCTGCAAACAAGTGATCACGCTCAGCAGGAACAATATCCACACTCTATGAATTCTCGTCTTCTTCATATTATCGTTTACTTTTTAATTCTACCTCTTATGATATATCTCAACACGTCTCGCCTTACGATTCACCTGAATCCAGTCAATATTTCCCTCCGCTTGATTTCCCATCTCTTCCTTCATCTCCTCCGGAGAAAGTCTCACCTTGCCGTGAGCCTTTATATTGAAATCCACATTGACACCATGATCCCGTAAAAACTCGGCAACACTCTTTGCCCTTCTTGCTGACAAGGCATAGTTGTAATTGTCACTACCCATTTCGTCAGCGAAACCGTCAAATCTCAATTCAGAGAAATAATAGGAACCCATTTCATTAATAAACTGCTCCAGGCATTGAATGGATTCTCGAGTCAATTTATCCGAATCGAAATCAAAATAAAGAGTCATTAGCAAACCTTCCGGTGCATATCGTTTTATTGAAATAGTTTCCTTGGTAACCGATTCCGTGGTCCCGTTCAGTAATAAAGCCCCGCCCAGAATCGCACTTTCCTCGCTCATTCCGAAATGAGGATCTCCCTGCAGGGTCCCCAAATCTTCCTCGGTTTGCAGATAATAAATATCATCCCGGGACTCCATTTCCCGGTCCGAAACAAAATAAGCGGTTCGTAAATCCAGCGGACACATAAAATAGTCGTTGAAAACCGAATTCACCGGATAAGGAAAATGACGCACGCTGCCCGGAATTACTCCCTCTTGATCGTAGTCGGCATTAAACAGGTCATATCCTCCGAAACCCGGTAACCCGTTAGAGGAAAAAATAAGACGTCCTTCATAAAGTACGGGAAAAATCTCGTTCCCTTCCGTGTTGACATCCGCACCCAAATTCATCGGGGTTCCCCACTCCTGTGTCTCTTCGTCCCAATGAACGACGTACAAGTCAAACCCGCCAAATCCTCCCGGCATATCAGAAGTGAACAACAACGATTTCCCGTCATTAAACAAGTAAGGATGAGCATACGAATTTTCCGGGTCTTGCGGGAAAACCGGAATGTACCTTCCAAAACGTTTACTCTGGCTCTTGATCACGGAATAGTACAATTTAGTACGGAAAGGACGATGTTTTTTGTCCACCATCTCCACCGATACATTCTTTTTATCGTACTCGATCACCGTGGTCACCATCACCTGCATATCCGGAGAAAACGTTACCGGTCCATTCTGCAAATCCACCGGAATCTTCCGGAAATAATCGGAATATCTCGGTGATTTCTGTGACATCACCTTTTCCCCGGCCTCCCTCAACTCGTAATAGTGAGTACGATGGAAAAACAACTTTCCGGGATCGTTAAACTTACTGTAACTAATGGCATAGAAAGGTTGTTCCCCGTAATTTCCAATCCAGAACTCGGCATTCGGCGTGTTCAAAGACAACCGTTTGGCCGTGAATCCGGGGAATTCCTGCACGGAATGACGCATGGCAAGAGCCTCCAGTGTATTCTGGTAGCGTTGATACCTGCTATACTGATCTCGATAAGCATTATCCAGACAGATCGCCTCGGCTTTCCGTGCCTGACCTTGAAAACGCAACGCGTCTATGTAGTCACACACGTCATCCACGAGGAATAAATTCCGTTCCAGCTCCATCGCCTTCTCGTAATGCCCGATAGCCCAGCTATAATCCCGTACCATGAAATACAAGCGCGCAATCTTCAAATGAAGAGCGGCTTGATTTTGCACATTCTCTTCTTTTTTAAGAGCCGTTTCATACTGCGCCATCGCTTTATTAAACTTCTGCCTTACAAAATTACGGTCAGCCCGTCTTTCCACCCGTCCCAGCTTACGTTCCTGTGCTTTCACAGGAAACGCTCCATCCATCAGGAAAAGAAACACGGCAACCGACAAGAGAATTTGTATCTTCTTTTTTCTCATTTTCAGCAACATTTTATCTGTAACACTAGCGGAATATATTGTATGTAAGACTCACGCCGAACTTCGTCGGACCAATCCATTGCTTGGTCTTCTTGAGTTCCAACGGGAAATTCACGTATTCTCCTCCTAGTTTATATTTATCATACTGGAAATGAGCATATCCAACACCGATATTCATATCCAGCGCCAGACGGGAGTTAAAAGCATATTTGTACCCGAAAGTAATACCTCCCGATACCCCCCATCCTTTCCGGCGATAACTCCGGAGCGGGTCATTGTGTTTCAACAACCCGATATTAAAAGTGCCATACATGGCGTAAGGACCGATATAAAACCCATCCCATGAATCATTCGTGTAAAAATTTTGCGGGTTCCAATAGTATCGTAACTCCGCGGCCCCCATTAACACTCGAAAAACTTCTTCATTCTTCTTAAACATATACGGTAACCACGCCCCCTCGGCATTCACCGTGAGCTGTCGCGTTAACGTGTACTCAAAACCGATATTAGGTGAACCGGTCAACCATAAAGGTACATTTACCTTAACACTTTGCGCCCGTACCCCGCCAAATAAACAAAGCAAAACGGAAACAAGTAAAATATATCGTACAACTGGTTTCATATTATTCTCTTTATTCATGAATATCACATCATTCCATGTTCGTATTTCCACTCTCAATATCTTCATTCCATCCCACGATCGAAACTTTGACCACGACGTAAGAATCGATTTCAATAATAATACGCTGGCCATGCAATAGCCTGAGTGGCAAACCGGTCAGTTTATCTTTCACTTCTACCGGTAAATGATTGACGGCAATACCGTCACGGTCCAGGAATGTATAATTCAGCCTCATAAATTCGCCTTCAACAGACGGTAAATAACGATGATCCACTTCCAGATAATCAGCAGTCGTCTGTTCCGGTAACTCTCCGAAATGAAACATATGATCATCCGGGGTCTGCCGACCAGCTATTGTATCATTTTTCAAATACTGCACGGAGGACGCCCCTTCTGCCAACAATTGCACGTTTACTATGCGTGACACGTCGCCCGGAAAATTCTTAAAACGCACGGTTACTCTTCCTGTGTAATGCTCCAACTCCACCGTGTCTGTACGCAAAATTCCCGGGTGATCGATTACAGGCACAAACTTCTGGAATAACACGTCCGAAGGATGCACGTAATGATTCTCCCCGGAACTGCTATTATTCAGCATAAAAGCAGAGGTTTCCAGTTGTTGTTCATCCACAAATGAAAGACTATCCGTATTCGTATAACAATAGACCTTATATTCACCAGGGGGTAATCTGAAACTAAACAACCCTGCTCTCATACGGGGATCTTTCCACGGGGCAGCCTCGTAACGCGCTCCCACCAATGTTCCTGTCTCGTCATAAACCAGTACACGACAGTCACTAACCTTATTATCCACCACTTCGGGTACGTAAACCTGGTAATTGGTTTCATCTTTAAAATAATCATAGGTACATGACGCAAGCAGGAGCAGGATAATCACACCCGTAAATGCTATGAGAAGTCTGTTCTTTCCCATATTTAATATTTTTGTTGATTTTACACTTATTTCAGATTCCCCGGGAGCAGAGGTCCTGCTCCCAGGCAAATCATCTTGAGTGTATAAAAAGGAATTCTTTTACAGTGTAAGTGCTGATTCTACGATATTACTACTCCAAGCTTCCGGAGCTGAAACACCAATTGTCAAACCACCTTCTGCTCTAGGTTTTGTCGGCACGTCTGTAGTACCTCCTGAACGTAAAGTCAAGTTCACTTCACGAATCGTGTTTGGTGTAAAGTTCTCTTTAATCAAACCAGACCAATAAACAGGACCGTCAGTAGACATCTCATCCCCGTTTGCCAAAATATGACCTGCTTTTCCACGTCCGGAAACAACGATAAAATACTGACGATCGACAGAAGCGTCTGCTGTTGATGCTCCATTAATAGCACGTCCTCCATTATTCGGCCACACGATAACATCTCTCCACATCGTGAAATTATCCTTCAGAATAACCTTCGGGTTATATCCTGAAGCAGGATCGGCCGTGTTGAAAATAGTTCCGTCCTTTATAGCCAATATATTGGCATCGGTTGACGTTGCACTCACTCCACCTGCATTTGCTGCCCCAATTTTCATGTTATCCGGTAAACGATAAATCATGATAGAAGCATCCTGCGTGAAATTAACCGTGTTCAAATTATCCGTTTCGCTATCTTTTACATTCAAACGAACACGCATCATGGCTACTTCACGTTTCAGAGCAATGGCCGACACGGGAGTCGTCGTTCCGGCTGCAACATCTATACCCGTTGCAGATCCCATAAAGATCTCTGACGGTTCATTGTAAGCAGCATTACCCGCGGTGGTCAGTTTAGTTGAACAGAATGTCGGGAAAGCTCCATCTGCATGCTCTATCACCAAATTCGAGAGAGTCTTCTGGCGCACATTCCACATCGTCCATTCAGTTGGAGTTGTACCTCCATCAATATAAGTAGTGATTGCATCCGAAGAACTTTTCACGTTCGCAACAGCAACTAACGTGTAACCGGTACCTACCGGTACGTCCGTGTACGTGAAAGTACTCAACACGCTTGACGGGTTCACGATGGTTGAATAAACCACTTGACCGGATGCGTTGTACAATAAAAATTGTAATTGTTTGATATTTGACCATGAAGTTTCCGGAATTGCCGTAGATTGTGGAGCTCTTCCTTCCATACCGGTTTTATCAAAAGTAACCTGAAACGTTAAACCGGCCTTTTCCGGATCCGGATAATCCGAACCACCACTCTTTGAACAAGCACACACTACCACCATTGCAAGCAATGACCATAATAAACTAAATCTTTTTTTCATAACCCATTCTTTAAAATTACCTAACATTTGAAATCTGACAGAATGTCATCAAAAATTTTTACTACACACTATTTAAATTTACCGTTACTTTGTAGGTAACGGTAAAACATAAAATTTCAAATAAAAAGGGGTCTTTCGGCGGGTTATTATTTATATAATGAATTTTTGTAGTCCGGGGAAGGCGATCTGAACTCCGCCCATCTTTTAGAAAATCAAGGTGGGTAATAGTTTTTTTGTCTCCAAAAAAACTACTACTCAAAAAAAATTGAATTATTTTATCATCTATTGAAAAATAATCGTCGCATTATTTGAAATAATAAAAATATATATATAAATTTGCACTCATTAAAAGATTCCGTTATCTACAAAGTAACGGATTTTTTTCTGACTAATTGTCAGACATTTACCTTCTTGACATCACATAATTCCTATATTATTCTCAACACAACACTTTCTTGGATAGAACAAAAGCCACAAGTGCATTATTTAATTGATTCACCTCATCCTCCCGGTAACGCTGGAAATAAGTCTCGGTCACCTTTACCGATGAATGTCCCATCGCGTCACAAATCAGGCTGGAATTATAATTCTGTCGTAACGCCGTGGTTGCCCAAGTATGGCGCGCCACGTAAGTACTTAATTGCTCTCTAATCTTCAGGAAATACCCGACTTGCCGCAAACGGTAGTTATGCAGACGCAACATCCTGGAATACTGCCGGTACTCGTCCTGCTTGGGGTCCTGAATAATAGGGAGCAAATAAGGAGAATCAGGATACATATCCCTGTATTTCTCGATAATGGCCATCGCCTCGGGGCAAACCACAACAGTCAGTTTTCGTCTCGTCTTGTGCCGGTGATAAACAATCACGTTCCCCTGCAAATCACATTTACGCAAAAATGCCAGATCCACAAAAGGCATCCCGCGTAACAAAAACAGCAGGACAAACATATCCCGGGTAAAAGAAAGCCGTTCAGGCAAAGGCTTTTTATCTGTCATCAACCGACAGATCACCTCCGGGGAAACTGCCCTTTTCACCTGACAATCAATCCCGGTATGCACCCGGCTGAAAAGACGGGGTATATAAGAGGCTATCCCTCGTTCAACCGCTTGGTTATAAACGGATCTCAGCGTCCGCATATATGTTGAAATAGAATTCCACTTCAACTGGTCGGACAACAATTTCCGCTCGAATTGAGATAACCATTCCGGGGTCAATTGCTTAAAACTAACTTCGCGCCCATTCGCAAATTTCTTCAACCGTTTCAAAGTACTCTGATAAACATGAGCAGTACCATCTCGCTGCTCTCGTTCCAACTCGACAATAAGTCGCTCCATAAACTGTGTTAAAAATTCTCGTTTCATCTTCTATCTGTTTAGATTTCAATTTATAGTGTTTTATAATTTAACCCAACCGACACATAATCAAACATATGCCAATTAGCTATTTATGCAAACATTTCAACAACCGACCATTCACTTGTCGTAAAATCGTACATCCAAACCAGGAGAAAATTAAAAGTCTATTTTTAAGAGAATCCAGTCTAAGGCTACTTCTCCTCCACCACCATGACCTTTTCCACTTTGGTGTTCTTTTCCTTCACGGGGACATTCATCCCGGTGGTATTACAAACACCATCGAATCCGGCATTCGGCTCTATTTCCAGCTTACGCGTGTAAACATCACCTTTTACCATGCACCCGGATTTCATGTACAGTTCATTCGTCGCACGAACATCTCCTTGCAACAAACCATACAACACCGCGGTGTCACAGTTCACATTTCCCTTGACTTTTCCTTGTGGACCAATCACAACTTTCCCTTTGCAAATAATATCTCCCTCTAACGTTCCCTCCAGATGTAATCCTCCAGCAATAGTGATTGTCCCTTTCACTATCGTCCCTATTGTAATCATTGTCAGGTTGTCAGCACTGACTTTCATTAATTTTTCAGAGTCATCTTCATTCTTTTTCTTTCCAAACATATCAAATATGAATTAGTCATTAAAAAAGATGAACACTCTTCGATTTTCAAATATTAGTATCTGACAAATATAAAATAAATAGGTGAAATAAGAGCTAATTAGTCAACAAAAAATAGTAAACAAAAAAAGTTTTACATAAGTAAAAATAATGACAGGAAGACCAAAACAAACGGGATTAATACCGTACGGCAAGATTCACGACGCTCAAAAAACTGACAAAAAGTCTTATTTATTACCCATTCCATTTCTTGTTGATCGTAACCCGAAATATATTACCTTTGCAACTATAAATAACAGGAGAAAGGAAGATCATGAAAAAAGCGCTTGTTTTACTATCCGGGGGACTGGATTCCACGACAGCCCTATACGTTGCCCAAGAGCAAGGATTTGATGAATTATATGCTATCACCTTCGAGTACGGGCAAAAACACGATAAAGAGATAAAAGCGGCAAAAGCCGTGGCAAAAGCCGCCGGGGTAAAAGAACACAAATTCGTAAAAATCATGCTGAATCAATGGGACGGCTGTTCCCTCACGGACGAGAAGATGGACATTCACGACGGGGATATAAACCGGACGACCATCCCGGACACGTACGTTCCCGCCCGAAACATGGTATTTCTTTCCGTGGCAGCCTCCTACGCCGACGCTCTTGATATTACCGACATCTTTATTGGGGTCAGCGAGGTCGACTATTCCGGATACGTGGATTGCCGGGAAGAATTCATCCGTTCCATGGAACAAACCATAAACTTGGGAACCGTTCTCGGTGCCGAGAAAAAACAGAAGATCACCCTTCACGCCCCCTTCATGCACATGACCAAGGCCGACGAGGTACATTTGGGGAATCGTTTAGGAGTTGATTACAGCCTCACCTGGACTTGTTACCGCGGTGACGAAAAACCCTGCGGCACCTGCGATAGCTGCCTTCTCCGGGCAAAAGCATTTGAAGAGGCGGGAATAAAAGACCCGTTGTTTAATGGAAAATGAAAAATGGAGAATTGAAAATTGAAAATGAAAAAACCGATTTAATTTATGATTTATGAATTACGATTTACGATTGAAAAAGCGTGGACTTCGTGGGTGGAAATCTAAAATCTAAAATCAATAAATTAGTAGGATTTAAAATTTAAAATTGATAAATGGTAATCAGAAAGTTATTCAAATTCGAGGGGGCACACATCGTGCGGAATTGTTCTTCACACCGTTGCCGGGAGAACATTCATGGACATTCGTATATCGTGGAAGTATTCATCACGTCCGACAAGCTGGACCGGGGATACATGGTGATGGACTTCGTACTGCTGGATAAGGTGAAGGAACTCGTGGATAGTTTCGACCATACCTACTCGTTGTGGCAGGAAGAATCCGACGAGTTGAAGACTTTTGTATACAAATACAACCGCCGGGTAGCTGAAATACCCGTCTCTCCTTCTGCTGAAGGATATGCATTGTTATTCTTTTACCTGATCGACAAAATCCTACAAAACACGGAGCATAAAAACGGGGAAGGAAACGTACAACTCTCCTCCGTTCGGGTACATGAAACGGCAACGGGGTATGCCGAGGCTTTCCGGGAAGACCTGAAACTCGTGAATTTCAATGTTCACGACATCCGTTTTTCCGAGGCAATCCGGGAAGAATGGAAAAATGAGCAGTGGTGGGAAGGAATAAGATAAAAGATAAAATTAAAAAGCTCACGTATGTTACATTTGGCGAAGGACGGTATTTTCCCGATCATGAAAGACAAGGACGGTAAATTGCTAAAGGAGCTGCCCGCCTCTGGATTACACGTTGCGGGAACGATACAGGGCGAGGGAAAATTAAACGGTATACCTTCTCTGTTTATTCGGTTAGCCGGATGTAACCTCCATTGCACGTGGAAAACACTTGCCGGGAATACTTGCGAATGCGACACGGCATACGCTGCCTTTAAGGTAGAGAATTCGTTCTCCCTGCCCGTGGAAGAGATCGTGCGAATTATCGGGCATAACCGGGGAAACATAGATCATATCGTAATCACGGGTGGCGAACCGTTCTTGCAAGCGGATAAAGTCCGGGCATTGTGCCTGCAATTAAAAAAAGAGAGCCATTTTCATATTACCGTCGAAACCAACGCCACGCTTTATGTAGAAGAATGTGCCGAGATGATCGACTTTTTTAGTCTTTCCCCCAAATTATCCGGCTCTGTTCCCCCTGCACCTCACGCGGACCACCACGACAAGACCCGCATTAATATCCCGGCTATACAATCATTTATCACACACGCCCGTAAAAACAAAAAAGACTTTCAACTAAAATTCGTTTACTCCGGGGAAAACGACGTGATCGAAATACAGGCACTTTTGAAACAACTGGATGGATGGGCAAAAGAAGATATCCTATTGATGCCGATGGGAGCCTCTCCCGAAGAATTAAGCCTCTCGATCCCCAAAACTCTGGAACATTGTATCCGGAACGGGTGGCGTTTCTGCGATCGGCTTCACATATCTCTTTTTGGCAACAAACAAGGAGTATAAATATAAAAGCGGTATTCTATCCCATTTAAGCACGTGAACATCCGTCAAAAAATACACATTAAGAAAACCCGGACTAACAAAGACGACTCAACTCGACTTTATCTTGGCTTTAAGTCAGCTATATCTCAGCTGTGTGCAATATTCAGGGAATAATATCGGTTGTAAATCTTTCTGACTACTTACAATTGTCCATCTCCACTCTTCCTCTTACATACGTGTCATTATCTCTTCGTTATTCGTCGTTATCCACTCGCTCCTAGGAACGGAGAGATAACAAAAGGATAACGACAAAATATGAAAAGGATGCAAGCTGAAGAGTGGAGATAGGCAAATTTTAACACAAAAGAAGGAAAAGCCTATTTGATGTAGTCAGCATACTCCTGATCACCCATCAAATTCTCCAATTGATCTCTTTTCAAATGACATTTGTATACCCAAACTTGATTAGCTTGCATATCGTAAGGAGTTTCAATCATTGGATTAATTCCCTTCACCACTCCGGCACAGGGTGCATGTAATTCAGTCCTACCAGAAACTCCCTCTATTTCTGCCAACAATTCTCCCTTTACGAAAGTTTCATCCACTGCCTTAACCGGAACGATTAAACCTACAGCTCCACCTATTGCTCCCACATGATCATAAGAAATACCTACCTGTATAAAATCATCACCATTTTTCAACCAACTATGATCTTTCGTATAACGATTACCATTCTGTTCCAATTGCGAATAATACGCTTGATCCCTAGCCTGTGAAGGCAACGAAGACATATTCACGTTACCAGCCTCTATATTCCGGTTACCCCCGGAAAATAGAGCTATTAGAAATAAAATTTGAATAAAGAAAAAAACTTTTTTCATGCCCCTTTATTTTTTTGATTATTAAATAAAACACGTTTACACGCTGTCAGCAAAGTTAATAATTGTATTCAACATCATATCAGATTCTTACAAATTATTCTTCAGGTTTTAATGTTGCCAATTCTACTACCCCCGTTCTTTATAAACAATCGCAATAGGTTTATCTGCAATATTGTGGTATTGATTTACCAAGACAGAAGTCTTTACATCATAGATATACAAATGCCCTTTCAGAGCTTCTGTTTCATCTTTTTCATACAAACCAACATATAGCAAAGTCCCAGCCGTGTTCATCGACAAACTGGTAATCTCCATTCCCTCAGGTATCGAAATAACAGGTGTTGTCGACAACCGATTCTTCAAATCCCAATAATATATACCATCCTCGCACGTGTAATACAGACAACTACATGATTTACTCCCAGTAAGCAATGAATTCCGGTTAACTTTCAGTGAAACCGGACTATCATAGAATTGAAGAATGGTCGGGTTTCCTAAGCTGAAAGTTGTCTGGGACAAATAGATATAGGAAGGCATCGCTTTATAGGTAGCTATGACATACACGCTACTCCCAACAGGACAAATACCCCAAATATTAAAATCGACATACCTGTTTAAAGAGCTATTTACCCCTCCGAGCGAGGGTGAATAAAACACGGACGTTTCATAATTAACAAACACGGGTCTATCCACCGAAACAGCCGCATCAACATCCAGATTTTTAAAATATTCTGTCAGCACTAATTCATCTAAACTGTAATCATACACGTATCCCCGTCTGTCACGTGAGACGAGATATATGTTGTTATTAGCAGAAACCCCGGCAAACTTCACGAAAGCACATCCCGGATATAGTTCCTTAAACGAGGTCATTCCTTCAACATCGAAAGTCCGGGAATCCATATTATAAATCCTTCCCTCCTCACCGGAACAAACCAATAAACGATTATTTACCTGCACCATGTCGGTCACATCTTCCATTTTCGTTTGCGGATTTATCAGCTCCATTATATCCGCCCGGAACATAGGTACTTTCCCGATATTAATTTCCTCCTTTGTTAGTGTTCTCATAAAAGAAATTCGTCCTTTTCCATCCCCATCCCGACTTAACACCGTGATCCCCTCCGAAAACTCGGTATCTATCTGTAAAACAAAATATTTATACCGGATCGTTTCCCCGTTATCAACCCTCAATCGTAACCCGAAAGTTCCCAATTCCCGAAAAGCATATCTCAATTCCGGATCGTGCGACACGATATGTAACGAATCTTTAATCGGATAGGAGGCCATTCCATTTTCATCCGTATTCAACGTTCCGTAACTCCATTCATAAGCGAGAGGTAGCTCTTCCCCGGATTGTTCCACGCTCAAATCACTTACCACAAATTCCTCACCGAAATAAGCTGTCAGCGTGTCATGAGGTGCGGAAATCGTGATTTCCGATAACTCCCGCTCTCCCAACGAAGACTGATCATCCAGACAAGCTCCCAACCCGAATAAGGTAAAACACAAGATCCCGATACTGTATTTCGTTTTCATCTCCAATAACTTTTATTTGCTTAACGAATAAACCGATCCGGATCAACCATAGCAAACCCTTCGTACGTGTTTTCCGGATCACTATAATACTCGTAAGCAGGTTTCAACACGTATTTTATCCAAATCATATTTCCCGGCATTTGAAAGAAGGCTATCGGGGCATTTTCCAGAAACTTCCCGTACTCCTTCTCTTTTTCGGCATAAAACACGGGTTTTAACTCTTCCAAGGCCCAAAAATTTTCCAGGATCTTCAAATATAATCTATCATTATTATTGTTATATTCTCCTAGGTAATAACTAGCCCACCAAGTTGGCTGCGCTAGTTTCCCATCCATAATGGAAAGGCAATAATGATCCCCTTCCATCGGTCTGAAATAGTCGTTCTCCCGAAACTTCAAATAAAGAAGAACAGGATGATTCATCAGGTCCTCCGTCCTTTTCAACTTCAAGGACAACACGCCTTCCACTTCATTTTTAGGAATGATCAAAGTACCAAACTCATAATGTTTACCGAATTCCGCCGTGGTTGAATCCTCCACGACTTCCAACTCAAAATATTGATCCTCATCAACAGACATTCCCATACTCTTCACCGGAATACGATACTCCACCTCTTTCTCTTCATAAATTGCGAAACTGAAAAATACCGTATCGGGAGCCACGTTAGAAACATATTTACTAAGATCCCAATTAAAATAGATACTTCTCTTCTGGTCCGGATTGTAATAGATAGCCTTGTTCGAACAAGCCCCAAACAGAAGGAATATTCCTGTATATATCAAATACTTTGTCATCATACGTTTTTTAATTTTATAATTTAACGAGGATCAAGTTCGTCCGTGGGTAGAGGCAAGGTGTAAATTCTATCACTCCCTTTTAAAGTTGCATCTAATGCATGAACATAGACATCCCGATTCAACCTTTTTAAACAAAACCACCATTGCCCTTCTCCAAATAACTCTTTTCTCCGTTCATTCATAATATCATCCAAAGTAATATCTTTATCCGTATCTCGATCCGCAAATTTCACCATACCTCTAGCTGACACCACGGCATCCAAATAATCTCTTGCATGTTCTTTATCTCCTTCCTCCAATAAGGCCTCTGCCATAATATAATACATTTCCGGAATACGAATCATACTAAAACCGAAATATGCACCTCCGGAATATTCAGAGGCATCATTTGATTCATCCATAATTTTAGATAAAATGTCTTTAGATTTACCAGAATATTCTTTAATTACAAACCAAGCATAGTAACGTTTATCATAACTACCTTCATTCTCTCCCACTGTCTTATAAATATCTTTCCAACCCGTAGGAAGACTCATTTTATTTAATAACAACTGTCTATCATACAAATACGAACTAATATTCGTCGTATATAATCCCCAAATCGTCTCGGACAAAGAAATTCGTCTCTTCATAAATGTCGGTAAATCCTCTTGATTCACAAATTGGAACTTTTCCGATTGAATCACCTTATCCGCATACTTTTTTGCGTTTTTCAAATCCCCCTTCATCCAATACACTCTGGCTAACATTGCTTGCGCTGCATACAAATTAAAATGTAATTCTCTGGCTCCCGTAAACCCCTTTTCTCCACTTTTACGTATCTTCGGCATCAAGGTCTCATCTTCAACCAAACAAGTTTCAGCTTCTTTCAGATCTGCAATGATTTTCTCATACACTTCTTCCACTGATGAAAAAGGAGTTACTTTAAAAGTATATTTCGTTACATAAGGAATAGCCTTTGCTTTTGCATTTTCATCCGTTGAATTTATGTGAACAGCAAACAATCGTAGTAAATCAAAATGAATAGTAGCTCGTAATCCCAAAGCCTCTCCACGGTATAAATCATAATACTTAAAGTCTTTCACACTCTTTTGATCCAGATTTTCGATTATATTATTCAAATAACTAATAACAAGATAACTTCCCGGCCACATCTTTTTAGTCATATTGCGAGCATATGAGTTTTCATTATCTAAACGCGAAACATAAACCAAATACCCATCATCTGTAACAAAATTTTGCCCCAACAACTCCGGTATCAACACAGACATATCCCCACCATACATATCCTCCTTCACCATCGACATATACACCCCATACAACGCATCCTCCACACCTTCCGCCGTACTGAACATATCATCGTTCACTACCTCCGATTCGGGATTTATATCCAAGAAATTTCCACATCCCAAGAAAAATAAAGAGATACACGCCAATAATATTCTTTTCATCATCATCTTCTACTTTTAGTAATTATCAAAATGTCGGTCTAAACGTGATATGGAAACTCCGTTGAAAAGGATATTCCGTACCTCGTTCCTGTTTCACGGAAGAAAACCGGGCAATATCGGCAACGCCTATGCCTAGATTCAGTCTCTTAATCCCGATCTTGCGCAAATAACCGGGTTTAAACTCGTAATTCAACATGATACTCGTTATCGCAAACGTGTTATCCCGTTCCACGAAACGCTCGGAATACCGATTTTCATCGCTCACGTTCTCCGGAATCCCCAAGAAACGCACCAAGTCTCCCGGTTTCTTCCACCGTTCGGTAAAAGCCCGACGATCCACATTCCCGTAGGGATCAATATACTCCACTTTATTCGCCAAAGTCGTGTTGTAAATATCACCGCCAAACTTGTACGCCGCGGTGACATTCAACGTGAATCCCCGGTACGACAAGCTCGTGAAAAGACTCCCCTCCAGCATGGGATTCGTGTTCCCAACCTCCACTCGCTCGTTCTTATCATAAGTAAACGTGTAATTCCCGTTCTTCTTGATATACACCTCTTGCCCGGAAGCCGGATCAATTCCTGCGGAACGCATGGCATATATACCGAACTGAGATCCCCCTTCCACGAACATCGGCTGAGGTTTCACGCCATAATAAGCCGCCATGTTCTCCGCCTTCAACGCGTCCGAGATACTCGTCAGCTTATCAAACACGTGCGATCCGTTTACCATCACCATCCAAAGCAGGTTATTTCGCTTGACCACTTGTGCAGAAACAGAAAACTCGTAGCCCGAATTCTGTAACTTACCCATATTCACCAACACCGAAGAAACACCGACAGAAGACGGCAAGGTCAAAGGCATCAGGGCATCCCTCGTTTTGTTCACGTAGTAACTGGCCTCCACGTTCACCCGTTCTTTCCAGAAAGTAGCCGTCAATCCCCAATTATACTTTCGGGTAACCTGCCATTTCATATCGGGATTCCCCATCGTGATCGGAACCGCACCCATCCCGCCGTAATGAATCAAGTCGGAATCATAAAGATAAGTGGTCAAAGCCTGATAAGGCGTGAATGTCACGTTAGCCGTTGAACCCACGCTAAACCGAAGACGTAAAACATTCAACCAATCGAAATTCATGAATCCTTCCTTATGCAGATTCCAACCGATTCCCGCCGACCATACCGGGGCAAAACGATGTTTACTGCCAAACTTCGATGAACCTGCTGTCTTGTAGGAGGCATTGACAAAATATCGTCCCAGCAAATCAAGACTACCGTTCACGAAGAACCCCACCTCTGCCGATTCCTTCTCGCCACCCACGGGACGCGTAGTCGCATACTGCGAGGCAAATTTAATATCCGTCATCTTGTCCTTCATAAAACCTTCCGCCTTCACCTGCATCGAAGAAGACTTGTCCTTCCTGATGTCCGTACCCGCACTCAAGGAAAGGACCGTAGTCCCGGCATCATTCAGCGGTAAACGATAATTAAGTACCAATTTCCCCGCCCAATTCGTCGTCTCGGTTGAATATGCCGTGTAAGTCCCTTTCTTGTTTTGAGGAATCTCCTGCAAGGTGAAACTCGCATCCTCCGGGGAAACATACACCTTATTCCACGTGTCACCCTGTCGCACACTCACGTTTCCCGTGATAAACAAGGTCTCGTTCATATCCCAGCGTAACGACAAATAATTCGTGACCGCTTTATTCTGACTCTTCGAAAAGCTCGCCAGCGTGGCATTATACAGTGGATTGACTTGCCGTTCCATTGTCCGGTTTACCGGATCGAAATAATAATTCCGTATATACTCCCCGTCCTCGTCATATACCGGGTTGTACGGGTTCAACTTCGTGTACTGCGCAAAACTCCCGTAAGGACTATTCTTTCCCTCGGTCATGGTATAAGCCAACTGGTAAGTGGCCACCACATCCCGGGCAAACCGGTACGACAAAGAAACATTTACCCCGTAATTCCGGCGATAATCACCTTTCATCACCCCGTATGTATTCGACAACCGTCCCGTTACCTTGTACTCGATTCCGCCACCCCGCCCGGTCATCGTGGCAGAGTGACTATGCGTGAAAGCATTCCGCAAAGGTTTCGTCGTCCAATCCGTGTTGACACCCCGGCGGATATTCTCCAGCTTGTAATCATAAGCCGGGTCAAGACTACCATCTACCCGGTCATACAATCCCGCCAAACGCTCCAGTTCCAACTTTTCCTCCGCATCACACAAGCGAAGAGAGGTCAGGTCAGGAAAACTGAACATTGGCGTGAAATTATAACTGAATCTCGGCTTATCCGACTTTCCCCGCACCCGTTCCACCAGAATCACACCGTTTGCAGCTTTCTCCCCGTAAAGTACCGCCGCGGATGCATCCTTCAACACCAGTACCTGTTCTATATCGTAAATATCCAGATCATACAAATCCTCCACGGAAATCTCCACCCCGTCCAGCATAATCAAGGGAGCGTTCACCCCTTCCTGTCCCTTTGTCATGATTGAACTCGCCCCGCGAATCAGAATCTCAGGCACGACATTCGGGTCAGCCCCCGCCTCGTTATTCTCTACAATCCTCAATCCCGGTGTCAAGATTGACAACGCTTGTAACAAGTTCGTCGGGGACACCCGTAATAAATCCTCTCCTTTGATCCGGGTAATCTCCCCGGTAAAAGCATTCTTCGCCTGCGTGTAATACCCGGTCACGATCACATCATCCAACTCCTTCATATCCTTCACCATCGTCACCCGGATATGCCGGGCACCGGTAACCTTGACTTCCTGATTCTTCATCCCGACAAACCGGAAAAGTAACACCATCTCCTTTTGTTCTGGAATTTCCAATCGGAACTTCCCGTCCGTACCCGTGGCGCATCCCAAAGAAGTCCCTTTCAGGACAACCGTCACGCCCGGAAGTGGTTCGCCATCTGCATCCTTCACCTCTCCCGTGATCACGATCAAGGAAGAACGTGATTCACCCGCCACGGGGATTTCCGGAAAACATACACAGCAGAACAACAGAATCCATTTCACAACACCACATAAGTTGCCGTCAAACTTCAATACCAAGTCTACTCTCATTTAATTTGATCTTTTAATACCATACGTGCAAGATATGTTTCCATCACTTTATTGTCTAAACATATCCATTCGCACCTAACATCATTCATCGCACCACGCGGTATAAACCCGTAAAATACATCATCACACCATTATTGCTACCTGACGCGAACCCTCAACTTTATCATTCACGTTCAATCGCATAATTTACATTCTATCCCTGTTTTCTACAACTATTTCAAAACAAGGGGAGCAAAAGTAATAAAATAAATAAAAAATTTCAATCAAGCAAGTATCGATTTTGGCGAGTTGCAAGATTAGGGAAAAAAGAGATACCAAGTTTCAATTTCACAAACAAAAACGACACGAAGATTCTCTTTTTGTCCCGAAGATAAGACAAATATACGAATTATAAATCAATGATATAGAATATTACAAGCAAACTATTCCTTAAAAGAAAAGCCGGAGACACCACTGGTACGGTCCCATATTTTTGCGAAGTTGTTTTAACGCCTCTCCCTTTTTATTTTTAATCGTCTGTTCGGAAAGATTCAACTCTTCCGAAATCTCCTTGGTAGAATACCCTTCCAGACTCATCGCCATGATTTCTTTATAATCACCCGCCAATCGGGCAATTTCAGCCCAGATAATCCGTTTCACCTCATGTTCTATGATTTCCCCCTCAATATCGAGACTGGATGCCTGTTGCAACAGAACCTTATTCTTTATGTCCAGATGCCGCAACTCGTTCAGACAAGCATTTCTCACGCAAGCATACAAAAAACTGATAATCATCTGGAACGAGGTAAACTGTTTCCTTTTCTCCCACGTCTTGATAAAACTCTCATGCACGATGTCCACGCAAACATTCTCTTCCCGCAAGAAACGTCCCGCGTAAACTCCCAATGTTGCAAAATATTGATCATACAACAATTCCAAGGCTTTCTCATCCCCTTTCACAAAACGCTCATATACAACTTCCCGTTCCATAAAATCTATCATCATGCACTTTATACGAATAAACATTCGGTTTCCCGCTAACAAAGTATCATCTTCCCGGACAACACTATTTCAAAAATACATAAAATACTTCTTATTCACAACAAAATAGAGACCTAAATGATTTACATTCACTCATATGACGAGATATTATTTATGTCATAAATCGTGCAAAGGCTCTGTTAGCCTTTACACGATTTTTCATGAATCATTTCACACAAACATTTACGCTATACACGTTCTTTATAAATCACACGAAGCGGCCTATCCGCAATATTATCATATGTTTCAAGCAATTCCCCGCTATCTGCATCATAAATATACAAACATCCTTTCAATTCCTTCGTACTAGCTGATTCGTACAACCCGACATAAAGTAATTTTTGATCCGGATCGACAGCAATGGTCGTTATTTCCATACCTGTCGGGACCGTGATAGAAGGAGTTGTCGGCAACTGCCGCCCGGGGTCCCAACGATATATTTCATTATTATACGTGTAATAGATACAATTATACACCTTTGTCCCCACAGTCATCGAATTACGATCCATACCAATGGGCCGCGAACTTTGATAATCCACCGTATTCGCCGCGGTAGGTTTGGCAAACGAGGCTGATGTTCGAGGTATATAAATATGCAACGGATCATTCTTATCCGTGGAGAATACATACAGATAAGTGTTGATAAAACAAGTATTAACGATGTCATAATTCGTGAAAATAGTCCCACTATTCACTGCACCCGAGGACGTACTAGGAGCATACATAGTTGAAGTTCCATAATTGATAAACACCGGTTTACTATGAGATACCCCAGCATCCACTTCCAAACCGTCAAAAGCATCCAGTACCAACAATTCATCCACGTCCGTCTCGTAAACATAAGCTCTCTTATTTTCCGAAAGTACGTGCATATTACTATATGCCGATATAGCGACGAATTGCTGAATATTGGCCCCCGGAAACTTACCAGCAAAAGAGGTCGCAGTTTCGATATCAAAAGAACGGGAATCCATATTGTAAATTCTACCGTTACTTCCCGAACTAACCATCAAGCGCCCTCCCTGCTGAATCATGTCTGTCACATTCTCCAACTCCATTCCGGGATTAGCTATTTCCATTATATCCGTACGGAAAGTCGGTACCTTTCCCCCACTGATCTCCTCTTTAGTCAACGTCTTCATAAAAGAAAGCCTTCCTTTCCCGGCATCATCCCGGCTCAAAATAGTAATTCCCTCGGAAAATTCTGTATCTATCTGAAGAATAAAGAACTTGAATATTGTCGTTTCACCGTTATCCACCTTCAAACGCAAGGCAAACGTACCCAATTCCCGAAAAGCATATTTAAGCTCCGGATCTGTCGATACCACGTGAAGCGTGTCTTTAATCGGGTAAGGTTTCACGGCTCCCCCAGAAATATCCAGATCCCCGTACGCCCACTCGTAAGTTAAAGGCAATTCCTCCCCGGACTGCTCTATTTTCAAGTGATTCACCACAAGCTCCTCCCCGAAAGAGGTCGTAAGCGTGTCATGAGCAGCGGTAATTGTCAGTAACGACACCTCTTTCCTCCCGGAAGTCGTATCATCATCATAGCAGGAATACATCCCCACCATGAGGCAAAACAGCATGATTATATATAACTTCATTTTCATAACTTACCATTTAATTTTAAATTCTCTTTTAGCGGATAAACCGATCCGGATTCACCATATCAAACCCTTCATACGTGTTCGCTGGGTCAGTATAGAAATCGTAAGCAGGCTTAAACACGTAATTTATCCAAATAATATTACCCTTCACCTGATAGAATCCCGCCTTGGCATACTCCAAGTATAACCCGTATTCTTCCACTTTCTCTTTATAAAAGATAGGTTTCAACTCTTCCAGTTGCCAAAAATATTCTAGAATCTTCCGGTAAAGGCGATCATTGTTCCGGGCATACACCCCCAAGAAATTGGGAGCCCACCATTGCGGTTCGGGCAAAGCACCATCCACGACCGACAAACGATAGTAATTATTAGCAATCGGTTTGAAATAATCATTCTCCTTAAACTTGAGATAGAGTATGACCGGATGATCCATAATATCCTCCGTACGATCCAAAATAATAGACAGATACCCTTCAACCTCATTTTTCGGGATCACCAGTTTCCCGAATTTAAAATGCTTGTCATACTTAGCCGTTGAAGAATCCGCAACAACTTCCACCTCGTAAGTCAATTCCTCGCCAAGCGGCATTCCGGCCACCTTGATCGGAACTCGATACTCGTACTCGGTTTCGTTGTACAAGGCGAAACTAAAAAACACGGTGTCACTCGCTGTTTTCGTGACAGAATTATAACGATCCCAAGTGAAATAAATGGATCTTTTCTGATTCACGTCATAGTACACGGCATCATTGCTACACGCCCATATTCCCATGCAGAGGAATATTCCGATATATAGTAGATATTTATTTCTCATAACGTTCTTATTTTAATTATTCAGGACGATAATCTTCCTCTTCCACGGGCAACGGCAGAACATATATCTTATCACTGCCGGGAATGGTGGCCCCGGTCGCCCCACTCAATTTCACGGGACTGTTCAATCTCTTCAGACAGAACCACCATTGTCCCTCCCCGATAAATTCCTTTCGGCGTTCCGCCATAATATCACTCAGCGTAATATCGACAAGAGGAGTCCGATCCGCGAATTTCTCCATCCCTCGGGCATCAACCACCGCATCCAGATATTCCATCGCTCCTTCCGCATTTCCGGTTGCAAGCAGAGCCTCTGACATAATATAATACATTTCCGGAATTCGAATCATACTTGTTCCCAGATAAGGCCCCCCGTTATAACTCGTCGTGAGAGAAGTCGTATCGGATACATTTCCCATCACTTTCACCAATATATCCACCGGAGTTCCGCTCCTGTTGTATGTCCCAAACCAATTATCCAAACGGTAATCCTTCTTTCCGGTAGGCCCTTCATAAGCATAGATACTTTTAAAATCCGTGGTCAGATCACCCAATCCCTGCCTCCGCACGTGCTGGGTCAGCCAGTCAGAATAGACTTCCGCGTTGTACAGCCCCCATATTGTCTCCTCCATCGACACCGTTTTCTGCATGAATGTATTCAAGGACGTCTTGCTAGCAAAACGGAACTTATTGGACCGAATCACCTTGTCCGCATAAATCCGGGCACTATCCAGATCTCCCTTCATCCAGTAAACCCGTGCCAGAGTAGCCTGCGCCCCGTATAAATTGAAATGTAACACACGCGCCCCGGTAAATCCCTTTTCATTTCCCACCCGTTCGGCAGGCATCAGCACCTCATCCTCAGACAAATACGCCTCCGCTCTTTTAAGCTCGGCTATCACTTTCGAGTAAATCCCCTCCACCGAAGAATAAGGTGTCACCTTAAAATCATACTCCGTCACGTAGGGAATAGCTCTCGCTTTTGCCGCTTCATCGGTAGAAGTCACGTGTACGGCAAAAAAGCGCAGTAAATCAAAATGAATAACCGCCCTTAATCCCAAGGCCTCCCCCATGTATAAATTGTAATGCCGGAAATCCTTCTCGCTCTTACTTTCCAGATTATTTATAATATTATTCAAATAACTAATCGCCAGATAACTGGTCTTCCAGATATTCTTATACATATTTCTCGTTTCACTCCGCTCGTACTCGAAACGCCCCAAATAAGGCAAGTACTGATAAGTCGAAGTGAAATTCTGTGCCAGAATCTCCGGTATCGTCGTGGACATCAGCCGTCCATACATATCCTTTGTTACCATCGTCATGTACACGCCATAGAGGGCATCCTCAACACCGCTTGCCGAATTGAACATATCATCATTCACCACTTCCGAATCCGGATTCACATCCAAAAAACTATCGCACCGGAGAAAGAAGAATGGTATACACAGTAGAATTATTATCTTTTTCATACTCGTTTCAATTTACTGTTTACTAAAAAGTCGGTCTGAAAGTAATGTTAAAACTCCTCTCGAAAGGATAGGAAGTTCCCCGTTCCAACTTCATGGAAGAAAAACGGGCTATATCATTCATCCCAAACCCGACATTCAACCGTTTAACCCCGAATCTCTTCAACCATTCCGGTTTAAATTCATAGTTAATCGATATATTCCTGATCTCGAACAGATTATCCCGTTCAACGAAACGTTCTGAATACCGCTTGTTATCGCTTTTACTTTCCGGGATACCCAGAAAACGTTTCAAATCACCCGGTTCTTTCCACCGATCGGTAAATGCCCGGCGATCCACGTTTTCCCACGGATTTATGTTCTCAACCTTGTCGGCCAGCGTGTTATTGTAAGCATCGCCCCCGAATTTATAACCGGTAGTAATATTCAGCGTGAAACCCTTGTACGATAAACTGGAAAAAATACTCCCCTCCAAAATCGGATTCGAATTTCCAACCTCTACCCGTTCATCCTTGTCGTAATCAAACGTGTACTCTCCTTTGCTATTAATAAAAATCTCTTTTCCCGATGCCGGATCAATTCCGGCCGTACGCATGGCATGAATACCAAACTGCGAACCGCCTTCTTGGAACATCAACGAAGGACGAGCCCCCAAAGACTGGGCAACCTCGATTGACTTTAAGGCGGTTGACACGTTTGTCAACTTATCCATCGTGTGAGAGCCATTCACCGTGACCATCCAGAAGAGTCCTTTTTGCTTGATCACGTGCGCCGAGATCGCAAACTCGCATCCGGAGTTTTCCAATTTTCCCATATTCACCTGCACGGAGGAAACTCCCACGGACCAAGGTAAAGAAATCGGCATCAAAGCATCTTTCGTTTTATTCTTGTAATAACTGGCATCAATATTTATCCGTTCATTAAACAACGTGGCACTCAACCCCCAGTTATATTTCATCGTGATCTGCCAGTTCAGATCCGGGTTTCCCATCGTGATCGGTACCGCCCCGATTCCCGCGTAATGAATCAGATCTGTCGTGTAATTATAAGTCGTCATTGCCTGATAGGGTGAGAACGTCACGTTAGCCGTTGATCCCACGCTAAAACGCAACCGTAGCATATTCAACCAACTCACGTTACCCATAAAACTCTCTTTGTCAACGTTCCATCCGATACCTGCCGACCACACCGGGGCAAAGCGATGATCACTCCCGAAACGGGATGATCCGGCCGATTTATAGGAACCGTTCAGGAAATAACGTCCCAGCAACTCGAAACTACCGGTCCCGTAAAAACCGACTTCTCTAGTTTTCTTATCTCCACCACTCGGACGGGTAGAGGCATATTGAGAAGCAAATTTAATATCTGTCATACCATCTTTCAAAAATCCTTCCGCCTTCGTCGTGATAGAAGAAGAATTCCCCATTTTAAAATCTGTACCCACGTTCACGGTCAACACCGTGTTACCTGCCTCATTCAGAGGTAAACGATAATTTAACGCAATCTTTCCCGCCCAGTTCGTACTCTCGTTATGCGTGAAAGAATAAGTTCCTTTCTGGTTTAAAAACTTACCTTCAAACGAAGAATCATCCGGCGACACGTACACCTTCGTGTAAGAATCACTCATATTCACGTTAATATCGCCCGTGATGAAAAATGCCTTTTTAATATCCCACCGCATACTCAAGTAATTCGAAAACGACTTGTTCCGTCCCTTGTTAAAACTGGACAACGTTGCATCGTACAACGGATTTCCTTGATTCCGGGAATCATTGGCATTTGAAAGGTAAGGATCAAAATAATAGAGTTTTATATACTCCCCGTATTCATCATACACCGGATTATACGGGTTCAGTCTCGTGTATTTCCCGAAATCCCCGTAAGGACTTGCTTTGCTATCGGTCATCGTGAAAGCGAAACGGTAATTAAAAGTCAATTTATCCGTTAAGTGATACGCGAAAGAAAAATTCGCCCCGTAGTTCCGACGGTTATCCCCTTTCATCACGCCATAGGCATCCCTGAAACTCCCGCTTGCCCTGTACTCGATCCCGTTTCCCCTACCGGTCAACGTCACCGAATGATTGTGCGAGAAAGCCCAGCGTAAAGGCTTGGATGGCCAATCCGTGTAAACACCCCGGCGGATATTATCCAACTTGTAGTAATACGCCGGATCAAGGCTCCCATTCACTTCATCGTACAACCCGGCCAAACGTTCCAGTTCCAACTTCTGTTCTGCATTACACAAACGCAAGGATGTCAAATCCGGATAGCTGAAATTTGGCGTGAAATTATAACTCAAGCGAGGCTTGGATTCCGTCACTTTCGTTCTCTCCACCAAGATAACGCCACTGGCAGCTTTATCCCCGTACAACACCGCCGCAGAAGCATCCTTCAACACGGTCACCTGCCCAATATCGTAAATATCCAAGTCATACAACTCCTGTATCGAAATCTCAACCCCATCCAGCATAATCAAAGGCGTATTCACGTCCGCCTGATTCTCGGTCATGATGGAATTCGCCCCCCGGATTAGAATCTCGGGAATCGCATTCGGATTGGACCCCTGCTCGTTATTTTCCACAATCCGTAAACCCGGCACCAATGAGGCCAGCGCCTGAATCAGATTCGTCGGGGACACTTTCAGCAAATCCTCCCCTTTCACCGTGGTCAATTCCCCCGTGTAGGCATTTTTAGCCTGCGTGTAATAACCGGTAACCACGACATCTTCCAACTCACGAGTGTCTTCCTTCAAAACAACATGCAACTCCTCGGATTTCGTCACCGTGATGGTCTGGCTTGCCATTCCGATAAAATTAAATATTAGTACCATCTCCTTTTGTGCGGGAATTTCCAACTTAAACTTACCCGTCGCATCCGTGGCCACTCCTAAAGAAGTTCCTTTCAGCAGAACCGTGGCTCCCGGTAGCGGGTTACCGTCAGCATCCTTAACATCTCCGGTGATACTCACCTTGTCAACCGTTTTCGTTTCCTGGCGCTTTTTAATAATCACAACATCATTCACAAGCGTGTACGTGTAAGGTGTATTCTGCAAACAGTAATCCAGAATCTCCCTTACCGTCACATTCTTAAATTCTTTAGTAATAAGAGGGATTCCCTGAATCTCCTCGTGGTTATAAACGAAATCAAGTGATGTCTCCTTTTTCAAGGTATTCAAAACCTGCAACATCGTGGCTTTCTCGAATTTCAAATTCAGAGGTGTTTTCTCATCGAATTTAGGTGACGTTCCGCCACCAAAACCCGAAAAGCTGAATAAAATCAAGCAACCAAGCAACATGCATACTTTCGTAGCCCATTGGCTATAGCTCGCCTGTTTCATAGACAAGTTCTTTCCCATTTTCAGTTTGTTTAGGTTTGTAAAAAACACATAGAAGACCATTTCGAGATCTTTTCAGCACTTAAAACCCCAAAAGGTTTTAAGTGCTTGTAACATTTATTTTTTATTCAGAGCATTCAACGCTTCGTCCAAAGCATAAAGCATCGTCTGGTAATGTGCTTTCGTATCGGAATCTGCCGAAGCCAATCTACTGTTCAACAAATTCTTCACACGTAAAGCATAAGCGTAGAAATACGTTTTTGAATCATCGATCGTACGGGTATTCACCCGGTACTGCCAATCATAACCATGTCCGAAAGAGGTTAGTTGCTTGGCCACAAGTCCCTTCCCATGAACTTGTTCCAATTCCCGCAACTCATTCTGGTATTGTCCCACCAATCCGGTCGGGTCCAAACCGTAAGCTACAATCTCATCCACGGACGGCATAAACGTATTCTCCATTCCCAGCCCTTCGTCCGGATCGGCTAGCACCTTCACCAACTTACTCTTCTTGGTAATCACGTCAGCAGCCTGATCCACTACCAAACGTTGTAATATCTTCTCCCCCGAAGTCGGCTTACGCCCCTTTATAGCATTCTCCCACACGTGGTTGTACAAATCATCAAAGTAAGCCTTCAACGTGTAGGGATCTTGAGACACGTGAGCAGACAACACCACGTTCTTATACGTTCCTAACAACTCCGTTGCCGTGTAGTAACACACGATCGGTGGCAAGGCAACCCGTAGTCCGAACTGATCAGTCAATCCCGTGTTATGTAACCAATCACTATTTTTCAATTGCTTGATCACCCACACAAAAGAGTTACGTTGCAATTCTTTCGGCACGGATTGAAATGTCTTTCCGGCAGTACCCGGTTTCACCTCCGTCAGATAAATACCCCCCACGTTATGCATGACATTTTTCAAATAACGGTAATACTGATTTCCCAGCTCGTTATACAGATTCTCACGATGCGAGCCATCCGTATCATCCACAAACCAATCATTCATGTTGGCCACGATATATTTCAGATTCTTGATCCCGTAATCCCCGGCCTTAATAGCATCGTCCCCTAAATCCTCTTCCAGCGCACTCGGATCGTAACGGGCAATCACCTGTTGCTTTCCATAACGATATATGGGATCTCCTGCATGTTCGTCAATCCAACTCTCCAACATAGCTTGCTCCTCTTTAGCCGAAAGACCGTACAGGGGCGTGTACAACCACTTAATCACATACTCGTCATAAATACCCAAATTAGGCGGGGTCAACTTCACCCCCTTATCTTCGGGTTGCGCCACGTAATTAAACCGGGCATAATCCATGATGGAAGGTGTCGTCCCGTACTTTTGAGTAAACTTTGCAGAACGTAACGAATCAACCGGATAGGCTGCCGATGCCGACATATTGTGCATCAACCCAAGGGTATGCCCCACCTCGTGAGCCACGATATATTCAATGGATTCTTCCAGAATATTATCCGGCATTTTCTTGGTACGCACGGACGGGTCAACTTGAGAAGTTTGTAGAAAACGCCATTGATTGGCCAACTTCACGACATCATTAAAAATAATGACAGACGCGTTAATGATCTCACCTGTTCTCGGATCAGTCCACGAGGGCCCCATAGCATTCGTGATCGCAGCCGGAACATAACGAATACAAGAGTATTTCAGATTATCCGGATCAAAAGTCGGATCATCCTTCGGGAAATCCCGCACCTGGATCACGTTCTTCAACCCGATCTTCTCGAAAGCAACATTCCAACGCAAAGCAGCCTTCCGCACGGGTTCCTTCCACATGGCAGGAAAAGCATCATCCACATAAAACACGATCGGTTTCACGGGTTCCACCAGTTCACCTCGTTTATAGGCCTCCACATCTTTCGGTTCCACCCGCCAGCGATTGGCCAGCGTGTAAATCTGAATCCGGTCCTCGTCGGCAGAAATATGTTGTTTCGTATTCGTAACAAACACCCCGATCCGGGTATCACTCACCCGTGGATGCATCTTCTCTTCCGGCAACAACAGCAAAGTACGGGTTGCTTTCACCGTCAAAGGCTCGTTTTTCTTCACAATAAACATCCCCATCATCTTGGCCGACACGGAATAGGAAAGATACGACTTTACCGTCACGTTATCATCAAAGGCCTTAATTCCATCCAAAATAGAACCCGCACTATTAAACACGGCTGTAATCTCAACCATTCCACCTCCACTGGAAATCGGTGCCAATCGCTCCGAATTACCCGTAAACAAAGAGGTCATATCAAGCAAAAAAGCAGAACTATCGTTCGTGTAGCAATAGATTTTATACGAACCGATAATCGGGTCCATAAAACTCCTTGCCATCACTTTCTTCATATGCCCCTCTTGAGGGTTACAAGTCGCAGACACATTCACTTCCCGCATAAAAATCGTGCTGTCCGTCTTCGTGAATTTTATATGCATTGGATCTTTCGGTTTATAACCGATAGCACATAGGTTATTATCACTCGCCTCCGAAATCGTCGAGGCTAGTAACATTTCCCGCCCCAGATATTTCACTGGAAACTCGAAATAAACCTTCCCATCCAGCTTATGCAAGGTCACGAATTCCCCCCGGGCTGTCTCACACGATTTATTCTTTACCAACTTATCATATTTACTTTGCCGTTTGGTCGGTTCTTTTTTCGTTTCCGTTGCCACTGTCTTTTTCTTTCTCGCAGAAGCGAATGAAGTCTGAGTGCATGGCAATACTAATAGTATTACCATACCTAGGGTAATCCATCTTTTCATGTATGAAATTTTAAATAAAAATTATAATAACACCTGTTTTCTATTCCTGATGCGTGTATACCACGATCTGTTTATTATTCATCTTAAAGGTTACATTTGCAGCTTGTTCCATAATTTGCAGGATAGCATCTATACTCTCGTACCTGGGCATAAACCCGGAAAATTTATAATCCTTGATCTCCTCATCATCAAACACGAACTCCACGTCATACCAGCGGGAAATCTTTTTTAACAAATCCTCCAGACGTTCCTCGCTGAAACTGAACTGGTCTCTCGTCCAGGAGATATAGGACTCCACGTTCACTTCCCGGGTCGTCACTTTCGAATCGGCCACGGTAGCCATCAGTCCGGGAGTCAACGCAACAACCGTATTCCCGCACTCAATATTCACCCGTCCCTCGACTAACGTCGTCATCGAAACTTCATCGTTCCGGTAAGCAGAAATATTAAACGTAGTACCTAACACACGCACGGCATACTTCTCACAATGCACGATAAAGGGTTTCGTAGCATCCTTTGCCACTTGGAAAAATCCTTCTCCTTCCAGATACACCTCCCGGGTATCACCCGAAAAAGATTGCGGGAACTTTAACCTGGAATCGGAATTCAGCATTACCTTCGTACCATCCGACAACTGCAAGGAATAAGCCCCGCCACGAGGTATTTTCAGCGTATTATATACCAAAGAATCCGCCGTCCGGGGAGTATGATAGATTAAGGTTTCACCATTATTACTCACGAAAGGTAATTGCTCGTCAAGCGTGTCCGCCACCCCCGGGGCAATCAGCAAAGTATCCCCTCCCGGCAGAATCAGCGAGGCACGCTTCCCAAAAGAAAAATGGTTGCCCGACTCCACCCGGGCCACGGGCAGTACTTCCTCACCGCCCGTCGAAAACATCAGATAAGAAGATACACTCAATAACACGATGGCAGCCGCGGCAACACCACGATACAAGCGTCGAATGGAATGTCTCTTCCGAATGTCTTTCATGACAGACGGCCACGACCGACGAGCATTAAAATGCTCGTATAAAGGATATTCCGTGTGTTCCTTGTATTCATTTTCCAATCGTTCATACAACTCCTCGTTGGCCTTGGAACGTGATTTCCAAGCCGCGAAGAAAGTTTCCTCTTCGGGAGACAAACCTCCTTGAAGTCTTTTCACGATCAACTGGATAATATACTCTGTTTCCTTTTTCATTTCGTGCTATTTTACCTTATAACACTTCACAAAGAAAAAGGTACCGACAAATTTGAATCTTTTTTATTCTATTTCTTTTATTCGCTCCACTTGCCTGTTTAGAAAATAATCAGCATAAAGAGAATAATCTTCGGTTTCATAAAAAGCTATCAACCCTTTCCTGTAATTCAATATATCAGCATCTTTCGAGGAATAGACTGGGATAATATCGGCATTCATCAAGGCAATGCTTTCCACCATTCGGGCGGTACGTTTATTTCCATCAATGAAAGGCTGTAATTTAGCTATGTTACAATGAAGATAAACAGCCCGTTCCAATGGATTTGTGAATTGTTCCTGTTGATAAAGTATTTCATTCAACTTAGCCCGAATATCGTGCAAGTCCTTTGGAGGGATATATCCCGTACCGCTGATACGGACAGCTCTTGTTCTCAAATAGCCGGATTCTTCATTGGAAACCAACCCCGTGGATATAGCCTGATGTACTCGGAATAAAGTGCGTTCATCAATTATTTCCTGATTCCTCCCTTTATTAATATACTCCACTTCTGATATGAAAGTATTATATAGGTTTTTCAGCATCTTGGCGTCTTCATACTTCTTTTCGGAAGTAATGCCATCTTTGAGCAATGCCTCTGTTTCCACGTAAGTATAGGTATTCCCTTCAATCTTACCTGAATAGTAACACCACACCACGGCTAAATCTTTTATTTCATTAGAACGCAAATCCGATAGTTTCGCTAAAGGATGATTCAAAATGAATCGCGCAGTTCCTTGCTGTTCCTTATTAAATATCTGTTCCATAATCATAAAACATTGTCGCCTAGGGTTAGATTTTATAGTTCCCTATATAACAGGAATATTGTGTTTATCCCCCAAAAACATGAATTCCATCGGTTATATTTTTTCTATATTTACAACCGCAAAAGTAATAAATAATATTTAGTTCTAACGATATAAACAAAAATCCTAATTAGACTACCGATCAACGTCAAATTAGGATACTTCTTATAAAATACCTTCCTCATACTCAACAACGACTCGCACCTATGTCTCACTAATACCTCCATCATTTTTCAAGAAAAAAGTAACGAAAAATTGACTGCCCGTATCGGCAACTTATCGAAGACTTATCGGTAACTTATCGAATACTTACCAGTGAAACACCGACGGGACAAGGGAAAGAGTGTAATGCAATTATACTAAATTAACATTTAGGACTTCCTCGTTATCCCCAGTTCCAAGGTCGAAACATATTGAATTTTCCCTTCATCCAACAATTTCCGGACTTGCCCGATCACGACTTCTTCGTCCTCACCCAATTGACGCACCAACTCCCGGATATTCGTATTCTGTTCGGCAAGCACCTGCAAAATCTGTTCCTCCAAGCTCTTCCGCTCTTCCCGATGCAACCGTTTCTTCTTCCCGATACAGACATCACATATCCCGCAAGGTTTCTCTTCCTTCTGCCCGAAATACTCCATAAGCAAAAGCTGGCGACACGTTTCGTCATCCCGGATATAACGGGCCATGGCCCCGATCTTCGTGACAAACAATTCCTTCCGGTTCTCGTAAGCCTCCCTCCCGATTGTGATATAGGACAATGGCAACCGGGGCTGGTAATACACGATGTAAGGTTTCACGTCCCCCGGCACGTAGCGAATAATCTTACGCTTTGCCAGAGAAATAAAAGCATCATACAGCACCTTGCGTGTCACGTCGAGCTGATCAGCCAAAAAACCTTCGTCCACGTAAGCATCCTGCACGAAAATTCCGGCATAATTTCTCATCAGGAGAACCATAAGTCTTTCCAACAAGGGATCACCCGTCTCGAACTCGTACAACCGATCCCGTAACACGGTGAACATCACCCGGGAACGGGAATTTATATCCGTCGTGTACCCCAAGAACCCCGCGACCTCCAAAATACTGATGGCAGACATCACCCTCGCCTCGTTGAGTTTAAAATTACGGGCAAACAGTTTCAAATTGAACTCGAACGCCCGTCCCTGTCCTTCGCCCTCACCCAACTGGTAATAGTTCGCCAAGGCCTCGTACACCCTCAATATATAATCTTTCGGGGGAAAAGCATCATCAATCCGTTTTTGTAAACCACCCAAAGCTGCCCGGCTGGAAAGTAACACGGCGTATGCCCTTTTTCCATCCCGTCCGGCACGTCCCGCCTCTTGGAAATAGGCCTCCGGACTGTCCGGCACGTCATAATGCACCACCACCCGCACATCCGCCTTATCAATCCCCATCCCGAAAGCGTTCGTCGCCACCACCACGGGAACTTTTCCGCTTTTCCACGCCTCCTGCCGACGTGCCCGCTGCGCAGAAGACAACCCGGCATGATAAAAGTCAGACTTGATCCCCGACTTGTTCAGGAAAGCGGCAATCGAAGAAGCCTTCAACCGGGTACGCACGTACACGATCGCCCCCCCCTGCACCTTGGACAAAATATTGAATAATTCCAACGGCTTGGCCTCCGTGTCCCGGATCACGTAGGAAATATTTTCCCGCCGGAAACTTTTAGAGAGAACATTCGGGGTCGAAAAGTGCAGCTGTTTCTGAATATCCTCCACGACCTCCGGGGTAGCCGTGGCCGTGAGCGCCAGGGTAGCCACCCCGGGAAGGAATTCACGCACCTCCGCTATTCGCAGGTACGGGGGACGAAAATCATACCCCCATTGAGAAATACAATGAGCTTCGTCCACGGTAATCAGACACACGTTCATCAACCTCAATTTTTCCCGGAACCGTTCCGAGTACAATCGCTCGGGCGACACGTACAAGAACTTAACCGTATCATATATACATTTATTAATGATCGACTCCACCCGGTCACGCCTCATCCCCGTGTAGATCGCCTCGGCTGGAATCTGCCTGTTCTTTAAATCCTCCACTTGATCCTTCATCAGGGCAATCAACGGGGTCACCACCAGACAGACACCCTCCATCGCTAGCCCGGACACCTGGTACGTGAGCGACTTTCCCCCTCCCGTGGGCATAAGGGCAAGCGTGTCCTTTCCGTCCAGCACGGAACGGATAATCTCTTCTTGCAAGGATCGGAAATCATCGTATCCCCAGTAAGTCTTTAATATCTCTTTTATATCACGGGTCATTCTTCGAATTCTACTCGCAAAAATACAAAATAGACGAAAAAACTCTCACAAACTCGTATATTTAAATCGCTTTTTATTATTTTCGCCCGAATATTAATCGCATGAAATCATGAAACTACAACATATACTGATTTTTATCCCCTTCCTATGGGCTTGTAACGATAAGTTCGCGAAAAACGAGCAACCCGTGGCAAAGGTTTTCGACAAATACTTGCTGAAATCGGAAGTTTCCGGCTTTATTCCCCAAGGAACCCCCTCGAAAGATAGTCTCATCATGGCACAAAGCTACGTGCGGAACTGGATTACCAAAGAATTACTGTTGCACAAAGCGACCCAGAACCTGAGCGACGAGGAAAAAAACATTCGGAAACAAGTGGAAGACTATTCCTCTTCTATCTTGATCCATAAATACAAGGAGAAACTGATTTCCCAGAAACTCAGCCGGGAAGTAAGCGAACGTGAAATCTCGCAATACTACGACGCGAACAAATTCAACTTCGTGCTGAACACCCCGGTCGTGAGAGCCTTGTTCGTGGTGATTCCCAAATCCGCTCCGAACATTGAAAATGCTCGTAAATGGTTCCGTTCCAAGGAAGCCAAAGACCAGGAAGCGTTGGAAGAGTATTGCATCACGTCAGCCAAGAAATTCGATAACTTCAACGACCAATGGATCGAACTGCGTAACCTGCTGAACCTCCTGCCCATCACGTCGGCAGAATGGGAAAGTAAATATAAAAACAAGGAGTCCATCGAAATCGAGGACGACGAGAATCACTATTTTCTCAAGATCAACGAGCTACGCCAAGCTCATGAAACGGCACCTCTCGGTTACGTGAAAAAAGAGATTGAGATATTGTTGCTGAACAAACGTAAAATCTCCTTCGAAGAGAATCTGGAAAAAGACATCAACACGGAAGGTCTTCGGAAAGATTACGTCAAAATATATTAACAGGATTAGAAAAATGAAAATAAAAATGCGAAAACGAACGGATTATTCGCGGATTTGAAGAAAAAGTATTAGTTTAGAGCGTTTTTATTGAGTATAACCTTATTCATAAATTATGAGATATTTATCACTGCTTGTACTGTTATTTTTAGCTAGTTACGCCTCGGCACAAAAAAACGTGATCGACAAGATTATCGCTGTCGTGGGTGAAGAAATCGTGTTGAAATCGGATATTGAGAACCAATTTTTACATGAACAATCCCAAGGATTAGTAAATTCTTCCGCCGACTCTCGTACCAGAATATTAGAAAATTTATTGGTTCAGAAACTATTAGTGGCTCAAGCTAAGATAGATAGTATCGAGGTAACCGACACGGAAGTGGAAAACGCATTGAATTCACAATTGGAGCAATACGTGCAACACATCGGTTCCCGGGAACGTCTGGAAACCTACTTCGGAAAATCATACGAGGACATCAAGAACGAAATGCGTAGCCCGCTTCGGGAGCAGATGATCACGCAAAGGATGCAGTCCAAAATCGTGGAAAACGTTCGGGTAACCCCCTCGGAAGTCAGGTATTTCTACCGGAAATTCAACAAGGACAGTCTTCCGGAAGTACCCGATAAATACGAGATTCAACAGATCGTTATCAAACCGAGAATCAGCGATACCGAGAAGGAACGTATCCGTAACCGGTTGAGAGATTTCCGTGAAGAGATTCTTGCCGGCAAACAAACGTTCAACACGTTAGCTGTATTGTACTCGGAAGACCCCGGATCTGCCGCTAAAGGTGGTGAATTAGGTTACCAAACCAAGAGCGCGCTGGCCCCGGCATTTGCCGAAGCTGCCTTCAGCTTGAAACCCGGCAGGGTATCTAAAATCGTGGAAACAGAATTCGGTTTCCATATTCTTCAATACATCGACCGCCAAGGAGACAAAGTAAACGTGCGCCACATCCTGCTCCGTCCCCGGATTTCCGATGAAGAACGGCAAGAAGCAATCCAGCATTTGGACACCGTGTTGACTTACATCCACGACGGGAAAGCCACGTTTGAAGAAGCCGCGGCTTATTTCTCCATGGACAAAAAGACCAGAAACAACGGCGGATTGATTTTCAACGAGGAAGACGCTGATTCCAAACTCCCCAGAGAAACCATCGAAGGAGAAATGGCCCGTCAGGTAAACAAACTGAAAGTGGGTGAAATTTCCTCTCCTTTCTTGGATCAGACACGTACAGGCGAAGAATACAAGGTGATCAAAATCAAGGCTTACTATCCTTCCCACACGGCTAACCTGGACGATGACTGGATCAGTTTTGAAAACGGGTTGAAAAGCAAGAAACAACAGGAAGTACTTGATAAATGGATCAAGGAAAAACAAGCAAACACCTATATCCATATCGACGAAGATTACAAGAACTCCAAATTCCATTATGACGGATGGTTTAAGTAATTGACAAGCTAAGATTTACAATTAAAGATTGATGATTTTTCCGCGATGAGAGCAGGTTTATGGGTTGGGATATTATGTATTGTATGGGGACTACTCCCCTTGCAGACAGTTGTAGCACAGGGAAATAAAAAAGCTAAAGTCAAGATCGTTAATGCCGATAGTTTACTGGTGGGAACGCTGGGCAAACCGTCTAGGTTTATCGGGAACGTACACATGACGCATGAAAACACGCTCATGTGGTGCGATAGTCTCTACCAGTATGAACTACCGGACTCCAACTATCTTGAAGCATTCGGCCACGTGCGGGTGATCAAAAACGATAGCATCCGAATGTCCGGTGACTACATGTACTATGATGCCAACAAAAAACTGATTCAAGTCCGCCGGAACGTCACGCTGGAAGATCCCCAGATGATCCTGACCACCGATTTTCTGGATTATGACGGACTATTCGACATCGGGTATTACTTCAACTGGGGACAACTGAAAGATAGCCAGAACACGTTGGATAGTAAAAAAGGAAACTATTTTACCCAAACGAAGATAGCCCTCTTCAAAGACAGCGTGAAAGTGAATTCTCCCGAATACCTGATCTTCTCGGACACCTTGAAATATAACACGGAAACCAAACTGGTTTCCATTCTGGGCCCCACGAACATATACGGGAAAGGAGACGAAAATAACACCCTCTACTCCGAGGATGGATGGTATGACTCCAACTTGGGACACGCAGAACTGTACAAGAACAACCGGGTCACGCACCAGAGTTACGAGGGGGTGGCCGATACCATGGTCATCGACAGTATAACCGGAATGGCTTATCTCTACTGGAATGTCACGCTTGTGGACACCGTGAACAACGTGATTGTGAAAGGTGAATACGCGCAAATGGACCGGGAACAAAACAAGGCATTCGTCACCGACAGCGCCCTGTTAATCATGGTCGGAAAGCAAGATTCTCTTTTCGTACACGGGGATACCCTGTTCATGGATCAGGACTCTGCCAAGAACCAGATTTTACGGGCTTACTATAAAGTCAAGTTCTTTAGTCAGGACTTGCAAGGATTGTGTGATTCGATGGTCTACCTTTCTGTCGACTCCACCATCACACTCTACAATGAGCCTGTGGCATGGGCCAGTGGCAACCAAATGACCGCCGAAAAGATTTCCTTGCTCACGGGAAACGGAACGATTAAGGAATTCTACCTGAATACTAAGGCCTTCATGGTCTCTCGAAGGGAGGAAACCGAGATGTATGACCAGATCAAAGGGCGAAATATGACCGGCTATTTCCGGGATAACGAACTCTACATGGTGTACGTGAACGGTAACGGGGAAACCATCTACTTCCCCGATGATAAAGGAAACATCATTGGTGTTAACACCGCCAATAGCTCCAACATCCGCATCATGATCGACAAACGGAAAGTCACGGACATCGTCTTCATCAACAAGCCCGACGGGGAACTCAATCCCTTGTTCTTGGCCGATCCCGAAGAAGCCCGTCTGAAAGACTTCCGCTGGTTGAAATACATGCAACCATTGAACAAATTCGACATCTTCAAAGAAACCAAAGAACCCGACCCTGTCGAGAAAGAAGAGGAAGAAAAAGAATAATGTAATCAAATTAAACAAAGGATGCATTATGATGACAAACAAAGCAAGATCATATAATTCCAAAGCCAAGAAACAATCATCACAGCATAAGCACCTTCAATCTATCAACACAAAGCACAAGAAGTGCATCAATCTTTATACCCAGCAAGCAATGATTGATGCAAAAGAAGGTAACACGATCAAATGTGATAACTTTGAAGATTATTTAAAGCACTTAAAATTCTCATAATCTTATCAGAATTCCCTAACGCTGTTCATAGTATATTTTTTTACATTTGTGAAAAATAAAACGATATGCAGCTCCGGAAAAACCTTAACCTCTACTTATCGGGCATCGTGGTCTTCACGCTGACCATACTCTTGTTGTCTACAGCCTTTGCCCTCGACGAGAGTTTAGGGAACCGGGTAGCTAAGATTTTTTGGTTCTACAAAGTTATTATCGTGGCAGGAATTGCCTGCATACCGCTCGCATGGATGCGTCCTTTCCGTTTTTCGATAACTGACCTGCTGGTTCTCCTTTATGCGGGCTATACCCTCTGTAACGACTATTTCGCGGGGACAATCGCTCCCACCCGAACGAGCCTCTTCATCTTGATCATCGTCACGTATTTCATATTCCGACGGCTGACAACATTCGCCCCGCTCGGTTTCACGCACGCGGCACTCCTGCTCACCGGGGCAATAGAAGCCATCTGGGGACTCGCCCAACTATACGGTTTTACCCCCTCCCAACACAGCCGTTTCGAACTGACCGGATCATTCTTCAACCCCGGCCCCTATTCCGGATTTCTAGTTGCCATACTACCGTTAGCTTTATACTACACGCTTACTGCCTGCCGGATAGCCCGCATCCTGTCGGGAGTGATTCTCGTACTTCTCCTGCTCGTCCTGCCCGCCACGTTAAGCCGTGGGGCTTGGTTAGCCGCCATCGCGGGATGCGGAATTGTACTAGGTAACTACTTTCACCTCTATAACCGGTTGAAGTTTTTATTTCAAAAACATCGGCTCGCCTCCTTCATCGCAACGATCTGTATATTCCTCCTAGTCACCGGGACTCTCATCGGGATATACCAGTTAAAAAAAGAATCTGCCGATGGACGCCGACTCATCTGGAAAGTCTCGTCCACCCTCGTAGCCTCCCATCCGGCAACAGGCGTCGGGTTCGGGCATTTTGCCGGGGCCTACGGGGAAGCCCAAGCCGCCTATTTCTCTGCCACGGAGCGCTCTGCGGGAGAAGAACTCGTGGCCGATGCCCCCGAGACAGCCTTCAACGAATTCGTGCAAACCGCGACGGAAACCGGAATCATCGGTTTATTACTTTTCCTGACAATCATTTTTTGGGCCTTCAAAACCGCCCGGCATCCTGACAATAAAGTCACGGCAGGCGTGACCGGTTCGTTAGCCGCGTTCCTCGTTTTTGCCTGCTTCTCCTACCCGTTCAGCGTGTTGCCCCTTCTCGTCCTCTTCACGCTACTCTTGGCACAATGTACCTCGATACAACGGGGTTCCCGTTGGCTCTCCGGCATCTTCTACCTGTTCCTGCTTCTCCCGGTCTATTTCCTCGCCACCGGGCAACAGGAACGGGAACAAGCCTACAAATGCTGGAAATCCGAACAAATCTATTTTAACATGCAGATATTCGAACGCACCGTAGATAATTACAAGAAACTCTACCCTCTTCTGAAGGATCAACCCGCCTTTCTCTTTGAATACGGGCAATGCCTCTCCCGCACGGGACAACCCGAAGCCAGTAACCTCATCCTTGAAGAGGCTGCCCGCCTGTCCGCCGATCCCATGATCCGTAACATCATGGGCAAAAACTACCAAACCATGAAACAATATCCTCAAGCTGAATCTGCTTTCCTGAAAGCCTCCCACATGGTCCCCAACCGCCTCTACCCGCTCTACCTACTCGCCAAGATGTACCACGAAAGCGGCCAAACCGACAAGGCCATCACCACCGCCCGCCTACTACTCGAAAAAGCCCCCAAAGTCCCCTCTTCCGCCACCGAGGAGATGAAACGGGATATGCAAAAACTAATTAGAGATACACTTCACTTGACAAACTATTTCAAGATAGAATGTGATAATGTCGAAGATAAAAATACAATTGAAATATAGTACAAATATAGCAATTATTTCAAATACGATTGAAATATATTCCTTGAGTTTTGTCTTAATCATCAAATAAAAGCCATGAAAGCCAATCGTGCTAACCAAGGACTACATCATTGCCCTGCAACAAGACGAGGACACGGAACTACCCCGACCGGAAGACACCAACGGAATCCGTGATTTTTCAAAAGTCCCCAACACGATTCTCGTGTACGATTACGAGTTCAACCTGCAAAAGATCATCAACATGAGTATGCCCATCCTGCGTATCGCGGGTAACAGCGATTCCAATACGCTATACGCGGTAGGTATCGACTTGGACTTTTGCATCTTAACGTACGAAATATAAGTCCTTGTCATGATTGGAGATTGTTCTGAAATTTTAGTCGTATATTACAACTGTTTTGTCAGTACAAAAATATTTTTTCTTATGACTGACCCAAAAATACAATAATAAATATTCAATATTCAATATTCGTGATGACTAGTAACAGAATCTTAAGATATCAATAATACACGCCTCATCACCCTTTCGATATAACAATTTTTCTTTATGCCATGATATTCAAGATATAATTCTCACCCCGTATCTTTTTCAATTTTATTCTCGGGTCCTTTTCTACAAGTTTTCTTATGTACGAGATATATGAACGTAATTCATCAATCAAAGAATCATCATTATCTTTCTCCGGGTGTCGGTTCCATATCTGCATACACAGATCCCCCGGGGCAATTCCTTTATCTCTATTAGAACAAAGGATAGATAAAATACGTCCAGGCATATAATTTAACTGGTAATCTTTACCATCAACGGTTAACACGAAAGTCAATCTGTTGAAACTTACTCTATCTGTAAGTCGGTCCACCATACCCTTTCCCCAAGCATGGTTCAAAACTTTTTCCAAACGAGTCTTAAATTCACTTAAAGAAATAGCTTTATCTATATATTCATCCGCCTCGTATCCCTCATCTATCAACAAGGTATGCTTATTCGTTGAACTGAATATCACGACCGGAGTACGGTCACCTCTTGATCTCAACCATTTCAAAATTTCGTCTCCTTGCTTACCGGGTAAAACCACATCCAACAGCAACAAATCGAAATCCTCATGCTTGTACATCTCCACAGCTTGATCGCCATCCTCAACCGCACACACGTCATATCCCATCGCAATCAAATTATCCCGATAAACTTCCCGGGTCTCGGCCTCATCTTCAGCGTACAAGATCCTTATTTTTCGTCCTTCTTTTTCCATACGGGTATCAATATTTTAAAACAACTACCTTTTCCTAATTCACTTTTAACTTCTATCTTGCCTTTCATCTTTTCTACAATTTCAATCACGTAAGGTAAACCTCTTCCACTTCCGTTCTCTCCCGTTCCCTCCACCCGGTAATACTCGTTAAATATAACCTTCTGATCTTTATCACTAATCCCGATCCCCTGATCTTCAACCTCTATCACCATCTTGTTACCCGCCTTGTACACACGTACCCATATCCGAATTTCATCCTTCGAGTATTTCACGGCATTATCCAATAAATTACGAACAATCAATGTCAAACATTCCACTGACGAATAAACCGTATGATCCGGCAACTGATAATCCAATTCTATTTTTGGTGATTTTTCTCCCTTATTCGCCTCCTTCTGTTGATTGATCAAATCCTCCAACAATGTTTTCAAATTTACATCCGTCAATTTTAACTTTGTTTTGTGCAATATAGAACAGACAAGCATACATTCATCCATTCCCTGCAAAATCTCGTTCAAACGCGCATAAACCCGTTTCGCTTTTTGTTGTCCTTTCTCCGGCTCCGAACATTTCAGTTCGAACCATTGCATGATACCGTTAAGCTCTTTCACCGGGGTTTTCAGACTATGCAGATCATCCCCCATCCATTTTACCTGATACTTCCGTTTCTCTTTCTGACGACGATAAGCTGACACGAATGTAATAGCAAGCCCGGCCAACGCCCCTCCTGCGATAAGCATCCACACGACCAATGGAATATATCTCTTGTAATATTCACGAGGTAATAAATAATAAACATTAATACTTTCCCCGCTAAGAAATCCCAATTGAATATTTCCGGCTAACTTCACCCTTTCAGGTAAACATTCCACCCGGGGAAAAACCTCCAGCACCTTCCCTGTGGAATCCACACGCTGAAAAATAACAAATAACCCTCCCAAACGGCCATTCAGATTCTCTCCCACCACGCTATCTAATATCTGTAAAGTTATTGGTTGCATCACGTTCAAATCACAAGCAAGCCTTAAATAAACATCTTCCACCCTATCTCTCGAATCCAACTTAAATACATACGAAGAATCTCCCCGAATCACGACTACCTCACGTCCCCCTTCTTGAAAATAATAGCCACGCATTCCCCCACCACAAGCCATTGAACCCTTATTATTCCAATCCTCGACCTGCCATCGAACACAATCATATAATTCTTTCTCTACCCGAAATGTATCGTACTGATAAACAGCCATCACACCCCAAAACTGTAAAAAAAGAACAAGGGCAATAATCATGAGAATGGCTATCACCTCACTCGTAACAGAGAACTTTTCCCATATATTTCTACATGATCTTATCATACATTACTTTCTCATTTAATTCTCATAAAAGTTATTGTTTACACTACACACATACCCTAACTTTGCTTAAGAATGAAATACCAATTACAATATTAATTAAAATAACGACATCATGAAAACAATTATCCAAAAAGTTGCGATATTCGTGTATTTGTGTACAATATTATGCCTGTTTTCCAGTTTTATTACTTGCGAAAAAGAAAATGATCTAAAACTCCGTAACATTGAAGTTCTCTCACGGGGAGAAGATAATCCAAAATCAAAATGTGAAGAAGACGATGGAATTTGTATTGAGAATGGAATCGTATATAAAGGAATGCGTGTAAAAATCGAAAAATAAACCAATCATGAAAAAAATACTCTATATCGTCATATTTTTAGCGGCTTGTTCCGAGGACAATTACTTGAATGAGCCACAAGAATTCCAGACTTCCGGTAACGAAGTCCACGCTGATTTCGTAGCGAACCTTTCTGACTATGGAATTTCTTACCCGTCAAAAATAACCAAACATGGAAACCTCCTTGCCGTGAGTCAACGGTATGGAGAAACTAACGTCAGTCTTGTTGACTTGACCACACGTACCACGAATCCGTGGTTACCTTTCGGGGGTGGCACAAACGAGGCCTATTCCGTTTATAATCTTTCAGTAAATCAACGGGGAGAACTTGCCGCTTTTGATTTCAACACCGGAATACTCCACCGTCACAACCCGACTGCATCAAGTCGTTCGGCTAGCACTCCACCTCTTTTATTAACCGGAGAAGAAAAACATCTCTCCGTCATACAAGGAGACAATTTCATCATCTCAACCGGGCTTTACGAGCAAGGGCGCTATCGCTTCTATTCGTTAGACGACAATCAGGCAACGTACTTTGTCTCGTACCCCGAACATCCTCAATATCCCGATCTATCCCGACATCTGCAAAGCATCCTTTGGGCCAGCACGGTCCTGCGCCTTCGCCCGGACAACAAAACATTTGTCTGCACCGACATCCGTAGCGGACAGATCGACATTTGCAACATCGAAGGGAATTCCATTTCATTAATCTGCCGCCATTGTTACTACTATCCTCATGTCGACATAGACCCGAAAGCCCATGCTCCCGTGGCATACTACATGGATAACCTTTCCGGATTCCGGGATGTTGCCGTTTCAAACGATCGCATTTTCGTGCTTTATTCCGGGAAAACATACAAGGATGAAAAACAAAACATAGCAAACTGTTCAACCTTGCTCGTCTTCGACTGGGAGGGAACATTACTCGAAACCCGCACTCTTCCCCAAATGGCAACGTTCATCTCTTACGACATAGAAGAAAACGCACTCTACGGGACCACTCCCGACGCTCAACTGGTTCGCTATAATATATAGGTATAAAATCATGAAAAAGAATCACTCCATATTATTCATCGCGTTAATGATTGCCTCTTTGGGTGTCATCACCACTTGGTTCGCGTTCACCACCCAACCCGACAACTTTAGTAATGCCCCGCTTACGACCATCGAAATCCCGCGGGATTCCATCAACCTGAAAACAATCCGCTACGATGAACAACCACTGGCTATATTCACTCTAAAGAACACGGGTACACATCCCCTTCTCATAAAAGACGTGCTTACCACCTGCGGCTGTACCAACCCGCAATGGGAAAAACGCCCCGTCCTACCCGGACAAACAAGGGAAATCATTGTCACGTTCAAGCCCAACTCGCTCGGACGTTTCACGAAAACGATACAGGTGTTATGTAACACCACGCTCAAGTTGCACGACCTGAAGCTAGAAGGTTTCGTGACAGAATAAGGAAGTCTAACGTTATTAAAACAATAAAAGGGGGTAAAATGGCGGTGCCGGAACAATCCTAGCAAGAAAGCCCCCGACACCGCCTCATCTCCTAAAAAAGAAGAAAGTGTAAAGATAAAAAAAATTGAGACACACGTCATCTCTCTCGTTGAAACGATATATACTTGAAAAAGGACGGAAAGGAATTTAAAATTATAAAAATAATAACAGCTATGAAAAAGAGTATTTTCGTACTATTAGCAAGCTTTTGCATTGCATTATTTTTTGCAATGAACGTGAGTATCAACCTATCTAAAGATCAGTCCAAAAGTGGACTTGCATTGAAAAACATCGAGGCATTAGCATGGGGGGAAGATACTTCACAATTATGGTTTAGACAAGATGAAGATTGCGTATATTCCTATAGTGGAAGTGCAAACAAAAGTGTTTCTATAAACGTTGGGGGAAACATAATTAGTGGCAAATTTGACCGCCAAGGAAAGTTTACTTATCGAATATCAGATGCACAAACACATTGTACTAGTGGAGGGCATGAACAATGTTCTGCGAGATATTGTCCTGTTGCCTTTCTAATTTAATAAATTCCGTGAGTAAAATTAACAATATAATTTTACTCACTTTGTCTCATTTTACCACGTATCCTTATGAAAAAATTAACTTATATCATAATATTAATCACATGCTTATTGGGATGCCAACACAAAAGCATGAATACAACATGCATCAATTTTGACTTCACTCAACGCATGAAAGACATTCATTCGATTGATCTGATTAAAAATTACAAACTTATTCCTTTAGAAACAAGAGATAGCGTTATTATTGGAAAAATAGATAAAGCGATTTTGTATAAAGACCAAATATACATAGCTACATTTCATAGGGATCAAGCTGTTTACATCTTTAATTTACAAGGAAAATTCTTGCACAAAATAAATACAATAGGTCGTGGACCTGAAGAATATCTACAATTATCAGATATTTTTATTGATGAAAATAATCAGACTCTAAATTTATTATCAAGAATAGATGCAAAACTCCTAACATATGATATTAATAACCTAAATATTATCAAATCATCTCCACTCCCAAAAGCATTCTATAAAATGATTTCGTTGAAAGATCGCTACTTAGGCCATTCTGGCAATTACACCCAAGATAAAGATGAACCTTACAATTTATGGGATATGGATTTAGATTTTAGAATTATAAATAAAGCCATAGTTATTGATCCTCGTTGGGAAAGTAAAATGGCAAATATTCGCCCTTTATCTACATACCAAGACACAATATTTTATATCACACCTACTGATTTTAATATTTATCAATACGATGGAAAAAAAGTTTCCATTTCCCATTCTGTGAATTTTGGAAAATACCAATTACCCTCAGAACAAATTTCCTACGATGAGTATAAAAAATATTGTTTATCACCATATTACATTACAGCAATAAGAATATTTCAAGAAACGCCCAATTATTATCTTTATTGGGTTGTTGAATCCGGACAAGATCGTTTATGCGTATATAACAAAAAGAATCAAGAATCTACAATTTGCGAACTCACCCCTTATTCCGGGAAATATTTCATTTCTTTTGGAGATATTATTGATATTACTCAAAAACATATTATTACATCTGTCGAAGCATCGGAGATGAATGAATATTTAAAAGGATATAATGAATATGTCAATTTCGAAAAGGAATATCCAGAACAAATACATCGAATGAGAAAAGAATTACCGGACATAAAAGAAGATGATAATCCCTGTATTGTTGTTTATTTTCTATAACGTCCCATCCACACCTATTGATATTAGCTATTTATTAATAACAATATTCAAGGCTATGCAAAAAATACAACACATATCATACATATTAATATTATCACTTCTTTTTTCCTGCAATCCTCAAAAAGAAAAAGCTAAATACATTGTTAACAAATGGCTAAAGCAAAGAATTATATTACCCGATTCTATAAATTCAAAACAAGATTCTCTTTGGAGGGTTATGCTTGATAAAAAATTTAAACTACTTACTATAATTGATACAAGCAATTGTACTACATGCCGATTAAGATTATATGATTGGGAAAAATATATTAAAGATATGGATTCTACCAATTCTAACATTGCATTTCTTTTTATTGTCCATGCAAAAGACTATAATGCAATTGACCTTATAAAGAAAAAAAACAAGTTTACCTATCCTATATTCTATGATTATAAGAATAAAGTCGGAAAACTTAACACATTTCCTAAAGATCCCCGTTTTCAAACTTTTTTATTAAACCCCAAAAATGAAATTATTTTAATAGGTAACCCTATCGATAACAAATATTTATGGGATTTATACAAACAAACGATCATAGATAAATGAAACCATTAATTTACTTCATAACTATTTTAACCATCATATCCTGTACCCAACAGGATATGATAATCGGGAGAAACATTCTCATAAAAGAGTTTCCCCAAGAAATCAACCTTAGCGGGGAAAAACTTGATATTACGAGTAT
>NZ_JADMSV010000002.1:86948-448688 GCF_015560935.1 Butyricimonas sp. BSD2780061689_150309_C8
AATCGGGAGAAACATTCTCATAAAAGAGTTTCCCCAAGAAATCAACCTTAGCGGGGAAAAACTTGATATTACGAGTATAGGAGTAAACGACATATTTGTTATCGATACATTTTATTAAATTAGAGGGGAGTTTTCCCCTCTTCTAATAAACAAATTATGAAATATATATTACTATTTTTGACAATCTCTTTTACTTGTTGTACAACAAGTAATTTTTTCAATAGTAAAAACATCATTATTGATAAATTTCCTAAAGACACCACACTCTTTGGAGAAAAAATTAATATTGAAAGTATTGGTACGAACTATTTAATAATTATAGACACTTTACTTATATGTTTTAAAGCTCAAGGGGTAGATAATTATTTCGACATATATAGTACAAACACTCTAAATAAACTTGGAGCCTGTTTAACTACGGGGAGAGGTCCAAACGAATTTCTTTCGATACAATATAATGGCCAATATTTCAATGATTCTTTAGGCATTCGCATGTGGCTCAAAGATGATGCAAATTTAAAAATAAGTTTATTCAATCTTTCCGAATCAATTAAACAAGAAAAAACTATAATAGATTCTTGTATATATCTAGACAGGGTTCAAGAAGGGTATGGTTTTCTAATTAACGATACATTAATAAATATTGACCCATATCCCGAAAACGTATTTTTCAAAACATACGAATTATCTACAGATAAACTTTTAGAACCGATCAAAATGTTCAAAAACCCATATCCCAATCATAGTTATCAAGACCAAATATTCGCTATGACAACAACTTTGCGTCCTAATAATAAACGCTTTGCATCTTCAATGATTTTTTTTAATCAAATAAATATTTATTCGTCAAACTTTAAATCTAGAAAATCTCTTTCTATATATACTCCAACCTCCTCCATTAAACAAGTTCTAAATACCCCTCGTGAAGAACGAATCGTATATTATTCTTTGGTAGGATCTACCATGAAATATATATATGCTTTATATATAAACCAACCCAATTCCTCTTGGGACACACCTAGAAAAATTGAAATACATATTTTTGATTGGGACGGCATACCCATTCAAAAATTAATAATTCCTCAAAATATTATATACTTTACAATAGACGAAAAACATAAACAACTATTAGGAATCACATCCGATGAAGAAATATACAAATATGATATTAGCATGTGTATATAATATGATGATCTACATCATATTATTCTCCTGTTCTTACCTAGAATCAAAAGAAGATGCAAGAACAATTGTAAAAAAGTGGCTTAATCAAGAAATTACACTTCTTGATTCGATCAATACAACAAGTCAAGATTCTCTTTGGCAATTTATGCTAAAAAAAGAATTCAAAATTCTAACAGTAATAGATACAAATATATGTACTGAATGTAGATTAAATTTCAGAATTTGCAACCAGTTAGTAATCAATATTTTATATTTAGTAAGTCAGAAATATGGTCGTTATCTTTAATGGAACATTCTAAAGGATGAAGATTTAACGTTTTTATTGATTCTTAACTCATTTGGAGCGTTAATTTGGGCGGTTTCTTCTTCTTTCAGTGCAATTTACTTCTGATATTCCACTTCTTTTTTGCTTATTCCCATAAGCATTGCAAATGTACTACATTTTGTTCGATATTCCTTGTCTTTGAGTTTACTATAAGAGATAATTGTCTGATGCTATCATATCTTATCAGAATACTGTTGCGTACATATCCTCCTACAAAAGATTTTAAAACAGTAAACATCAAATCTTCCTGCGACTATATACTACCTCTATTATGCTGTTGTATATCTTGGTACGAATCATCTCCAAGTCAATTTTCTTATCGGTAGTACCAAACAGCCTTGTGCCGTTACCGAGAAGAACTGGTATAATCGCCAGATGATAAATGTCTATTTAATTGTTTGCGATGAGTTGTTGCGCCACTTCTGCACCTCCGCAAATCCACACATCTTTACCCGATTTCAGTTTCAACTCTTCTACCAGTCTGCATACATTCGCATTCCTGAAACGGATATTTTCTTGTTAACTTCTTCACTGTGATGAGTCAATATGTATGTCATCACTTCCCCGTAGGGCCATTGTTCGGGAGAAAGTTCGGTCACAATTTGGTTGTAGGTTCTTTTTCCCATAATGCCCCTCCACACCACTGAAGAATGGAGTAAAGGTGTCTTCTATCTCCACGTTTTTATCTTGTCAGCTCATCCATTCAACGGAATCTTCGCTGTCGGCGATATAGCCATCCAGACTGACGGCAATATAAAGGATTACTTTTCTCATAGGCTGTATTATTGTAAAAAAAGGCAGCACCATTTCAAACTGTTTATTTATTGTAAGGATGTTCTTGCTCTTGCTTGATTTATCCATTGGTTCTAAGCAATTCTTCAATCCTTCCTTTCATAAACCCGATAAGCGCGATTGTTTCATTTTCCATTGTTTTCCATTCGTCAGACAAGTTTCCTAAATAAGCTTCCTTTGCCGTTTTCAACAGGGAAGAAAAAGTTTCTGGCAATTTCGGAATCACCCACTCTGCAGCAACATCTTTTGTTGTCACGTCTTCTGTTTCTAATGTAAACCACATGCGGGATAGCGTCAATAGCACATTCCTTTCATCCCCCTTAAAATTGGAAATCAAACCGGGTAAGGAAAATTGAATAGCCTTTTGTATTTCGCAAAACGGAATCCGGATAATAAGTTTCTTACAATCAACACCTTTCAGGGTTATACTGCTTTTTCTTGCCTGCCATAATAGAATCGCTATATCAGGGTCAAAACAAGCCTGCGGAATCATTCCGGCTTCCATTTCTTTCCGAAGCCACTCCCCATACATATACTCGCATTTGGGTGGAAACTGCCACGGAATAATGTTTTTTTGATTGATGACAGTTATCTCCAATGGTCTTTTTTCGGCGCAACCTACGAAGCCGGAAATTTCCAATAATTGCTTGGTCAACTCCTTCCTCGTTGAAAGATTCAATTCTTGCCCGGTTATTATCAATATATCTATGTCACTGTCCGGACGCAATTTATTCATTGTCGCAGAGCCATATAAATACATTCCCAATATTTGCCCCTGTAATAGGGTTTCTGCTATGGAAACGACTTGATTCACTTGTTGTGGAATTTTATTCCAATTGTTTATTATATTTACCATACAGATTTGTTTCCTTTATTCTTTGATTAATAAAACAGCGTCAAATGCCAGTTCCAAAGCGATGGATACACTTGCTTTTCCCCATTCTCTTTCTTGGTATTTATGAGGATTCGAGAGCGTGTCGGCTGTAAAAAGCAACATAGCACATATTACATCTCTAAATTCTGCACATGCAGCCAGTGCAGAACATTCCATTTCCACTACCTGACAGCCTTCCTCTTTACGATATTGCACCATTTTCGGTGTTTCTCGATAAAAACCGTCTGTTGTCCATGTCTTGACTTCCAAATATGGGATTTTCTTTTGATTTAAAGCAGATTTGATTGCACTTGTTCCAGCTTTTGAAATCTTTATTTCTCTGGATGGCGGAAGATAATGGTAAGAAGTTCCCTCATCTCTCAATGCAGAAACAGGTATTAAGAATCTGTTCTCCGGTATATCCTCCAATACACCGCAAGAACCGACAGAAATAATTTCTGTCACACCTCCTGCTATTAAATACTCTAAAATCCGGACTGCAGCAGCGCTCCCAACCGGAGCTGGACATAAACATATCTTTTCGTGATTATGAAAGCATTCATAGATAGGATATAATTTTGTTACACTCTCAAATTCATCAATCTGTATTCCACCGTGGGCAAGTGCATACTTTTCCACTTCGTCCCCTAAAAATGCAAATACAGCTTTTTTAGGAAAGTACTTTTTTCCGTTTCCCGGCTGAAAGATTGCTTTTGATGCGGTATCGTATTCTAAAATAGGATAATCATGCTTTACTAATACCATATTATTTTCTCCAATAAAAATTTTCTTTCTCACATTTTCTGCATCTATTTTTTACAAAGTTACTCTTTTATTTGGTATACGCCGATAAACTCTTCGTATTTTGAGCGTATTCCTTCGTGAAGCTATCTTTTATCTTCTCATCGAAAAACCTCTCTTCTGTTGTTGGTCGTACTGTCCTTCCATCACGTTATCAACTTCTCGTCTGGCTTTGATTTGTTCCCGGCTATCCAAATTCCCTTTTTGCTTGGCAGAGAAGTACAGGAAATCCCCTGCCGCCTGATGTGATTGTCTGTCATCTCCGAACAGGTTAAGGGCGTTCTTGATGTCAGATACCTGTTCCGTATCAAAACGAGGCTTGTAATAATCACGGGCGAAACGGATGATACTGTGTACCGCCTTACGGAAGATGTCGCTCGTTTTGAGTAGCAGGAAACTGAGACAACCGATGATATGGCTTTGCCATGCAATCCGGTTTTTAAGCCTTGTGGTTTCCTGTGCATGTTCCGTTTCCTTGCGGTTCAGTTCGGACCGGTGTTTGGCCTCCAGTTGCATCAGTTCACGGCTATGGTCGTTCTGTATGGTCTGGATTCTGTCCTGCAACTGCTCGATAGTTTCCTTGTGCGTGGAAATCTCACAGCGCAAATCCTCTATTTCATTTTTCAGGGCTTTCGATTTCCCGGTAGCCCAGCCAACAGCGGCGTTCAGAAGCTCGCTTCCTTTTTCCTTGTTCAGTCTGGAGCGTTTCTCGCTGATAGCCCTGTCAAGATCTTCACTCTGCCGTTCCTTTTCATTTGCCTTTTCGATAAGGGCGTTGGTAATGCTTTCCGTTTCCTGCATCTTTTTGTTCGCCATTTCCAGCTGATGTTCCCGGTATTGCCTCGTGGCATCAAGCCGCTTCATTTCCTCCTTCTGCTTCCCAATAATAAAGTCGTTACGTTCCTGATGTTCCTTGCCTGTAACAGCCTTTGACTGCCCACGCTCCATCAGAAGTATGTCGGATGCCAGATTCTGCATTTCTGTCATATCCTCGTCATTGAGCTTGCGGCTCTTGCCTGTGTCATGGTTCATCCAGTCAAAAACGATATGGGCATGGTAATTCGGCTTGAACCATCTTTCGCCGACTTTGAAACTCTCCCTGTCTTCCGCTTCCGGCTGACCGCTAAGCCAATGTCCCTCGTCCTTGTGCAGGAAGATCTGGAGCGGAGTGATGCCCCAGCGTCTCCGGCACTCCTCGCCAAACTTGCATACATCTGCCAGTGTCGTGTCCGGTCTGATGAGCAACACGCCCTCACGGATTGGCGAGCATCCAGCCACCTTGGTGATTTTCCCGTTCTTGCCTTTTCGTTCACGTTCCTTCTCCTGCATCGCACGTCCTGTCTTTTCCTTGACCATCCGCTTGATGTAGTCATAGTGCGCCTGCAGGTCGGGATTGCCGAAGCCCGGGTTTATCCACTGCTCGTTACCGGCAGTCAGTTCGGGTACGATGTAGATTTGAGACTTGCCGATATTGCGCATATACTCGACAGTTCTCCGGTTATGAGCCCCACTTGATGTGACTCTGCAGGGCTTGATATGTATGCTTGATTTTGTTGCCATATTCTTAAATTTTGATTCTGGTTGTCTGACTAAAGTTGTTAGCTGATGTCCGCTCATAGCCGCACAGGGTTCTTAGGGGTGTAACCCATAAGCGGAGATTGCAAAGAGAGGGTCACTCTTTGCTCTGGGTTCTCAGGGGAGAAACGCCCTGAGTGGGTTCTTAGGACAAAGTCCTAAGTGGGACGGGGCAAAGCCCAGCCCCTCGGGAGAGCCCACAACTACGAAAGCGGAGCGTGTAGTTATAGTGGGCTATATCAATGGCAAGCCATTGTCCGTACACTACAACCCCCGGTTTCCGCTCTCCTCCGTTAAGGAGGGTTTCCGTCACCGCTGCCGATTGAGGATGCACCGACTAGCACAAGCCCCAGATCATCTATCAGCTTTTGAAGGGCGGGGTTCTTTTCTATCATCCGTTGCAGGATTCTTTCCGCCTCCACCAGATGGTCGGCTGTACAATTTATCCTGCTTTCCCGTATCTGGAAGATTATCCAATCGGCTATGTCGATATGGGCTGCCTTCTGTTCCGGCGTTGCGTTCTTCTCTATGAGGTCAGACACCATCACCTTGCAGAAGGTCATGCCGTCGGCACGCTCTTTCCATTCGGCATAGGCATCGGCATCCGGAAAGAGAAGCACGGTCCGCCCGGTCAGCACACGGAGCTTTTCCTCCCGCAACTGGCTTTTGCCTCCTGCCGCCAGCCATACATAGCCGGGGAAGAGGGCGGATCCGATAACGGCACTCTTCTCGGATTCTACCAGAACCGTCACCTTGTCAGGATAGACATTCAGCAGGTGTTCCCCGAAAAGGCATTGGGAAAGCTGCCATTCCTCCGCCAATACCCGTTGCCTTTTCAGTATGCTGTGTATCCAGTTCACTGCCGATGTCTGTCCGTCCTTTACACGGTGTCCGTCCCCGGGATTGTACTGCATCACCTTGCCTGTCCGCACCTTGTTCTCCCGGTCAATCTGCCAGAAGATGACCGCACAGTCACGGGTTGCTCCCAGACGGTAATCCTCCATTAACCTTTTCAGTACTTCCTTTGCCTTGCAGCCGTAATAGGAATCAAGCAGCGCTGAAAGGAAGCGGCAGAAGTTGCTATGCACGCTCTGCGATTTCTCCACATAGTGTGGCGGTATGTAACCGATGGCTGTCTGTTGCAGCGGTTGCTTGGGCTTCTGCGCCATACATTGTCTGCCGGAAGAGAAATCACCGGCAGTCCGGCATTCGGGGTGGTCGTGAAAATACTGTCTGGGCGTATAATGATACCCGCAGCCGCTTTCGTGGTTGCATCTGCCGACTGACGGGTGAAGGGGCGTACCGCTTTCGTCCACGTAGTAGGCAAAGGAACGTCTGTCCCCGCAATTCGGACAGGTATGCCGTGTTGACATTCCTTTATATTTCTGTAATGAATAGTTGCTCATGACTTTTTTTTATGATTGGTTTTCTACTGTTTGTCCCGCTGTCCCACTGTCCCGTCCCCTAAAGGCTGGGACACTTGGGACACCCCGGGACACACTGGAAAATCAGGACCCGGTTTGTATGCTCACATGCTCTGCAAATGATATGGTCAGCTGGCATACAGCCGTGTACAGGCTGCTTTTTCATGGTTTGTCCTCCTTTTCATGTCCTGCAAACAGCTCCGCCTGCCTTGCTTCTCCAGCTGTCCCGCTTGTCCCATCTGTCCCATGCTGTCCCACCTGTCCCATTGTCCCGTTCTCCTTGGGACGGGACAGCGGGACACCCGGGACGGCTGCGTTCCTGTCCTCCTTGCTGCGCTGGATTATCCGGCTGACGGTGGACTTGCCGCAATTGACCTGCGAGGCTATCTCCCGGACTGACTTCCCGGATTGGGACAGTTGCAGGATCAGGCAATCCCTTTGTTCCGATTCGTTGTCACCCGGTTTCTTCAGGTGTTCCTTTTCGGTTGAATAGCCCCTGAACACGAATTGCAGGAAGGCGTCCGTTTTCTCAATCTCATAGACAATCACATTGTCGGCATCATACGAGAATGTCCCGTAACGGACCTTGAGCTGCTTCACATAGCGGAGTCCCCCGTCCAGTGCGCTTTTCCCGATGACAAACACGCTGTCAAAGAAATTGTAGAGCCGCTTGCTTCCGGCAAGGTCATTGGACGTGATGGGACAGTCCAGTGAACGCTTGGGTGTGTGTGCCAGGACAAGGATGGAAAGCCCGTATCTTTTTTTGAGATTGTTGAGCTGTATCATCAGCCGTCCCGCCGCATCGCCTTTCTCCATGGCACAGCACAGGTAAGTAAGGTTGTCAACGATGAAGATCCTGCAGCGGGTCTGCTGTGCCATCTGTTCAATGCTGCCGATGATTGTCCCTTCAAAGTCGGCATCCAGAAGGGCGTCACAGTCAAGCGATACCCGGTACAGCCTTTCGGGAAAAATGTAAGGCTTTCCGTACTCGTCGGTATAGCGGAGCTGGAACTGCTTTTCTGACAGTTCAAAGTCCAGATAAAGCACGTTGTCAGTCCGGGCTATACGGTCGGCTATCTGGACGGCAAGGATGGATTTCCCCACGTTGGAATCCGCAAAGAGGCAGGACAGTTCCCCCTCGTACCAGAAGCTGTCCCACAACGCACGGGGCGTGGGCAGCTGCGATGCTTCGAGTATAGTCCGGTTGGCGGTCTTTATGCTCATCACGCCGATATTTTCCGGCATACCGTTCTGCATCTGGGCTGCCCTCGTCAGGTCGCCATGTATCATGCTGATATAGTTCTTGTCCTCTTCCATGGCTCTTACCAGTTACGTTGGCCGGGCTTGCGACGGTGGGAGGAGGACATGGATTCGCTGAGTTCCTCATCGGACAGGGGTACGGGATTCTTGCGGGAGGATTCCAGCCATCTGTCCAGTTCGTCACGGTAAAGGCAATAGCGTTTGCCGGGCTTGGTGGCCGGAATGCTTCCGTCCGACAGTTTCATGTAGAGCGTTCCCTTGGGAATACCGAGATATTCCGCCGCTTCATCCACAGACATGGGGACATGGGTGTCCACCGTCTTTGCATTGTTCACACTGCGCTGCTCGGTAAGCAGGCTTCTCAAGCTCATCACTTCGTCCCGAAGCTGGGCTACGACCTCGGGAAGGTCGTTGAATGTAATCACTGTTTTTTCCATTTGCGTACTCGCCTCTTTTGTAAGGCTTGGCGCAAAGGACCGCAATGATATGACCGTGAATATCTTCACGGGAGGTCATTGCAAAATAATTCCCGAATAACGATGCCCAACCGTGAATGACGGGCAAAGTTATTCGGGAAATAATGGAATACAGGCTGTTACGTGTTGCCTGATACTTGTCGTTATTGCTGTTATATCCCCGGGAAACGGTCAACTGTTCACTTCCCGTGCATAATCTTCGGGATAATGGAAGTCCAGACTGTCGTTTTCGGGTTCGTCAATGGGAATCAGCGTCTTTGACGGATCGACCTTGAAGTTCTTTATGGTCGCTATATCCGTGTCGGCAAACTCACGTGGAAAAAGGGTCTTGATAAAATTGGCACGGTTGTCCCCGTTGTAGTATTTTTTGTACATGAAACGCTCGGAGATGTTCCACACGAAATGGCGGAGCGGAATGTTGGTAATCTCCCGGGTCAGCCGTCCTGTTATCGGCTTGGGCTTGTAGCTGTGAAGGCACATCCACTTGTTGACCTCGGCACAGATATGGTTGACGGTCTCCTTGTCGGCAATGCGGGGCATGACGAAGTGGATGTACTCCATGACAATGCGGATCCGTTCCGCCTCTTCCTGCTTCTGTCTGTCCTCATAGCTGGCACGGTTCTTTTCGTGAAGTTCCGGGGCAATGGCAATCTCTACCGGTTTTATATCCGGGGTTGCTTCCCCGCCTGTCGGCATCGGTGTCGGAGCTGCAGGTTCATTCGCATCCTGTGGCTGTTCTTCCTGAGCCTTTATGATTCCGGCAGATGCCTTTTTCTTGCCGGACTTGAGTTTCCAGATCTCGTATGAGTCGAAAATTACCGTCTGGAAAGAGAGATAGAGCAGCCACCCGAGAATGTTGCTGCATACAAAGACTATCAGCCTTACAAAATTGTCCTGATTGAAACTTGCGGAGACAATCAGTGTGATAAAAAAGGAAATCAGGCAGATGGCAACGCCGATGAATCCCAGAATGATGTATTTGTCCTTTATCGTTGGTTCCATATCGTTTTTTTCGGTTATTACTTGTAACTGTCAGGTCTTTGCAAATTTAATGGTATTCTTTCAATTATTGCTCATTAGCCTTGGTTGGCGGTTTCTTTTTCAATGTTTTTCACCAAAAGTCCGGAATCATACCAAAATATCATACGATAATGACTTTTTAAGGAATGGTGCCATCAGAAACAGAGGGAGCGGTTAAAGCCTTCACGCAATAACCGCTCCCTCTGAATATCCTGAAACAAGGCCTATGCCTCCTTGCGTTTCAGGGTTATCTTGTCCACCACGTCACACATCTGCTGTGCTGCCATCTTGGAATAGATCTGTGTGGTGGTAATGTTCTTGTGTCCCAGATAGGCTTGTATGACAGCCATGTCCGTACCCATTTCCACGTGCAGGCTTCCGAATGAATGCCGGGTGCAATGGAAGGTTATCTTCTTGGTTATGCCTGCCGCCGACAACCAACGCTTCAGGGGCCCCTGCAGCATCTTGTCCTTGAAGCCCTCGAAGATAAGCCCTTCATGCCGTTCCCCGAGCAGTCCGTAGGCTTCATCACTGATGGGGTTGTGAACAATCTGCTTCGTCTTCTGCATACGGGTGGTGACGAACATCTTGCCGTTGGTGTACGGCTGTATCTGCTGCCAGGTAAGCTGCCTGATGTCGCTCTTCCGCAATCCCGTCAGGCAGGCGAAAAGGAAAGCCCTTTTTAGAACCTCTTCCTCGCATGGCGTTTCGGCAAGCCGTATCAGTTCCTCCTGGCTCAGATGCTCTCTCATGGTGGGAATACTCTCTATGCGGTCCAGAAAGCCGTTGGGATTCTCCTTTATCTTCCTGTCACGGTAGGCCGTATGCAGGACGGCACGGAAAGCCGACCAGTAGCCCGCCGCAGAATTGATATGCAGCTTTTGGTTGGTGTGTATGGTCTGGGGAGCGTTCAGCAGGTACTCCATGAACTTGCGGCACAGGTCCACATCCACCTCTTCAAAGGTGCATTTGCCATTTACAAACCGTTCAAAGTGTTTGTAGACGTGCTGCCACTTGATATTCCTTCTGTCTGCCAGTTCCTTGAAGTAGGCGAGGAAATCCCCTTTCATCCTGGCCTTGTCAAAGAAACCGTTGTTCTCGTTGAAGATGGCTTCGTAACGCCTGTTGCGGAGTATCTCCGCCTTCTTCATCATGCGTGCGTTGAAATCACGCTCCTGCTGGTTGGCAGGTTTGGCAAAAATGTAAATACCCAGAGCTTCACGTGTTATCACTTTCATGGTGGTGTTGTCACGGTAGCCGGGATAATAGTCCAGACACAGCGAATACTGTGTACCGTTCTTGATCTTGCGCTTGCGCAAGGTTACTGTCTTGCATTTACTCATATTGGTGATGTTTTAACTGGTTGTACATTTCCGGAGGTGTCTCCGTGTTCACGGTGGCAAAGGAACAACGTGAAACAGCCGTGAATATCTCCACGTCAATCATTTTGAAATAATTTTCCGGTAATGGCGGTTGTTTGCGGTTATTTGTTCCTTTCAGCCATGACACGCTCCACATCGGAGCGCAGAAGCAGGTTCTTCACACCGACCTTTATCTTTTCGATGTGCTTAACCTTGACGATATGGCAGATGTTGGCTGAGGAAAGCCCGTAAATCTGCCGGACCTGTTCCACGGTGTAATAACGCTCGTCGTTCACAAGGTCAGTCCTGCGGAGTTCGTCCAAATGGGACTTGGAGTAATAGGTGCGGCCGTATTCTTTTTTGGTCGGTATCCTGTGCCGGTAGGCGTATGCCCGGAGTGCGGCAGGCTTCATGCCGAACTGCTCTTCCGCTTCTTCGGTCAGGAGCCAGTCGGTGATACTTTCCATATCAACTGCAACGCCAAAGAACTCGTCAACATGCTTCTTGCTGTAATAGTTCTTTCCAGCGATACGGCAGATGGGGATGCGGTTGCGTTTGGCGGTGGTATAGAGCCATGACTGCTTGACTTTATAAAGGGACATCACCTCTTCACCGGAATAGAAGTCCAAAATTTCATCGCCTTCCTTTTCCCTTTTTTCTTTTTTGGTCGGGAAAGAAGTTGAAGCGGATTTTTTCGGTGTGGAAGTGCTGCCGGGCAGGATGCGGTGGTAGGGATTGCCCTCCAGCATCCGCTCGATGTCGGCTCTGCGGATGAATGCCATGCGGTTGCTGATGCGTGAGGCTTTCAGCTTGCCCATGGCTACAAGTTTATAGATGTACTGTCGGGAACAGCCCATGAGTATGGCTGCTTTAGAAAAGGTGAGATACTCCTGATGCTGTATCTCCATGATTGGCCGGACGGCCTTGAAGAGGTTGTTCTTCTGTGTCATTCTGGCTCGCCGGGCTTCCGCCTGACAAACCTCGCTGCAATACCTTTGCATTCCGCTGCGGGTTACAAAGGATTTGCCGCAAAAACTGCATTTTCGGGTTGCTTTCATACTGCTTTATCGTTTACTGGTTCATTTCTTCAATCCTGTATTCCTGAAGTGGTGAACGGATGTAAACGGCAGTCAACGGTTGTCGCCTTTCTACACGATGTGACCGTCACTGAATGTTGGGGCGGATATTGTCGCTTGTCGTAAACGGTTGTAAACCCTTGTCAACTGTCTGCACGGTGTGACAAAAAACAAGCCCCGCAAATTCTCCACGTCAGAAATACGTCTCAAAAATATGTGGAAATTTGGGAAGCATCAAAAAGCAGCCGAAAAGTGTTAATTTTTAGAATATACTGATAATTAAAGGTTTATGCTTGGATATTTCTGATTGTTTTTGGTTGTTCTACGCTTCTAAATACAAATTATATGATTGGGGAAAATTAATTCGAGAAATAGATACTATCTCTCAAAACACGTCTTTTCTTTTCGTTGTACATGCTAAAGATTACGATATTGTCAATTCATGGATCAAAAAGAATAAATTCAGTTATCCTATATTTTATGACTATACCAATAAAATGAATATATTAAACAAATTTCCTAAAAATCCTCAATATCAAACATTTTTATTAGATAAGGATAATAAAATTCTATTAATCGGATCTCCTATTGGCAATCACCACATTTGGAATTTATACAAACAAATTATAAGAAAAGAACCTGAAACATTTCTTAAACCACCTCATTAAATTCTAACATTTAGGAAAACATTAGAAACAAACAAAATGAAATCATTAATTTACCCCATTATCATTTTAACCATCATATCCTGTTGGGTACAGGATATGATGATCGGGAGAAACATTCTCATAAAAGAGTTTCCCCAAGAAATCAACCTTAGCGGGGAAAAACTTGATATTACGAGTATAGGAGTAAACGACATATTTGTTGTCGATACATTCCTTATATGTTATAAAGCAATGGGACTTGATGAGTTTTTCGATATTTATAGTACAAACACTTACCAATCTCTAGGAAAATTTCTTTCCCCGGGCAGAGGTCCAAATGAATTCTTAAACGCAATATACATGGGGCAATATTCCAAAGATTCTTTAAATACATGCATGTGGGTAAAAGATGGTTCTCTTCTAAAACTCGTTTTATTTAACATCACTGAATCAATTCGTCAACAAAAAACAATTCTTAATAGTTGTGTTTATTTATCAGACGATTGTATTGGAGAAGGTTTTGTGCTTGGAGACACACTAATTAGCATCGTAAACTTTTCTTATAATCATATTCTAAGTACATACGATTTAAAAAATGATAGTCTTTTACAGCACCCAATTATCATGTTCAGTGATCCATTCAAAAATGTTAATCATTACCTATTTAACATGACGAATAAACTGCGATCCGATAATAAAAGATTTGTATCTGTCATGGCATATTTCAACCAAATAAATATATTCTCCCCACAATTCACGAATATCACGACTCTTTCTCTTTACGAACCAACCATTTCCATGAAGGAAATAAACCTTGTACCTGAAAGTGAAAGAATCAGATACTTCTCCGGCCTACAAATTACAGATTCTTCCATCTACACCTTATATATTAATCTCCCGACCCCAATCTATCGGGAACACGATAAAACAGTCGAAATACAACAATTTGATTGGGAAGGTACACCAATACGTAAATTTATCATTACTAATAGCATTATTAGTTTCGCCTTAGACTCCAAGAATAAATGTATATATGGTTTCAAAGACAACGAGAATATTTACAAATACGACATTAGTAACTATTTTTAAAATATACACATGAAACAGTATCTACCATTTATTATTCTCATCATTTTTTCATGTTCAACCTCCCATAAAAAAGACGTTGACACGATTATGATCGACTATGCCCAAACTACTACTTACCCTTTGTCAGATTTCATTGCCAATTACAATATTATTCGATTGGAAATTTCGGATTCTATTCTAATCGGGGAAATCTCTGATATTGAATTCTACAATGACGATATAATCTTACTGGACAAAAAAAATAATACCATCCTACTCTTTAACCAACAAGGAGAGCTAATCCACCAGCTTGCCAATTCAGGACGTGGTGCTGGAGAATACATATACCTCAACGATATAGCCATCAACTCGCAAGGCATATATCTTCTAGACTACTCGCAACAAAAAGTTCTTATTTACGATCATAATTTAAAATACAAGAAAGAATTTTATTTCCCGTTTTACGTTTCTGAACTGAAATGTATTGACGACCAGATGATCATTTATGCTGAAAGCAACGGGAAAACAGAAGATTATCAATTCTATCTTACAGATAGTTGCGGGAAAACGCTAAACCGATACCTACCAAGAAATAAAATACTAGGTAATAATACCTTCATTTCCTCCAACGTGTTCACACAAAACAATGATTTACTTGTTTTTGCTCCAAGGTATAGTAATACGTTATATACCTTACACGATACGACAGTTATTCCAATATATTTCCTTGATTTTAAAGACAAAACATTTCCGGAAGAACATACAAGCATTACAAAATACAATATAAATGACAACAAATTTCCCTATATCGTCAGAAGAAACATATTTTTATGCAATAATTACCTGTTGATCGATTATATATACCAAGACGAACGCCACTTTTGTTTACACGACATGAACACCGGCGAATCTCGAAATGGATATATCACCAATGATCTTATCCATGACTTTCGCTTTTTCCCGCAATTCGTGAAAAGTAACAAGATCATCGACTGGATTGATGCTGCATCACTTATTGAATATTTTCCCCATGTTGTCCAAACAATCCCCGTTCTAAACAATTTAAAAGAAACAGACAACCCGATTCTTTTCATTTATAATCCAAAATAGAAACATTCATCTCTATATATACCTCTATCAACTAAAGCATATTCACCATGAAAATAACCTATATCATTTTAATAGTCGCTATTATTTGCATTTCATGTCAAAGAGAAAAAGTAGAAAATATCAAGTTCAGAAAAACATTATCAATAGATTTCGACAAATATAAAAATCAATCACTTGAATTATCAAACTCTATCGATAGCATAAAAATAGTTTCACTAAAAACAGATTCGATTTTTATAATTGGGGGCATAAGTAATTTGTATTTTAATGATCCATATTTCTTTTTAAATGACCCACAATCTCAATGTATCTATATATATGATATACACGGAAATGGAATATCTAAAATAGCAAAAAAAGGACGGGGACCGGGAGAATTTCTTTCTATTACAGATTTTACAATATTGGAAGATAATACTGTAGTTATATTAGATAATCCGGGAGAAAAAATCATCTTCTACAATCTTTTTGGAGACCTTATTCAAGAAATTAAAATTGATCGAAATATTAATATCGATAACATTTCAAACATCGATAATGATCATCTCGCCCTATTCACTGGTTATTCTGATAAAAATTCATGCATTTCTATTTTAAACATCAGGAGTCATGAAATAAAAAAATTATTGTTCAATATTCCCCATTACGCCCAAAACAGCCAGTCGGAATTAGATCAAACATTTACAAAATATAAAGAATCCGTGTTGTTTAAATCCCTATTTGATTACAACGTATTTCAAATAACACCGGATAGCATCATCCCGCAATATCAATTTGATTTTAAAAAATACAATATTTCATTTAAATCTTTTGATGGAAAAATCGAGACTGTCATCGCTTATATCCGACGAGACAATTACATTTCTGAACCAGACTGTTTACTTGAAAATGATGAATACATTTACTGCAATTTTTTTAAAGGGGGGAAATTTCATGAGCTATATTATAACAAACAACAACAACGACCTTATCTATTTAACGCAGAATCTTTACCCGAAGAATTCGCATCCATATATTCCAACCCCAAATATGCAAAAAACAATTATTTCATTTTTACGATTACTGATGAAGATCATCTTCATACACTTTTAAAACTTCATCAAGCCTCTACGAATCATATCAAATTAATATATACGCCATTAGTCTCTCAAGAAAATCTTGAAAACAACAATCCACATTTATTATTCATTTATACAAAATAATCATGAATACATCTATCCATACAGATTATAATAGAAACATGTTGATGAAGCAAACAAGCAATTCCTTGGAGGTGTAGATTCTCAAAAAAATGAACTGATTGAAGTCAAAAGATATTAATACAAATAAATGTCTCATGATCAACAAATCTAATATTCAATAATCTTAATTCCTTAAAATAATATGAAAACAAAAATTCTCTTATACTCGTTGTGCTTATTGACACTCATAACTTGCAAAAGTGGTTCTACAGAGATTGAACGCCTAACATTATCTCCATCCTCCACAATCCAAGATAGTTTGTTTACACAACTACCCGGTTCATTAATTTTGTGTAACAATTATTTAGTTTGGGAAGATCCATTCAACCCTAATTATTTTTTACACGTTGTTGATATTAATGCAAAAAAAGAAATTGGAACGATGGGATTAATTGGACGAGGCCCTAAAGAATTTATTACGCCACTATCTATTAGCTCTATCGGTAATAAAATATTCACTTATGATCTTAACCAAAACAAGCAAGCCTATTATTCAATCGATAGTATGTTAGCAAATAAAGATCCATTTATTCTACTCCCGCCTTTACCCATCGAAGATTGCCTAGATATAGTTCAAATAGCAGAAGGAGAATTTATTTCAACACATCCTCAAAATGAACAACTCTTCCAATGGATTCATCAAGATTCAACTGTATCCTTTTTTGGCAAGAGTCCAATAAAAGAAAAACTCAAAGACTACTATAACTCTCGACAAGGAACTTTATTTTACAATCCATATAATCAAAAATTAATTTATAGTGCAAGATTATTCCCTTACATTGCTTTATACGAAAAAGAAGGAAATAATTTCCAATTGAAATGGGAAAAAGTATCTTCTAAAAACTTTTATGAAATCAAAAACGGAAATATTCACTTTATTGAAGAAGCTCAAGTTCCCCACGAAATAATTCTTACAAAAGATTATATTATCACATTAGAAAAAGAAGAAAACACTCCTACCCCAACCAAACGTACAGCAGGTATTCGGGATCTTTCTCAAGTTCCTAATACAATATTTGTATACGATTACGATTTTAATCTAAAGAAAATCATTGATATGGGAATGCCTATTTTACGTATCGAAACTAAAGGAAACTCTAACACAATATATGCAGTAGGCATTGATTTAGATTTCTGTATTGTAACATACGAAATATAATATGACTATGTGAATTTATAGCAAGAACCGAACCCTAACAGACTCTCTAGAATCAAACCATATGAAAGCCCTAATTTATATCATAACAATCCTAACCGCACAATCTTGTACCCAACATGACATCATGCACGGTAAGAATATTCTTATTAAAGAATTTCCACAAGAAACCAGGTTTACAGGCGAAAAAATCGACATTGCAAGTATCGGGATTATCGGTTTACATGTTATCGACACGTTCTTAATATGTCATAAAGCAAACGGAGTCGATAATTTTTTCGATGTATATGATACCCAAACATTACGCCCATTAGGAAAATTTCTCCATGTTGGCAGAGGACCGAATGAATTCTTAAACGCTATATATGAAGAACAATATTTTAAAGATTCCCTGAACACGTACATGTGGATCTGTGATGGCTCGCTGATGAAATTAGTCTTGTTCAATTTAACGGAATCAATACGTCAACAGGAAACAATTCTTGACAGTTGTATTGATCTCCCGAAAGATTGTATCGGAAACCATTTCATTCTTGGAGACACGTTAATAAGTATTGTAAATTCTCCCGTCGGTCACACGTTAAGCACATACGATCTGAAAAAGGATATTCCATTACAACAGCCGATTGTCATGTTCAGCTTTCCATTTAATAACTGCACGTACGCTTTAAACATGGGCAACCGCTTACGTCCTGACCATGAAAAATTTGCATCGATCATGATATATTTCAACCAAATTAATATCTTTTCCCCCAAATTTACCGATGTCACGACGCTCTCCATCTATGAACCGACAGTTCCTATAAAGGAAATTAGCTTTACCCCGGAAAGAGAAAGAATCTGGTATTTTTCAGACCTAAGGGTTACCAATTCACACATTTACGCCCTATATATCAATAATCCAAGTCCTTATTTGCACAAATTCGACAAAAGAGTTGAAATACAGCAATTCGACTGGGAAGGAACGCCTGTTCGTAAATTTACCATTTCCAACAGCCTTATTTCCTTCGCTCTCGACATGAATCATAAATGTATATACGGGAACACGATAAATGATGAAATCTATAAATACGACATTCAAAATTATTGTAATCAATGAAAACAATTTCCCTACTTTCAATGACCGTCCTGTTACAAGTGTTCGCTTGTTGCCAAAGTAATAACCATGTTACTTTGCTGCCGGGGATGGAAAGTATTGACATCCATCCCGACAAAGCAAAAATGGAGGACGCATTGGCCTCAAAATACATTGATTCATGCCAATATATCCCTCTCGAAAGTGCTGATAGCATCATGATAGGTTACATTCAGCAAATCTTTGAAGATAAAGACCGTTTTTATATTCATGATTCAGCCTCAGACATTGTTTTCATTTATGACAAAAACGGTCACTTCATTTCTAAAATAGACCGGAAAGGTAGGGGAAACAACGAATATATCAAGATCGCTGCAATGCACGTAGATCCGGAGAACAGTGATATAATCATCCTGTGCGACCGTAGCCAGTCATTGATACGATATGATCGTGATGGAAAATTCATCGGCAGAACCGAACATAAATTCATCACCTCGGCATTCGCAACAATAAATTCCGACACGATCATCGCTTACGGTGGACGGCTCCCCAATGAAACGATCTTCTCCTCCACGTTCCCCGAGGGGTATTTGCTCGTAACCATGCATGATGGTAAAGTCACCCACAATTTTCTGAAAAACAGATTTGATGCCGTGTACCTGAATTACACCGGTAAAACCAATTACTTCTTTAACTTTTCCGACACATTATCCTTGATCGAGGATTTCAGCAACACGATATACAGGATCACCCCCTCCGGAGTAAAACCCCGTTACGCTGTTACTTTCGGGAAATATACCCTCCCCATGACATTTCATACTCCCATTGAGCAAGCCAAGGAAATCATTACCACTTTCCAAGCATCTCCTTCCCAATGGTGCGACGTGCGACAAGTCATCGAGAACAAAAACATCATATTGATTCATTATAGCTTTGAAAATTTAATTCAACATGCCATCTATTTGAAACCTCAAAAACAAACCCGAACAATAGGCCCGATTTGGGTAAATGATATAGATGGAATTGGAATGCCCACGATCTGCAATTCATCGCCGGATAACGCATTCATCGGATTTATAGAAGCTCACACGTTCATTGATCTGGTCAAAAATACGAAAAAAAGTACCCCGCGTGTAACCAAGATCAGCCAAGGGTTAACCGAAATGGATAACCCAATCCTTGTAAAAGTATTCCTAAAACAAGAAATAAAATAAACACCCCATGATCAACAAAATACACATTATCATTCTACTAGGTTGCATCCTATCAGCCTGTAACGTCTTGCCAAAAAATCAAGACGACACGATTGCCCCGTACATATTGACCGATGACGGGATAAACTCTAAAATAAAGCTATCGGAAATAATTACCCGCCACTACCGCATCATCCCTCTCGAAACAAAAGCAAAATGCTTGGTGGGAAGTATCAACAAGATCGTAAAACGAGACAGCGTGTTCTATATATTATCAAACGAGAGAAAAATAGAAACATTCAACCATGAAGGCAAACACCTGTCCACGTTGGAAAAAATAGGAAGGGGGCCGGACGAATACACATACATCGGGGATTTTGATGTCTACTCGAAAAACGGACAGAAAGAGATATGGCTATGTGACATGAATTGCATCAAAATATACAACGCCGCGACCATGCAACACGTAAAAAGCATCTATTACCCGTTTGTTATCAACAAGTTCAAGAAAACACCGGATGATTACATACTACTTATGACGGGACAGAACAAAAGTCTCATCTCCCTATCCGACCCGTCTGGAAATATCATCGATTCATGCATAAACGCGAAAGTAACCAACACGATGCTCAAACCCGTGCAATTCATCCCTTACAAGGATAAATTCGTGTACCAGATTGACCTCACGAATAGTTGTGTCACCTACGATCCGGGACAAAAACAATTTCAGGAAAAATTCATCGTCAGCACGGAGAATAACTGGTTGAGCGAACTACAATATGATGCACTCTTCCAAGAACACGAATATGGTTTCTTCAAATACCTGAAAAACTATACTTTCATTAAAACCCTCCGGTACATGAACAAGAAACTATATATCGTGTCACACAAGGACAAAAAACGTTATTTACATATCCTGTCTGGTTCAAAACAGCAAACCATACAATTCGCCCCTAACACCAGAATTATAAACGATATTTTCTCATCCGACAATAACCTGAACTTCATCTCGTCATTAAACATGGGAGAAAGTGATGACAGCATACTTCTTATTCTGGAACCCTCCGCCCAAGATATTCGACAAATAAAAAGAGGAAGTGATTCCGAAAGAATCATCTCCAAGATTAACGAACATGATAACCCGGTAATTCTGGAATATTATTAAAACCCATTTTCTATTTCATATAAAACACCCTACCATGAAACCCATCTTATACACCATCTTAATTTGTACCTTAGTACTCGCCTGCACCCGTTACCCGGCGGGAGTGGAAGAAACCCTGTCACAAGCCGGGAGAAACCGGGACGAGCTGGAAAAAGTGCTGCGCCACTACCGTGAACACCCGGAGGATTCCTTGAAATACCAAGCCGCCTGTTTCCTGATCGATAACATGAAATGGCACCTGTCAACCGAACGGGCCGTTTTCCCCGATTCTTCCCTGTTCGAATGGCATACCCGTTTTGACAGCTTGTACACGAACATGATGGCCATAATTCCCGATACCGCCCTGTATTCCGACCGCCACCGGGAAAAATTCTGGCACTTCTCCTATGCCGCCCGGCAACTAGTAAGCGTGTTTCCTCCCGACACGCCCACGATCGTTAAAGGAACATTCCCTGACCCACAATATATACCTTCCACGTTTTTAATCTCTCACATAGAAAATGCCTTCCACGTGTGGCACGCCTCCCCTTACGCCTCCTATCTCACCTTCGAGCAATTCAAAGAGATGATTCTCCCCTACCGGGCCGTAACCGGCTATTCCTTTTACGAAAACGGGCAAAAGCTGAACGATATGTTCAGCAAACACCTGAATAAAAGTGACGAAAAAACTTACACCCGTTTCATCTCACGCTACGACCACTACAAAGACTACATCCACCAAATGTACCCCTACTACCAACAGCTCCAACACGTGGGGACCTATGATATGTTTGTTGGTCAAAAATATGATTGCATATCCTTGGCCGACAATTTTTGTCACGTGTTCAGGGCCTACGGGATCCCGACCGTCGTCGATTGTAACATCTCTTTCCGGGAAAGAACGGGAAGACATTTTCACTGTACCCTGCTGGACAGCACGGGAAAATATTCCAAATACAACCAAACTAGAAATTATTCTACCAGCAATATTTCAACCGCAGCCTCTCCCAGCTTTTTCAGAAACACATTCGGCGCGCAAGCCGACAGCCCGTTCATGCTGAAAGCGGAAGGGGAAACCCTACCGGATTACTTCGACACCCCCTGCATCCGGGAAGTGACCGACGAGAACTACCGGGTAGCCCCGGTGCAACTCCCGATAGACAAAGAGCTATCCAATAACCTAGTTTACCTGTACACGTTCAATGCCTCGGAAGGCCTTGCTCCCGCCACGTGGGGAACGGTGGACCATCAACAAAAAAAGGCACGGTTTAAAAACGTGGTCTATAACGTTCTCTACTTTCCCGTGTACCTGAAAGGCGACAGCATCATCCCGTTTGCCTCGCCTTTTTACATCACCTCGCCCGACACGCTCTACACTTCCGCCACGTTCGTACCCCTTTACCCGGAAGAACCGGGAAAAAAGGGAAAACTCCTTTTAAAACGTAAGTACCCGGAAAAAACAAGCCTCCAATACCGGGCAAGCCTCATGATCGGGGGACGTTTCGAGGCCGCCAACCGGGAAGATTTCAAGGATGCCGTTCTACTCGGCACCATCGAAACCACTCCCATCCTCAACTTGCAAGAACTGACACCCGAAATATGCCGCCCGTTCCGCTACTACCGCTATGTTGCCCCGGACTCCTTCCCGACCAGCAACATGGGACTTCTGGAATATCTCACCGACGAGTACACCCCCGAAGATTCCCTCCCCCCGGCCACGGCTCTCCCCGTGTGTTCACCGGAGGAAATAAATCCTAACCGGACGGGAAAACGTTATTGTACGTTGCAGGTTGACACCAACAACTACCGTTACCTGCGATACTATTCCGCCTACAATCCCAACATGCAATACTCCTCTTACAGGAAAATAGACCTGATGCCGCTGAAACGGCCCATGAAAGTGAAAAAAATACGCTATGCCCCGGCAAACGCGGAAAATCATATCGTCGTAGGACATGCTTACCAGCTCATGTACTGGGACAACGGCTGGAAAAACGCCGGAACCCGACTGGCGCGCTACAACTTCCTGCAATTTGACAACGTGCCGCTCGACCGTATCTACTGGTTGCGAGACCTGACCGCCGGAAAAGAGGAACATCCTTTTTTCTACAAGGACGGAAAACAGCTATTCATCTACCATGATACCATCGTTCCCCGGGCGACTGAATTCTATCACATCGAGAATCATTTCTAACCACCCGACACGAATCCCTTTTTGCATCTAGTGATCCGGTAGGCCTACCCTCTTTCAGCCCCAAAACACCGGATCACTACATGCACTACCGGAACACCTCCCACTCCATCTTCCCGTCACCGATTTTCACCCATTTTCATCAAATTTCCAGACATTACCTCAATTTTTCCATACCATCAACCCTATTGGCACGCTTTGGCACGGATTGACACACCTCGACCGTCACGCTCCCCGCCACGGTATGCCCTACCTTTGTCAACAGAAAATCACGAGATACCCGGCAACTCGAAAAGAGTTACGGGGGTGTTCAAGGAGAGATAAGGCACGACAAGGGAGTGACGGACGCATCGCCCACGTTTCATAGCCGTTTGGCAACTGACTATGATCCCCCGGCAACACGTCAGCATGAAACCCGGGGAGGCCTTTTTCCTGCCGGATTGTCCCCATGATCCCGCGGATTTTCGGATAAACGAATGATGAACTTTAAAATTTTAATACCATGGCAAAACATTGCAACTCATTATTAAGAGGCCTGCGAGGCCGAATCGGTAACACTATTTTTTACCGGAATGGCGATCAGGATTGCATCCGCTCCTACCCGCTGGAATATCACGACGCGAACACGCCCGAACAACAAAAGAACCGGGCCCACCTGACCGTGGCCCTGCGTTTCTACCAACAGCTTAAAGAAACCTTGCTCAAAGAGGTGTGGAAAAGCGAGGGACATCGCCTGAAAACAAACGGCTACGCCCTCTTTATGAAAAAGAATTTCCACGTGTTCACCCCCGAAGGGAAAATTGCCGACTTCTCCCGCTTGCAAATCGGGATCGGCAGACGGCAAGATGTCAATAACATGACGCACTCCATTGACCCGGACGACAAAGTTACCCTCCAATGGGACGACAACTCGGGTTCCCCGTCCGCCAAGGCTACCGACCGCCTGATCGTGGTCGTGTTGTACGGGAACCGCTCGTTTACCCCGGTCGTTCTCGACAAGCTCCCGTTCCTGCGGGAGGACGAGATCGCCACGTTCTCCCTGCAACGCAAAAAAGGGATCAAAGCACATATCTACTGCTTTTTCGCCTCGCAAGACTATAAACATTTTTCAAATGATAAATACTTTAAATTATGAATCAACACGAAATCTTAAAAGAGTACCTCACCGCCCTCTACCGGGCCGAAGTCGTGGTCACCGACAACCAGCTGGAACCCCTCTGTTTTAACGGGGTCGGCTCCCTGACCGATTACCGCATCCACCTGCTCGACGTGGAATTGCCCGCCATCGCCTGCCTGAGGGAGATCCGCCGGAAAGAAGAAGAGGACGACGTGCTAGCCGTCTCCGTGCGGGAAGCCCTTTTGGAACTGCAAACCATCTTCGGGGAAGAGGACGGACACGCCACCCACCGTTACCTGACGATCACGCACGAGGGGATGCCCGTCGAACGGGGCTACTTGGATTGCACGGAACGGGACCTGCTCGAAGAGTATCTCCGCCTGCAACAAGCCTCCTTTCTCCGGCAAAAGAAATGGTTTGAATCCCGGAAAATACCCCTGCCGTTTCCCGGCACGTTACCCGGGAACGACACGGACATCGCCGAGATCATGGCCCTGCACCTCCACACGTCACTAGCCATCACGCCCGACAACAAGTACCGCATCAAGGAATTCATCCTGTACTTCTGTCAAGTATGGAACTTGCCCGCGGAGAAGGACTACTACACGCTGATCAGTCACACGCTGGCACGTCCCCACCCGACGGCTTACATTGAAAAACTATTGAAAGAATTACAGGAACACGTTGAACGACTAGACCGAAAAAGGAAATGATACAAACAGAAAACAACACGGACTCCATAGAAAAAATTGTCGCCATTCTATATCAAGTATCGGAACATCTTCAGGGTTTCACGCGAGAGTTCGCGGAAATCCGGGAATTCGTGAGAAAAGCCGCCGGGAATATTCCCCCGCTATTACTTGACAAGGAAACGCTGTGCCGAAAGCTGAACATCGCCGAACGCACCTTGTACCGGGACATCAAAGACTACAACATTCCCGTCCACAAGCTCGGCAGCCGTCTCTATTTTTACTGGGAAGAAGTGGAAGAATCTTTAAGCCACGAAAAAGTATGAAAACGGTAACGAACCTGGTCAGCGCGGTAGGCGAAATCGTCGAACGCCTGACCCTCCCCGGAAGGGAGAAGAAACAACTGGAGACGGACATCCTGCAACTGCTGATTGCCGTCGAGGAAAAGACCATCACGGAACAGGCCGCCGCCATCCGGGAGGAAGCACGAGGCAACTGGCTGCAACGCTCGTGGCGACCGATCGTGATGCTGGTCTTCACCCTGATCATTCTCGCCGGGACGTTCCTGAACCTGCCGATTCTCGCCGACACGTCCCGTTTCTGGGACCTGCTGGAAATCGGGCTAGGCGGGTACATCATCGGCCGAGGCAGCGAACAACTCGTCAGTTCCCTCCTCAAACGCCCCCGGCAATAACCCTCGTATTCATTCTAAATTTTAAATTCCAAATTCACCCCGTGGACATCCTAAACCACCGTCTGGTAGACTGCGAGGCAGTTCACCTGACATGCTCTAAAAACACCCGGCCGCTTGCGGCCCCGGACACCATCGTCCTACATTACACGGCCGGTTCGAACGGTCTGGCATCCGCTTACTACCTAACCCGGCCGGACGTGGCGGCATCCGCCCATCTCGTGATCGACCGGAACGGGGACATTATCCAGCTCGTACCTTTCAACGTGGAGTCGTGGCACGCCGGGAAAAGTTTTCACCTCGGGAGGATTAACCTGAACCACTACTCCATCGGTATTGAACTCGACAATCTCGGTAAACTTCGTAAGGAGGGCAATACCTTCATCGCCGAATGTGGCAAGGAAGTACAACCGTCGGACGTGTTCGTCGACGAGGAGAACGGGCAACCCTCCTATTGGCACCGCTACACGGACGAACAGCTTAAAACGGTCGTTCTCGTGTGCCTCTTGCTAATGGACCGTTACCCGATCCGCTACCTTCTGCGTCACTCGGACATCACTCCCCGAAAAATCGATCCGGGTCCGGCATTCCCACAAGAGATTCTGGAACTGAACCGATAAATTCAATAACGACAAACCTGCATCTCAAACGCGGGGCCCACGGGCGGGATGCACGGTCTATTTCCTAATTTATTCACTTTTAAATCTTAACATTATGGCAAAATTCAATTCTTACCTTTTAGGTAAAGTCAGAAAATCAGTGGGTAATATCACCACCTGCATTTTCAACAAGGAGAACATCGCTAAAGCCAAAATTTTCTCCCGGAAGGACGTGAAGACCCCGGAAATACTGGCGCAAAGGGCTAAAATGAAAGCCATCGTCAGCATTGCCCGCAAGTTACTCCCCGTCATCCGGAAAGGCTTTGTCGGCGTGGGACGAGGCACGACCTCGAACGCTTTTACCTCACTCAACATGAGTAGGATTGAAGTCGACGAGAAATACACCGCCACGGTAGATTTTGAACGTCTGCTCTGCGCTTCCGGCCCCCTCTACACGCCGAAAGTCAGCGTCAGTTACGACGAGTCGACCAAAATGTATTCCTTCACCCAAGAGATGCAGGACGACGAAGGTGACGGTTTCTCCTGCGCCAGCGACAAGGTGTACGCTGCCCTGTACGAGACCGCCCTCAGCCGGACAAAACTCGTGACTCTCCGGGAAAGAGGAGAAAACGGTAACACGAGCGTTAGCCTCCCGGAAGACTGGGACCCGGCCAAAGTTCACGCCTATTGTTTCGCCACGTCGAAAAACGGCCGCATGGCTTCCGACAGCCGACACTTGGCAATTTCTTGATTTATGATTTCAGATTAGATGATTTCCACTCTAAACTCTAAATTTTAAACTTTAAACTATTACCATGAACATTTACTTTTTAATTGGTATGTTTTCCACCTTAAGCCTGAACACGTTCCTCACGCAAGTATCCGACAGCCTGTTGGCCGGAACTGTGAGCCTGCTGGGCGGGGTGTTAAGTTCCATCATCGTCGCCTGGTTGAAGAATCGATGGCACGTGAATCGTTAACACCCGTACCCTAGCGGCTACCCTCTAGAAGAAGGACCCCGAAAAGTTTTTAAGTGACTTTTCGGGGTTTATTTTTCCGAATCAACAAAAGCGTTTCGTGTTTTTGAGGTATTTCACTTCCTGTTTTTGAGGTTCGAATCAAATGTAAACTCTATCCTCCCACTTTTATATCAAAAAATATAAAATATTTGAATATTGTACCCATATTTTGATTATTTTTCATGCCACGTGAGAAATGGTCGTAACTAAAAAAAGAAGAAGATGTTATTCCATAAATATTGCACTATACTCCTGTTATTATCCGTTATTATCTCTTGTAAATCAAACCCTTCAAGAGAGATGGAGAATTCTATCATCTGGAAAGTTGACCCACACACCAAACTATCCTCCTACATTGATTCAGTAGAATATATCGCGTTGGAAACACATCCGGACGGCCTGTTTAACATGGTCGAAAAACTCGTCGTGCAGGATGATAAAATATTTATTCTCGATTTCCGAAACTGCAAGCAAGTATTTGTATTCGATACCACCGGAAAATTCCTATTCCCGGTAGGAGCCTTGGGACGAGCCCCCGGAGAATTTCTTGAAACCCGCAATTTCACGGTAGATTCAAACTACATTTATGTCATTGATAACTTTCAGGCACGTCTATTACTATATGACTTAAACGGAACTTACATTGAAACCAAACAATTACCGGGAGTCTCCTACGACATCGCCATTCTGGGAAACGGCGACTACATGTTTAGCTGGCAACCCCTAAAAGACCTGCCAGTAAAAAAAGAGAATAAAATCACCATTACAGATAAAAACATGAACGTGAAAAAGGAATTATTACCCGCAAATGAATCCGATTGCTGTAATTCTACCAAGTTATCTTTTTTCACACAAAATACTGAAAACATCATATACCATACACTCTTATCCGACACGATCTACCTACTTGACCGTCACGATGCTTCCACATTCTCTACCTTGACGATAGATTTTACCAATCATTCCATTCCCATGAAATGGAGACAAGACTATTCTAAAGTCACTGAAAACTATCAATACCTATACACAACACCTTTTGTTACTCCAAAATACATTCTCGGAACTAACGATTCCGAGCCATATCTTATTGATCGGAAAAATAAAAAAGTCATTTTGAACAGTAGAGACAAAGATGATTATTTCCTATTAGATCCGGACTTCGTGGCAGGAAACAAAGTTTTCTCCTACCTCTTAAACGACACATACCAAGCCATGATAAAAGACGGTATGAAAAGAGCCCCAAAAGAAATAGAAGAAAAACTGGAAAAGGACCATTATGTCCTGATCAAATACATTCTCAAATAACATTAATCCTTCAAACATCCCAATGGAATAATTTTTACTCCATCTTCCCTTGTATATGCCAGTTCACCACCCGTCAAAATAATTAAAAGATCAGGAAGCCTCAACGGCATTTGCGTTTCTTTCTTGTTTCTTTCTATGATGAGATTTTTTAATTCAAGTAAATGCTTGGCACCATCCTCAATTTCACGGCTACCAAGTTTACATTCAATTAAAGCATATCGCCCATCATCCAAATGAAGAACGGCATCAGCTTCTAAACCATATCGATCATGATAATACGAGAGAGTGCCCCCCATTGCTTGTGAATAGATTCTTAAATCACGCACACACATACATTCATAAATGAACCCGAATGTCTTCAAGTCCAGTTCGAGACTTTGCGGAGATGCCCCCATCGCCGCAACTGCAATAGAAGGGTCTACAAAGCAACGTTTTTTTCCTGTTCTAATAACTGTTGCAGAACGAATAGCCGGACACCAAGCCTCAATATCTTCAATGACAAACAATTTCTCCAATGCCTCCACGTAATCATCAAATGTTTTGATGGAAGTTCCTCCCATTTCAACAGAAACATCTGCTAACATACTCGTCTTTTTGGCTAATGTACACAAATTCCTTGAATAAGAACGCAGGATTAGTTTCGCCAGAGCAGGATTACGTTGAACTTTATCTACTTTGGAAATATCTTCGCTACAAATAACATCTATATAATCTCTAGCTATCAACAATTTAGCGGCCATACTCATATCATCCAAAGAAGCCGGCCATCCTCCTCGACAAGCTGCAAAAATAAGCTCCTCTATAGACAAGTTCGACACTATTCCATCAATATCCAACTCCTTATTGTCAAAGAGTTCCCTTAATGAAATTTTCCCATTAGATTCTTTTGATTCATAAAGGCTCATAGGATACATTGACATTTTAGATATACGCCCTGTACCCGTATGCATAATTTCATCATCATCAATCACTGTTGAACCCGTCAATATAAACTGCCCCCTCAATCGTCTTTCATCCACAGCATGGCGAACAGCATCCCATAAAACGGGTGCAACCTGCCACTCATCAATCAATCTAGGTGTTTCTCCTTTAAGTAAAAGAGAAGGCTTGGTACGTGCAGCCGCCAGATACCCCTCTCGCGTATCCGGATCCTGCATTTTTATCACACTTTTGGCCTGCATCTCCGCCGTGGTTGTTTTACCACACCACTTGGGACCTTTTATCTGAACCGCTCCAAAAGCTTCAAGGCGTAGTTTCAACAGATCGTCAGCAATTCGTTTCAAATATTCCATAAGACAGGATTTTATTTTAAGCAAAAGTAGCTCATTTTTCTATACTAACAAAACCATTTCGTGTTTTTGAGGTATTTTACTTCCGTTTTTTGAGGCGTTTCACTTCGTGTTTTTGAGGCGTTTCACTTCGTGTTTTTGAGGTAGCAACACTAAAGATAGCTGGAATTCGTTCCGACGGAAACATCCTTCCTTTGCCCACGATGTCGGTAGAACCATAACCGAGGTGTAACCCGCGTACAAAAGATGCTCAAAGAAAACGGCAACACTCCGGCAATTTTTGATGTCAACACAATCACCGCTTTCCGCATGAACGTTTCGGCAACCGATGAATCTGACTTAGTCAAAAATCAAAAAGTAACTAAGTCAATGACTAAGTCGAAAAATAAATCCATTGAAGAGAGAATGGGGCTGAATTCTAAGTCTCATCAGCAACAGAAATAGCAGAATATATTGGTTTCCAACATCGTAGTAATTTCAAAAAACGATATATAAACCCATTATTAGGTAATCGGCTACAAATGACTATACCAGATAAACCAACGAGCCGTTTTCAAAAATATAAATCCATTAGATAGGAACGAGCGTAATGCGTATATGCTATGTTTTCACAGAATACGAATAAAATGCACACCCCATTTACAAAGAAACCTCTATAATTGAATTACGATAAAATTCTCATAATTTTATCATATTTCCTTTGATTTTTCCAGAATTTTTAGTATATATTTGAGGCATTATCCACTTGAGGAAAAGCGTGAGACACCTGTATTGTAACTACATGTTATTTTTACTCTTGAATACGTGAAACATTGGATAAAACTATATTAATTTTATATGAATTTATCACTTATGAAAAAAGTCGTCTTCATTATAATCACGTTCTTTTGTATTGTTGCATGTTCATCAAACAAAGGACAAGATAATCTCATCACAATTCCCATAGACCCGACATCTAGCCAATCTGTGGACTGGGAACAATTATTCGACACGGCATCCATGCAGGTAATTCCACTTGAAACAACAGATCAATCTTTATTAGCATGGGTAGATAGAGTGATAATAACAGACACATTGTATTCCTTTTCCTCTGACAATAGCATATATACATTTAATCAAAATGGAAAGTTTTTATTCAAAATAGCCCATCAAGGAAGAGGTCCCGGGGAATATCTTGTACTAGATGATTTCTACATAGATGAAGACAATCATTATTACATACTTGACAATAACAGTTTCAAAATCATAGAATATTCCCCCAAAGGAGAGTTTGTAGATGAAATAAATACAGGACTATTCGGTCTCGCATTCACAAAAATATCCAATGATTTATGGGCCATATATATCGGCTCATCAAAATCTCCTAGCTCCCACTGCCGTTTAAATTACTTTTCTAAACAAGAGAGAAAAATCATACATGAATTTATCGAGATTTCGGACAATGAATTAAACTGGAGGCATTTTAAAGACAACAATAACTTCATACCCAGGGATTCAAAAAATTTATTTTTTACCTATTCCCTAAATGATACTATCTATCAATTAACGGAAAAAGAACTCATTCCCTGTTATCGATTTGAGTGTGGAAAACATCAAATGCCACAAAAAATGCTAAAAGACTCATACAATGATGTTACCGATTTCATCGAAACTATAAAAAATCATGATTACGTGGCCCGTATTACCCCGGTATTCCTCACGAACAAAGAAATCATGTTCGGCTTTCAATATCAAGACAATTATCTACATTCGCTTTATCAATGTCATGCGACAACAATCATAAATCACTATCGGAATTTCCTCGGGATTCCCCACTTCTCTATTTCAACCCGCGATGCAATTTTTCCCTCCGGGTATCAAAACGATTATTTCTATTATCTGATCGACCCCGCCTTTATTCCCGACAAATTTAAAAATGCTTTCTGCCAAGCGCATAATTTGTCACAATTAGATGAAAATTCAAATCCCATATTAGTAAAAGTCAAACTATTCACAAGATACCCATAATAAGTTCATGGTTCTATTATCAACATTTTTAATTTCAACGACATGAAAGTCTTTTACTTTATCATCTGTATTCTTATTTTCTATCAATGCAAAAATACAAAGAATATACAAGAATATCCCACACTTAATGTAACTATAGAAGGAGACTTTCAAGGCATACCGGCCGATTCTCTTTTCTCGTCTGTAACTTATATTCCACTGGAAACATCAAAACATTCATTGCTTGCAAGCACGAATAAAGTTCAGATTCATGACAGCACCATATATATACTGGATAAAAAGCAAGAAATCATTTTTGCCTTCGATTCAGATGGAAAATATAAAAATAAATTAGATAAACACGGTAGAGGCCGTGGGGAATATCTTTCACTAGATGACTTTTTCATCACGGATAGCATCATTTACATTCTAGTATCCGATCAACAGAAAATATCCGTTTACAATTCAAATTTCGAGTTCAATTTCGATTTTCCTATCGCTACACATGGAACATCAATTACATTTAGTAATGACAGTTTATTCATTTTTACAAATTACTGTTCTACAGAATTAAAAAATTTCTATATATACAACAGATTTACAGGAGAGTATTTAGACAAATTCGGAGATTTCTCCCAAAAACAGTTAGGAGTTGCATATAAACAGATGACATTTGCCAAATACCGGAATTCCGTGTATTGCTTTTTCCCGTATGACTACTCGATCTACAAATGCCATGGGAAATTAGAAAAAGTCTGTAACATCAATTTTGGAAAAAGTTACATGTACCCACCCGCTTTTAAAAATTATTCAGATGAAGAACGTACAAACTATATAACGCGATATGCTGATCCTCTTCAACAGCCCATCGGAAGAATAAATAATCTATTTATATGCGACAATTTTCTCTTTTTCACTTTCGTGAAAGGCATCTTTCCATACATTTATTTCAAACACGCGAAACAGGAAGTAGCTCACGTTGGAAGTATTATCCATTCTCATCAATTTCCACTAATAAACAATGATTTTGTCTATATAGATGAAAATACATATATCTGCTTTTGTCAAGCAGAATCCATACTTTCCCTTGAAGAAATACCTCGCAATTTACAGTCCATAAAAATAGACGATAACCCAATTCTTGGATTATACAAACTAAAATGTTATGAGATTGTTTACTCAAATCTACTTCCTCATTGTAAATGGAGTGGTTATCAGGACGATTATTGTCCATGGGAAAATTAAATTTTGTTGAGGATGATTTCAAATCATCCTCAATCTCAAAATGCTCAATACTAAAAATAAATTCATGAAAACTATATTATTTATATCAACAATTACATTACTTCTATCCTGTTCTAATTCACAAAATTCGAATTCAACTATTTCTATAGATTTAGATGCATCTAAATCTATATCTATCAATAATATATTTTCTAAAATGGAAATTATTCCATTGGAAACAAATGAAAAATCCATAATACAAAATATAGATAAAATTATTGAATACCAATCATTTATTTACATTCTTGATAGACGACAAAAAGCTGTATTAATATTTGACAGTCATGGAAAATTTATTTCAAAAATAAATACGATCGGTAGAGCTCCTGACGAATTTTATCTACTTGAAGATATTGTAATCAACAGATTTGCAAATACATTAGAATGCCTAGACCCCATGGGAAAAATTTTAACATATAGTTTACAAGGGCAATACCAGTCATCAATCTATTTACCCCACCCTCCTATGGCATATCATTATCTACATATCTTAAATCAAGACTCCATATTACTATATACAAACCCAACAAAATATAATGATTACACGTTTAGAATTTTCTCTCGACAACAAGATACTTTCGTATCTCAATTCATGAAACAAAAGAAAATTATAAATGGAGAATGTAGGCAGCCGATACAAGTCTATAAAGATTCAATCTATTTTACACAAGCATTTTCTAATGAAATATACAAAATCTCCAATGATACACTTTTACCAGCTTATCAATGGGATTTCGGAAAATATACATACAACTTATCAAAAATGAAATTTCCAGATTTAACAAATCCAGAAGAACAAATAAAATTTTACAAAGAAGTTATGTATTCTTCAAAAATACCATACACACTCGGATTTAATAGTCAAAACGATCGATATTTATTTTGTTCTTTATTTATGAAAAATAAAATTTTAAATATCCTTTACGATAAGACTACAAAAAGAAAAGTTGTATTTTCAAAATCAAAAGAAGATATAGGACTTTATCCTTTATACATGGATAATAATAAAATTATAGGTATAACTGATGAAACATTAGTTCCACTAGAACCTTTGGAAAATACTCAAAATATAGAAATAATAAAGAAAGAAATAATCTACACTTTAACAGATTATTCAAATCCGATTCTTATAAAATATTTTTTCAAATAAAACCCTCTATTGAAAATTCTCATAATTCTATCATATTTCCTTTGATTTTTCCAGAATTTTTAGTATATATTTGAGGCATTGCTTTTACAGCTAAAAGATATAAGCAAATTTATAAATCCGAGAGTAAAGGCGATGCCGGGAAAGTCCATCGCAAAATGATCCCGACAATCGCCTGCCCTCTCCTAAACAATGAAAGGAGGTGAGACGAAGATAGAAAATTTCGAAAACTAAAACGAATTATATCTTCAATAATAAAAGAACTACATAAAAAATTAGAGACATATGTCATCTCTCAAGTTGAAAAGATACATACTTGAAAAAGACAATATCATTACTCCAAAAAAGAATAAATATGAAGAAAAAAATTTTAAGCATAAGTGCAATTTTTGCAACAGGGATTCTTATGTCTCTTATCTTAAATTACAAAGTAGAAAAAAATCATTCTAAACATCTATTTAACTTTGACAATATTGAGGCATTAGCTCGCGGAGAAGCGCCCGATGGTGATCACGTTGTCTGTCGTTGTTCAAGAATGACATCAGGAAGTTGTGCCGCCAATAACATGAGTAACGTATGCGGTGGTGGAGAAAACTATGATTGTTCTTTGCGTAATACTAGTTGTAATTAAGTCAAAAAATAACAATCAATATTTAACAAAGGAATAAGTTCAGTAAGTGGACTTATTCCCTTTAAAAATCTATATTTCCAATGAAAATTATACCAATACTAATTATTATTTTCCTATGTTCCTGTCAACAAGAGGATACAAACATATTTCCATTACCTCAAAATCATAGAAATATTCAATATCACCATCTTGATTTAGATACTCTAATTATGGAACATATTGAATCTTCTTATTTAGGTCTATCAGGAATAACCATTAATAATGAAATATATTTCATGGATACATATTATTGCTATTTCTTTAAATTTGATACGCTCGGCCATTTCAAAAATCGTTACCTTGGTCAAGGTCGCGCCCCCAATGAAGTCCCTGTAAGAAAAATTGCAGGCTGTGCCCCACTACCTAATAAAGGCTTATTTTTACTTGGATTTCAACTAGATCATTACATTTATGATTCAACATTTAATATCCAGAATTTGTTTTTTCTTAAAAGAAATGAAAGTAGCGATATAACAAAAACTTCAGCAATATATACACATCAATATGACCGATTAGTATGTAGGTATTATAAAGATAATATTTATTTTAACATGTATTCTGAACATCCTAATTTAGATTATATCGAACAAACAGATCGTTATATGAAAAAATGTAGGCACATCTCCGAAGTAAACATAAAAAAAGGAAAAGACGGGAGAATGTTAGGAGGAGGGTATCCTGAAATTTATCAACAAAACCCTCTAAAATATTTAATATTTTCTGGTGTCAACTTTGATATAGACCAACAAGGGAACTTCTATGTTTCATATGAAGCAGATTCTTTAATTTATAAATATGACTTCAAATATAATCCTATTTTATCATTTGGCTATTCTGGAAACAATATAAATACAAATTATAAAAAGATTCACAGCTATAAAGAATGCCGAAAATTCTATTATGACGAACGTGAAACTAAAGGTTATTATGGTTGGCTACAGTATATTAACGAAACAAACATATTATTCCGTTCATACTCAAAAGGGGACAAAGAGTCCACGGATGGATTACAAATCTATAAAAATTCAACATTATTAGGAGATATTGATGTACCCAAAAACTTTAAAATCATCGGATATATTAAACCTTATTATTATACTCAAGCAATAATCGAAGAAGAAGAAGAAAGAATAATTATATATCGATTTAAATTAAATAACCTATAAAGCTATCATGAAACTCTCAATATCCTATATCATCATATTAATGCAATGCTATTTTTTATGCTCATGTGATTATATTCAAAAAAAACAAATCACAACAAATTCTCAAGAGTCAATCCCTATATCAAATTTAAAATGGAAAAACAAGATTTATGATTTTCAAAAAGTTAGACAAGATACAATTATCACTGCCCGTTATACATTTTATAATACGGGTGATAAAGATTTGATAATACAATATGTCAATCCTGATTGCAATTGTACAACCTATCAATTATCAAAAAAAATGATTCCAGTAAACGATTCAGCATATATAGAATTGAGTTTAAACACGAAAAACAAAATAGGTAAACAACACCTTTACACAACAATTAAAGCAAACACGAAAGCTCAAATGTATAAATTAATTCTTAAAGGGTATGTTGAACATCATTAATATTAAAATTGCCTTTAAAAATTCTCATAATTTTATCATATTTCCATTCTTATTTCCAGAAAGTTTTCCTCAACTTTGAAAAATAATAAAGGATCGAAAATGTTTGTTATATGTATTATAGATTTATACTACCACTGACCCTCCTACTGTTGGCGTGCAACGGGAAAGAGAAACAGAAAGAAGAGAACGAGGATGAGCAATATGCCAAAATCGAACAACAAGACGAGAAGACGATCGTGAAAGTGCAGGTGGCCCGGGAGGATCGGTTCAACTTGGAATTAGTGAGCAACGGGAAAGCCGAGGCGAATCGGAAAGCGGCTCTTAATTTCGAGGTGGCTGATGTCGTGAGAAAGGTGAACGTGAAAAACGGGGATCGGGTAAAAAAAGGAGATATTATTGCAGAAGTTGACGACGAAAAGGCCAAGTTTGCACTGGAAGACGCTCGTTTGTCCTTACAGAAAGCCTTCCTCGATTTAAAACTGGCCATCATAAATGAAGGACTCAAAACATTGGATGACACCGTGCAACTCCCCCCGCGACGCAAAGAAGCCATGTACTTGCAATGCGGCTACACGTCCAGCGTGAAAGCCTTCGAAAAAGCGCAAAAAGAGTATACCCTCGTAAAAACCAGAGCCCCTTTTGACGGGATTATCGCTGATCTTGAGGCCAAACCCTATAACCAAACCTCCGCCTATAAATCTTTATGCACGCTCATTGACGATTCGAAAATGGAAGTCGTGTTCAACGTGCTGGAAACCGAAATCGGAAATCTCCACTCCGGCATGGAGGTCGAAATAACTCCTTACGCTAATCACGAATATACCCTAACCGGAAAGATCACCGAAGTAAATCCCCGCATCGACGAAAATGGCATGGTTAAAGTGAAAGCTATCACGGATAACCACCAAGGGCTGTTGATAGACGGGATGAACGTGAGTATACTGATCAAACGACAAATCGATCACAAGATCATCATCCCCAAATCAGCCGTTCTTCCCCGACAAGGCAAAAAAGTCGTATTCGTCTGTCAAAAAGGAAAAGCAATATGGCGATACGTCACCACGGGATACGAGAACAGCATGGAAGTCAGCGTGGAAGAAGGCATCTCCCCCGGCGACACGGTAATTTACGAGAATAATCTTGGGTTGTCGCACATGAACACGGTGATAATTGAAAATTGAAAATCTAAAATCATAAATCATCAAATCTAAAATTAACATGCGTTTATCAGCTTTTTCGATTAACACGATATTTGTTGTCATGATGATTCTGGGGATCAGCTTGGTGCCGAGGTTGTCATTGCAATTGGAACCTTCGTCGAGGTCGAACAAGTTGAACGTCTCGTTTTCATGGACCAATGCTAACCCGGAATTATTAGAAACAGAAGTCACCACGAAACTGGAAGGAGCATTTGCCCGGATTCGGGGATTGAACGAGATACATTCCACCACGGGGAACGGTTACGGTGCCATCGAGTTGACCATTGACCCGAAAGAAAATATTGATGCCGTGAAATTGTACCTGTCCTCGATTATCCGTTCTGTCGCACCGGGCTTACCGGAGGATGTCCGTGTTTCGGGTGTCAGTGGCGGGGAAATACATGACGGACGGGTACAGGAAACAGAACGCCACCTGTTGATGACATACGTGTTGACTGGTCCGGGCAACTCGAAAGAAGTGGGGAGTTTCGCGGAAGACCGGATCGTCCCGGTTATTTCCACCATGCCGGGAGTAGAAAGCATGAACGTCACCGGGATCGTCCCGTTCGAGTGGGTGATGCAATACGACCGGGAACTATTTGCCGACATCGGTCTCTCGGCAAACGATATATCCAACGCCGTTTCGGAATATTATTTCCGGAAAGACGGTGGAAAAATTCTCACGGAAACCGTCCCCGAAAAGAAATACTCGTACCTCGTGTTTAAAGGGAATTCGGATGATGACAAAACAGACATCATGAACCTGCCGATCAAGGTGATTAACGGTAAAATCATTTACCTGCACAATATCGTGACTCTGGATTACCAGGAAAGTGATCCCGGATCATATTACCGCATTAACGGGCTGAACCGGATAAACCTGAATGTATATGCCGAGAAGAACGCGAACATGATCGAACTCGCCGGACGGGTCAAAACAGAGATGGCGCAACTGACGGAAAGTTTCCCGGCAAATTACTCGGTCAAACTCATCCGGGACAACAGCACCGAAATCAAAGACGAGTTGTCACAAATCCTCAACCGTACGGGAGTGACCATTCTGATCCTGCTCCTTTTCGTGTACCTCGTGAGCCGGGACTTCCGTTACCTCGGTATTATCAGCATCTGCCTGCTTGCCAACTTATCTATCGCCCTCGTGTTCTATTATTTTTTCAAAATAGAACTCCATCTTTACACGTTGGCAGGAATTACCGTGTCATTCGGTATCATCATTGACAGCGTGATCGTGATGACCGATCATTATCGCCATTTCCACAACCGCAAAGCCTTCCTCGCCGTGCTGGCCGCCACGTTGACCACCGTGGGAGCGTTAACGGTGATTTTCAACATGGATAACAACATCATGAGAAACATGTGGGACTTCTCCGCCGTGATCATCATAAACCTAGGGGTGTCTCTTGCCGTGGCCCTCTTTTTCGTCCCGGCACTCATGGAAAAAATTCCGCTAAAACCACAAAATAGTAAACGCAAGATTCATCGCCGGAAACGAATTGTCCGTTTCAACAGAAGATACCTGCGTTTCGCTCGTTTCGCGAGGAAATATAAAAAAATCGCCATCATCATCACGATTCTCGGTTTCGGCCTTCCCGTGTTCCTACTTCCGTCAAGCGTGGATCGGGACAAATGGTACAGCTCGGCCTACAACACTGTTTTCGGCAGCGAAACCTATCTCACGATCAAACCCTATATCGACAAGACCTTGGGCGGGGCACTCCGTCTGTTCATGGAAGGAGGCGGTGACGCGTGGCTACAAAGCCGGAAAGCCGCGGAAAGCCAAAAAACACGGTTGACTTTAACCATGAGTATGCCACATGGGTCCACGATCAAACAGATGAACGAGGCTTTTGAAAAGTTGGAGAATTTTCTTTCCGGATTCGAATCGATTGCCACGTTTACCTCCGACGTGTCATCAGCAAATCGAGGTGAAATGGCGATCACGTTCAAGGAAGAACACGAGAAAGACGGCTCCCCGGAACAAGTGAAAAACGAGCTGATACGCTTTGCCAACACGATCGGGAACGGGGACTCGGAAGTAAACGGCGTGGGACGGGGGTTCTCGAACCGGACAAGTGACGAGTTCCGGAGTGAAAGTATCAAAGTGATCGGTTACAATTACCGCAAGGTTCTGCAATACGCCGATATATTGAAACAACGTCTGGAAAAGAATATCCGGGTCAAGAAACTATACATCGGTAGCGACCGTTCGCCAAAAGCCAAAGCGTTCGCCGTGGAGGTCGATAAAGAAAAGCTGGCTCGCAACAATTCAAATATTAACAACCTGCTAGGTAATTTGCACTCGTTGACCTATTCCGGCACCTCATCTACCCGGGCATACATAAATGACGAATACACCACGATTGACATCCGACCGGAGAAGAAAGTGGAGGCCAGCGTGTGGGACGTGAGGAATCGCCCCTTGCGGGGAGATAAATCGGTGTTCCGCTTGGAAGACGTGGGAGACATCACGGAAGAAAAGAATTTCGAGAACATCACGAAAAGAAATCAAGAGTACGAAGTTGAGGTTCAATACGATTTTATCGGGGCCTACCGCCTGTCGGAGAAGGTGAAAGAGCGAGAAATGAAAGCCATGAACCAGATGATGCCCGTGGGTTTCCGGGTGAAAGAAAGCAACGATTGGAAAAACTACTGGCAGAGAGACATCGGGGGAATTGATGCCCGCATACTTTATATATTGCTAGTCATCGGGATCATCTATTTTATTTGTGCTATCTTGTTGGAATCCTTGCGTCAGGCCGCTATCGTGATCTGTATCACACCCATCTCGTTTATCGGTTGTTTCCTAGGAGGCTATTTCTTCGGGGTCGGGTTCGACGAAGGTTGTCTGGCAGCCTTTATCCTGTTAAGCGGGCTATCGGTGAATGCGGTGCTTTACATCCTGAATGATTACAACATCAAAGTCCGGGAAGGCGCTCCCCGGGGAATACAAACCTACATGAAAGCCTATAACGCCAAGATTATCCCGATCTTCCTGACGATAGCCTCGACCCTGCTGGGATTTATCCCCTTCCTGATCGGGGACATCAATCCCTTCTGGAAAAGTCTGGCCATCGGAACGATGAGCGGGTTAACCTTCTCACTCCCGGTTTTGATAATTTATTTACCAATGACATTCCGTTCGCCCGTGGCGAGTCACAAGTTAACAGGTTGCAAGTTACAGGTTAAAAAAAAGTGGTGGTTTGTGCGGCGAAATTTAAAATCTAAAATTTAAAATCTAAAATTAATCCATGGTCAAGTTTTTATTACAACGTCCGGTAGCAGTCATCATGAGTACGATAGCCTTTATCGTACTGGGAATCGTGGCCTCTTTTCGATTACCCGTGTCACTTATGCCGGAAATTGATATTCCGGAGATCACCGTACATTATACCTGGGACAACGCTTCGATCAACGAGGTGGAAAACACGCTCACGTCCGGACTACGGGGACAGTTACAACAAATTCCAAAACTGACGGAAATACAATCGGAATCCAAGGAAGGAAGCGGGCTGATCACGATGAAATTCGAGTACGGGACTTCACTGGATTACGCCTTTATCGAAGTCAACCAGAAAGTGGATGCCAGCGTGAACGGGTTCCCGAAAGAGGTGCAACGCCCGACGATCATCAAAGCCTCCACCTCCGACCTACCCGTGTTTTACATCAACATCAACCTGAAAGAAAACGATTCGGAGGAGAAATTCTTGGAATTTTGTGAATTCACGGATGCCGTACTGAAAAAAAGACTGGAACAGTTACCGGATGTCGCCATGGTAGATATTAGCGGGATGTACTCCCCCGAACTTTATATATTCCCGGACGAGGCCAAGTTGAGAAGTTTGAAAATCACGCAGGATCAGCTAAAATCAGCCATAGACAATAATAACCAAGTTTCCGGAAGCCTCTCCGTGAAAGACGGGTACTACCAATACAGTATCAGTTTTGCCTCACAGATCACCTCCCCGGAAGAGCTGGAAAACGTTTACCTGAATATCAACGGCAGACTTCTGCAAATCAAGGATGTCGCCCGTACTGGTATCCGTCCGAGAGAAAAAAGAGGCATATTCTTTAACGGTGACAAACAATCCCTCTGCTTGGCCGTGATCAAACAATCCAATGCCCGGATGTCGGAAATGAAAGAAAAGGTCACGGGGCTACTTGACCAATTTCGGGAAGAATACCCGGACGTGGAATTTTCCGTTTCCCGGGATCAGGCACAATTACTGAATTACTCGATCGACAATCTGGTACAGAGCCTCTGGCAAGGAATTTTACTGGCCATCGTGGCCATGCTATTCTTCCTGCAAGATGCCCGGTCACCCGTGATCATCGCAATCAGTATTCCCGTTTCGGTCGTGATCAGTATGTTATTTTTCCAGCTAATCGGAATCTCGATCAACACGATTTCACTATCCGGGTTAATACTGGGAGTCGGGATGATGGTGGATAACTCCATCATCACCATTGACAACATCAACCAACACCGGATGAGGGGGAAATCCCTGTTCCAAGCCTGTCTGGACGGGACAAACGAGATCATCACACCCCTCCTTTCCTCTGTACTGACCACCTGCGCCATATTCGTCCCGTTAATCTTCATGAGCGGTATTGCCGGAGCCTTGTTTTACGATCAGGCGATGGCCGTGGCAATCGGCCTGTTCGTTTCGCTGGCCGTTTCGATCACGATCGTCCCGGTCGTATTCCACCTGTTATTCATGCATGCCAAAGAAGGAAAAGCGACTCGCTTTATCCAACGAATCAGTTTCAAGCATCTGGATGATTACTACACGAATATATTTCATTTTATCTTTCATCACAAATTGATCGTCATGATCGGTTGTCTCGCGGTTCTTGTGCTGGGTTTCGTGTTAGCCTTTCAACTACGACTGGAACGTATGCCGACAATCGATACGAATGAGATAATCCTACGGGTAGATTGGAATTCCAGTATTCATATAGATGAAAACGAACACCGGGTGAAAGATATTATCAAACGATTTAGCGATAAATGCGAAGAAATCAGCTGTCATGCGGGAGAAAAGATGTTCTTCCTGAACCGGGAAAAGAACCAGAACATCAACGAGGCGGAATTTTATATACGTACCCTCCACGCCGAAGAACTGGAAAAGGTGATCTCTTCCATCCGGGAACACGTCAAAGCAAATTTCCCGATGGCAAAGGTCGATATTGCCAAAGTGGACAACCTGTTCGAACAACTGTTCAAGGACAACGACGTCCCACTGGTCGTGTACCTTAGCGGGGAATCCCGCCGGGGCGGTCCGGAACTGGATAGCGTGAACACGTTCATCGAATATCTTGATTCGCTCATGCCGACCTTACAATTGGATAAACCTTCAACGTCCGAACGCATCGTGGTCGAAATACTACCGGACAGGCTGGCCCTCTACAAAGTCAGTCAAGGTACCTTGATTAACGTGCTGGAAAAGAATATCAGTAAAATGAACATCGGGAAACTAAACACAGGTAGCCGGTATGTCCCGATCGTGATCACGGGAGAAGAAAAAACGATTCTGGACATCATCCGTTCCTCTTTCGTGAGTAATAACGATCAACTGGATATTCCCGTCTCTGCCCTGACCCGAATGGAAAAGAAACTAGATTACAAGAGTATCATCGGACGTAAAGAAGGGGTGGTCGTCCCGCTAAACGTCTATCACGTCGGTGATTCCACGGAACAAATTATACAGACCATAAAGACGGAAGCCGGAAACCGGAACTTAAACACCACGTTTGACGGACAATATTTTTCCGGTCAGGAAACCCTTTGGGAGATGGTCGTCGTGGTAATCGTGGCCATCCTCATGCTATATTTTATCCTTGCCGCACAATTTGAATCGTTGACCCTGCCGATAATCCTTCTCGTTGAAATCCCGCTGGACGTGGCTTTCACGATACTTATCCTGTGGCTGTCCGGGATTTCCCTCAATTTGATGTCCATGATTGGTATCGTGGTGATGAGTGGTATCGTGATCAACGATTCGATCCTTAAAATTGACACGATCATACGTTTGCAACGATCGGGGCTTGCACTGGAAGACGCAATTCACGAAGGCGGGGTACGGCGATTAAAACCCATTTTGATGACCAGCTTGACCACGATTTTCGCCCTCGTCCCCATGCTGTGGGGAAATGACATCGGGACCCAGTTACAGCGCCCCATGTCGATCACGCTTATCGCCGGAATGACAGTCGGAACCTTCGTCAGTTTATTCATCATTCCCTTGTTTTATTACTATTTAGAACGTATTTTTATCTCAAGAAAAAAATGAAGAAAGTAATTAAATCCATATTCCAGTACGTGGGAGCCATCCTGCTGGCCATCGTGATTGCTGCCCTGTTGCGCTTTTTTATCGTGGACTTTTACAGCATCCCTTCCGACTCGATGTACCCGACGATCGAACCGGGAGATTTTATCGTGGTGAACAAAATGTACATGGGAGCCCGCTTTTACAAAAACTTCGACTTCTTGGACGGCGCACACCCGGAAACCGTGCGGGTACCGGGGTTCTCTTCACTGAAACGCAATGACGTGATCGTTTTCAACTTTCCCACGCACACGAACGGTCGCTGGGATATGGATTTAGGAACATTTTACGTGAAACGCTGTATCGCCCTGCCCGGAGACACGTTATCAATCATCGCCGGAATCAATCATATCAACGGTAAAACCGGCTACGGAAACATGGAGGAACAACAACGCCTGCACCATTACCGCGGGGAGTACGCCCCGGGAATTTACAACGCTTTCCCCTTCGATTACTGGCATCGCTGGAACATCCAAGACTTCGGTCCCCTGTACCTTCCCGCCGCAGGAGCCACTATCACCATTGACACGTTAAACTTTTCGCTATACCGCCACTTGATCGCTTACGAAACCCAAGCACCCGTACACTCACAAGATCGCCAACTCTACATCCGGGATTCCTTGATCCGTGAATACACGTTCCAAAAAAACTGGTACTTCGTGGCCGGAGACCAAATCTTCAACTCTAGGGATTCCCGATATATCGGTCCCATCCCCGAAGACTTTATCGTGGGCAAAGCCTCGTTCGTCCTCACGTCAAAAGATCCACACACGAAAAAATACGTGTGGCGACGCTTTTTTAAGAAAATAAAATGAGGATGTGTCAAAAGGTATTTTATCCTCAAAAAAAAACTCCTCCGTCACTTCGTGCCACCTCTTTCTTCCCCTGCCTGAGGGGAAGTACCCCGAAGGGGGGAGGGAGTTTGAAAAATACCTTTTGTCCCCCTCTATAAACTTATTTTTTTATCCCCAACTCCTCCCGCAAGAAAGGAGCCGTTACGGATTTTTTATTCCGAGCAACTTCTTCTGGAGTTCCAGTACAAACGACAGTTCCCCCCATTTTACCACCACCGGGTCCCATATCAATAAGATAATCGGCCACTTTAATCACGTCTAGGTTATGCTCGATGACAATCACTGTATTCCCTTTATCAACCAGCTTTTGTAGCACTCCCAACAATATATTTATATCCTCGAAATGAAGTCCGGTTGTAGGTTCATCCAGTATATATAGCGTACTCCCGGTGTCTTTCTTCGAAAGTTCGGTAGCCAATTTAATGCGCTGGGATTCTCCCCCGCTTAACGTGGTACAAGGTTGTCCGATCTTGATATACCCCAACCCGACATCCTGTAACATCTTCAATTTGGATTGCAGGTGAGGCAGATTCTCAAAGAACTCTACCGCCTGATTGATCGTCAGGTTCAATACATCCCCGATGGACTTTCCTTTATAGCGAACCTCCAAGGTCTCTTTGTTGTAACGTTTACCATCACAAGCCTCACAATGTACATAGACATCCGGAAGGAAATTCATCTCGATGGTCTTCACTCCCGCACCTTTACAAACCTCACAACGTCCTCCGCTCACGTTAAAGGAAAAACGTCCGGCCGTGTATCCCCGGATTTGTGATTCCGGTAACTTTTCGAATATCTTCCGAATATCGGTAAACAATCCCGTGTAAGTTGCCGGATTGGAACGAGGGCTTTTACCTAACGGGCTTTGATCCACCACCACGACCTTATCGATTTCAGTCATCCCTTCTATCGATTTATAAGGTAACGGTGCAGCCAAAGCATTATAAAAATAAGCACTCAATATCGGATGCAAAGTTCCATTAACCAAAGAAGATTTTCCACTTCCACTCACTCCCGTCACGCAAATCAATTTCCCCAGAGGAAAATCGACACTCACATTTTTAAGATTATTTCCGGTACATCCTTTCAGGGAAATCTTCTTTCCATTCCCTGCACGACGTTCCGCCGGGATAGCGATTACCTTCTCCCCTTTCAGGTACTGTGCCGTCAGACTATCACTTTTCAGAATATCGGAATACCCCCCGATAGCCGTGATCTCCCCTCCTTTTCTTCCCGCCTTGGGTCCCAAGTCCACGATATAATCGGCATTCTCCATCATCTCCTTGTCATGCTCCACCACGATCACCGAGTTACCGTTATCCCGCAATTCCTGCAAAGAATGAATCAACTTCCGGTTATCCTTCTGGTGCAACCCAATACTCGGTTCATCCAATATATAAAGGACGTTTACCAACTGTGAACCGATCTGTGTTGCCAGACGAATACGCTGAGACTCCCCTCCCGATAATGTCATGGACTGACGATTCAAGGACAGATACTCCAAGCCGACATCAAGCATAAACTTCAGGCGAGTCCGGATTTCTTTTAAAATCTCTCCCGCAATCTGTTTCTGTTTATCCTCTAAATGTTCCTCCACGTTACCGATCCACTCGTACAAATCAGATAACTCCATATTCGCCAATTCAGAAATATTCTTCCCGTTAATATAGAAATGCAGAGCCTCTTGGTTCAACCGTTGACCGTTACACACGTCACAGGTTGTCACGGAAATAAACTGTTCCGCCCATTTATTCGCTTTCTTGGAAGTCGAATTTTCCTCCTGCATGGTGACATACTTCAATATTCCCTCGTACGTCGTGAGGAAATTGGATGATACCCCGATCTCCGCATTCTCCAAACGGAATTGTCCCGGATACCCGTACAAAATATCGGTCAAAGCCTCTTCGGGTAAATCCCGAATCGGTTGTTTTATATCGGCACCATGTTTTCTCAGAATTGTTTCGATCTGGTAGAAAATAAGAGAAGCCTTATATTTTCCAAGGGGCAGGATTCCCCCGGCATGAATGGATAATGAATTATCCGGAATAATCTTTTCCATCGCCACCTCGTTGACAAATCCCAATCCCTTACATTTCTTACAAGCCCCGTGAGGCGAGTTGAAAGAAAAGGTATGCGGGGCCGGATCTTTATAAGAAAGCCCGGTATCCGGACACATCAAATGGCGGCTATAATATTTAATCTCGTCAGATTCGTAATCTTTTACCATCATCACGCCCTTACCGTGTTTCATGGCAGTACCCACAGAATTTTTCAAGCGTTTCAAATCAGCCTGATCCATGACAATCTTGTCCACCACGATTTCGATATCGTGCATCTTGTAACGATCAACACTCATCCCGATCGTTATCTCCCGCAACTCTCCATCTACCCGTGCCGAAATAAAACCATTCTTCCGTAAATTCTCGAATAACTCCCGGTAGTGTCCTTTACGTCCTTTTACCACGGGAGCCAACAACAATACACGCCGTCCGGCAAAATCACGCTGCAACAATTCCAATATCTGTTCATCCGTATACTTTACCATCTTACTACCCGTGGCGTATGAGTAAGCAACACCCGCACGGGCATAAAGCAAACGCAAAAAGTCATAGATCTCAGTGGTCGTACCGACCGTAGAACGAGGATTTTTATTCGTGGTTTTCTGTTCAATTGAAATCACAGGACTTAACCCGGTAATCTTATCCACATCCGGACGTTCCATACCTCCCAGAAAACGACGGGCATATGCGGAAAAAGTTTCCAGATACCGACGCTGCCCCTCGGCATATATCGTATCAAAAGCCAAGGATGATTTTCCACTCCCGCTTAACCCGGTAATCACCGTCAACTTATCCCGTGGAATCGTCAGGTCTATATTTTTCAGATTATGCTCTCTGGCACCAAATATGGCTATATTGTTATCTTCTTCTTCTCTGTACTCCATGAATTCCTATTCCTTAAAAATCAACTTACAAAGATAGGGAAACTATTTCGAATGGAAGAAAAATTTATGATTTATGATTTACAATTTACGAATAAAAAGTGTAAACTTGATACCGTAAAAATCTAAAATCAGTAAATCTAAAATTCATGGAGTAATGTGCGGTAGGAATTTAAAATCGGAAATCAAAAATAAAAAAAAGGAGGGATTTCCTGTAGCGTCTTAAATGGAATACATTGGGACTGACGAAAAGATGTTGTATGTATGTGTGTGTGCGTGCGTCTGTGTGTGTGGTGTGTGTGCGTGGTGTCCCGTAGGATATATTCCAGTACTTTTAAGAACTCTATCAGAAAATCAGCTTAAACCCCAGTCAAAGCTATCCCCTCTCTTTATGCTAGATGATTCAATCTAATAACAGCTAAAAATAAATCATAAGTTCATCATCTATTCTACCTCTTTAACGTTACCGCTAAAGAAAGGTTTCGTTTTTTCTCGAAAAAAATCGAGAAATTTTATTTTTCAATTATTCAAACTAACTCTTCAGTTTTCAACCATCAAGAAGCATTCCTTGATTGTGAATACATAGAGTATAACGGGAATTGTTGGGATAGGTTACACTTTCGAGTAAAAAAATCGTGATTTTTTTTTGTTCTGGTGAAATTCGGTGTAAGTAACTCCAAGAAAGCGTGTCAAACGTCATTTTTCAAACTCCCTCCCCCCTTCGGGGTACTCCCTCTATAAACAGAGGGAGAGCTGGAATACTTCCTGTCTTCGGAAAGAGTCACCAGCTCCTCCTCTGTTTATAGAGGAGGTGGCAGCATAGCTGACGGAGGAGTTAAAAAATAACTTTTAAATCAACCTCCTTCAGAACAAACTTCCCGAAACAAAAAAAAGAGCGCCTCACGACGCTCTTTTTTATATGAAGATTTTAAAATCTTATTTTTTCACGGCTTCTTTCACCTGATCGTTAGGAACCATTTGTTCCTTAAAAGTATAGGCACCGGTTTTCGGAGATTTCACCATTTTGATGATTTTTGCAAATCCCCTACCATCTGCTGTTTTAAGTGTTGCAACAACTTTCTTTGCCATAGCTTAATTATTTTATTTCTCTGTGTAAAGTTACTCTTCTCAGAATCGGGTTGTATTTACGCAACTCCATTCTCTCGGGGGTGTTCTTTCTGTTTTTGGTAGTGATATAACGAGACGTGCCCGGCATTCCGGATTCTTTGTGTTCCGTACACTCCAAAATCACCTGTATTCTGTTTCCTTTGCTCTTCTTTGCCATCTCTTCTTACTTTATACGTTCTTAATTAAACCATTGGCAGTAGCTTCCTTCAAACAAGCACTAATACCTTTCTTGTTGATCAGGCGCAATCCGGCTGCAGATACATTCAAACGGATCCATCTATCTTCTTCTGGCCAATAAAAATTCCTCTTAAACAGGTTGATCTCGAATGTTCTCTTCACTCTTCTTTTGGAGTGAGAAACATGGTTACCAACCATCGCTTTCTTTCCAGTTATTTGACAAATTCTTGACATCTCTCAATATTTTTATAAACGCTTTCCAAACAGGATGCAAATTACGCACTTTTTATTCAAACAATCAAATGTTTCGGTAAAAAAGTTTCAAGTTTTTTTTACCTCAATATAAAATATAATATCACGAGGAATATTGCCAAGGCAATAAATTCCCGGATCACTTTTTTCCTTCTCTCCGAACCCGCCTTTGTATCGGCCTTTCTCAAAATATCCAGCAACGCCCCGGTAGGACAAAAATAGTTACACCAAGGACGGGCAAAAAATACGGATAAGAGTAAAAATATGACAGCCAAAGCGATGACCCACCCCGTTGCAGCGGTCAATAAAAATGCCGGGAAGGGTTCCAACGATGCCAATTCCAACGGGATTCCCCACAACAACAGCGCAAGAATCACCATAAAATAGATCACGCGAGTATATTTAAATACATTCTTCCACACTCCCTTGGGGGCTATTTTTTTCTTACGAACTTTCCCTACCAATTCCTGCGCTGCCCCAAAAGGACATAGATATGCGCAATAATACCCCTTGTTCAAGAATAAGGGACAAGCCAAAGCCAGCACGGCAATCACGGGCAACAAAATACGAGCGCCCCAAGGTACCCCATTCAACAACCAATTAAATAACAACTCTAATGAAACAAAGTACCCGGACCAGAAACCAAGAATCAACACGGAAGAAACCTGCAACACGTAACGCCAACGTTTCATCCGACTTCCCCAGAACATACTGGCTAACGCCAACAAAACCACGATTCCCCCCAAAGCGTGCTGTAACAATTTCATCCAATCCACGTCATAACCACCCCCGTCACGTTCCAGGTAAAACTCCAACGCTCTTTTCACACTCCCCCGGATGGCATCACTCGACATCGTGGCCCCACTCACGGCCTCCACGTTCAGTTGCTCGGCCTCCTCCAACGTCTTACCATCCCATGCCGAGAACAGATTCTTTTTCTCCAAACGCCTTAAAAACCCGGGCGACTCGCTATTATCTAACAGGGTAAGTCCTAAAATCACATCCTCCTCGGAAACAGCCAAAAACAAAGGCACATTCCCAGCATAACCGATCAGATCGTCCGCAATCGGGGTCGTAACAAGTAATTTACCAATCTCCTCCCCACCAGCTTTAACGGCATAATGTACTTCGTTCACTTTCTCAACGCTCGTACAAGTCGGAAAATATTTCTTCACCGCATCCAGCGGAACAACATTCGAAACCTCAGCTTTCACCTCTTGATACTTCGGGGTCTTGTTGGTCGTCTTGAAATTCAACGAAATCAGGTAAATGATAACACACAACAAAATTACCTTAGGTAACTTCGTGATAAAAGTTGCAACATTTTCTTGTATATTCATATCAATCTTATCCATTTTTGAAGGACACAAAAATAAGGAGAAATTCATTCATTTGTATATTCTATCTGACTTAATTATATTTGTCACATTCTAAAACCAAATAATAAAATTCAAAATGAAAAAAGTCACTTACTTAGTTTGTTGCGTAGGACTAGCGCTGCAATCCTGCCAATCAGGGCAAGTGAAGAATGAAAATCCATTTTTCAACACGTATGAAACCCCTCATGAGGTTCCCCCTTTCCACTTGATTAAAAATCAACATTATCTTCCTGCTTACGAGGAAGGGATGAAACAACACCAAGCGGAAGTCGACGCGATCATCAACAATCCGGAGGCTCCTACATTTAAAAACACGATCGACGCTCTCGAAACTTCCGGCGAATTACTGAACAAAGTAGCCTCCGTGTTCGGCAATCAACAAGGTGCGAACACGAACGATTCGATCAAGGCCATCGCCAAAGAGATTACCCCGAAACTCACCGCTCACTGGGATGCGATCAATTTAAATGACAAACTTTTCGAGAGAATTAAAACGGTATATAATAATAAGGAGAAAGAAAATCTGACTCCGGAACAATTGACTGTACTCGACAAATATTACCAAGGTTTCGTTCGGGGTGGAGCCAACCTCTCTCCCGAAGACAAGGAAACATTCAAGAAGTTGAACAGCGAACTATCTATGCTCAGCCTGCAATTCGGTGAAAACTTGCTGAATGAGACCAATAATTTCAAACTGGTCATTGATAACGAGAAAGATTTATCCGGTCTTCCCGAAAACGTGATTGCCACAGCTGCTACCGCTGCCAAGAATGCCGGATTGGAAGGGAAATGGGTGTTTACCCTCCACAACCCAAGCATGATTCCGTTCCTGCAATATGCTGACAACCGTGATTTAAGAGAAAAGATCTACAAGGCTTACATCAACCGTTGCAATAACGACAACGAATACGATAACAAAGAAATCATATCCAAGATCACGTCCTTACGAGTACAAAAAGCCCAGTTGCTCGGTTATGATACCCATGCGGCATTCATTCTCGACAACAACATGGCCAAAACCCCGGAGAACGTGTACGACCTATGTAACCAAATCTGGAATGCCGCTCTCCCGATCGCTAAAAAAGAAGCCAAAGAACTTCAAGACATGATTCGCAAGGAGGGTAAAAACTTCAAATTGCAACCTTGGGACTGGCGCTATTATGCTGAAAAAGTAAAGAAAGCCAAATACGGGTTAGACGAAAATGAACTTCGTCAATACTTCCCGCTGGAAAACGTCAGAGAAGGTGCCTTCTACACGGCCAATAAATTATACGGTATCACGTTCACGCAACGTACCGACCTACCCGTTCCCCATCCGGACGCTTTGGCATTCGAGGTGAAGGAAGCGAACGGAGATCACATCGGGATTCTATACATGGACTTCCACCCGAGAGAAAGCAAACGTTCAGGAGCATGGATGAATTCTTATCGCAAGCAATCCGCACTGGGTAAAAAAGTAACCCCGATCATCACGAACGTGTGCAACTTCACGAAACCCACGGGGGATGTTCCGGCATTATTGAGTTTTGACGAGGCACAAACCCTTTTCCATGAATTCGGTCATGCCCTTCACGGTTTATTGTCACAATGTACCTATAATAAGGTATCAGGAACTTCTGTTCCTAGGGATTTCGTGGAACTCCCCTCTCAAATTATGGAAAACTGGGCCGCCGATCCCGAAGTGCTGAAAGTTTACGCCCGTCATTACAAAACGGGAGAACCGATCCCGCAAGAGCTTATCGATAAACTGGAGAATAGCGGACATTTCAACCAAGGATTCGTCACGACCGAATTCATGTCAGCCGCTTTACTGGATATGGCTTACCACACGCGTAACACCACCGATCCCGTCAACCCGAACGAATTCGAAAAAGCCACGTTAGAAAAAATCGGACTTATCCCCGAAATCACGGTACGTTACCGCAGTACTTACTTCCAGCACATATTTGCCGGAGGTTATTCTTCCGGGTATTACGCTTACACCTGGGCAGAAGTACTGGATGCCGATGCTTTCGAAGCATTTAAAGAAACCGGAAATATCTTCAATCCCGAAAAAGCAAAAGCATTCCGGGAGAACATTCTTTCCAAAGGTGGCTCCGAAGATGCCATGACCCTTTACCAGAAATTCAGAGGTCAAGAACCTTCTATTGATCCGCTATTAAAGCGTAAAGGATTAAAATAAAAAAATTAGAGGATTGTGAATCACAATCCTCTAATTTTTTTATTTTTTCACGCAACCTTTTCAAAAATTCTGCATCTAATAAGTGAATTCACACTAAGTAATAAAAACGGGTTTATTGCAAGAAAATGGATGCTCGAAGTAGTTCCAATTTTAGGGTTAGTAGTAAATAGTGAAAAAGCTGTCTCTCGTCAAGACAGCTTTTTTTGATTATATCTGCACCACTCGGCAATCCCACACTCTTCACACTTCGGCTTTCTTGCCACGCAAACATATCTTCCGTGCAATATCAACCAATGGTGAGCCGTGGACAGCCACTCGGCAGGAATACGCGCCACGAGTTGTTTTTCCGTTTCCAACGGGGTTTTGGCACCCGTTACCAAACCAATACGATCAGCTACCCGGAAAACGTGCGTGTCGACAGGCATGGCCGGACGCTTGAAAGCCACCGCTTCCATAACATTGGCCGTCTTCCGTCCCACCCCGGGCAACGTCTGCAATAACTCGAAATCATCCGGAACAATTCCATTAAAATCTTCCATCAACTTTTTCGCCATCGCTGACAAATGCTTGGATTTATTATTCGGGTAAGAGATAGACTTAATCAACTCGAAAATCTCCTCCACGCTCGCTTTGGACATGGATGCTGCATCCGGGAATTGCTCGAACAAAGCGGGAGTCACCATATTCACCCGTTTGTCGGTACATTGAGCCGATAAAATCACCGCTACCAGCAACTGGAAGGGATCTCTATACTGTAATTCCGTGTCAGCTACCGGCATACGTTCCCGGAACCATGCCAGTACCTTATCATATCTTTCCTCTAATCGCATAATATTAATTTCTTTGCCTACAAAGATAAGAAAGCTGAAAATTAAAAGCCTCTATTTCACCTTAATTTTCTCCCTTTTTTAATTTTGAGCCGACAAGCCCGGCTACCAATTGCTCCGTCTGAAACCACAACTTCCGACAAGCCTCACCGTCAAGAACCGCTTTCGGTACCCCCACCTGACGTTTATTCCTAAAAAAGCCGCCCGATACATTCACGTACCGATCGGAAGTTGCCAAAAGTATAGCCGTCATCGCCCCTCGTTCCGGAGATTTAATAAACGGACGAAAAAAAACATCCGCCAAGGGATCGTACCATTTATGCATAGTAATCATTCCCGTGTTCACCACACCCGGATCAACCGCGTTCACGGTAATCGCACGCCCCTGTACCCGCCTTGCCAGTTCAGCCGTAAACATCAGTATCGCCAATTTTGAATTGGGATAAGCCTTAAAGCGACGGTAATGCTCCGGGTCCAATTCAAAGAAATGATCTCCGATCTCTCCCATCTTACAAGTAACCGATGATGTATTAATAATCCGGGTCTTCCCGGTTTTTCCCATATTCGGAAGTAACCAATTCGTCAACAACCAAGTCCCCACGTAATTCACCCCCACGGTCATCTCCAACCCGTCCTCGGTCGTCGTAAAATCCCGACACATGATCCCCGCGTTATTCACCAGTACGCTAACCTCCCGTCCGTTCAACCCGTCAACAAAAGAACGGATGGAAGCAACCGACGCCAAATCCAACTGATGCAACTCCACCCGACCGTTTCCCGTCTCCCGCACAATTTCATCCCTCACTCCTGCCGCCCGTTCAACATTCCGACAAGCCATAATCACGGGGACCCCCATACCGGCAATCGCTCTCGTGATCGCCTTTCCCATACCCCCATTGGCCCCGGTGATGATAAACAAACCTTTGTTCATTTTAGATCCTACGAATTATATGATTCTGCGATTTTCGATTAGATGATTATAAAATCACTTAATCATTAAATCGACAATCACTCAATTTTTTTCATTTTCAATTGCTCTTTTCACCTTCCTCATCGTCCACCTCACTATCCCGTAAGGCAGAAAGAACAGGAAACCGATAAAGAAATAATTAATTACCCCGGGAATCATTTGGGATCGGTGACGGAACATCCCGTTAATTGCACGATGTGCAAGCGTGTCAGGTTTCATCATCACGCCGATTCGCACGGCCAAACGCTGCAAATGAAGAGGTAAATTATATAAATCGGTAGCGATCGCTCCCGGGCAAACCGTGGTAACGTTCACCCCATAATCAAGCATCTCCAAACGAAAAGCCCGGGAAAAACTCTTCAAAAAACACTTCGTGGATGCGTACAACGAAATTCCCGGATAAGGGAACCAAGCCGACATCGAAGACATATTGAGGATATACCCTTTTCCCCGTTTTCTCATATCCTCCCCGAAATAACGACAAAGCAAAACCACCGTGTTCATATGCAACATCAGCATGGTTCGCACGACACCCACGGAAAGATTCACGATATGTTCGAACCGAAAAATACCGGCATTATTCACCAGCACCTCCACTTGTAACCCTAATGCCACGCAGAAACCATGCAGATGTTCCGCTGCATCAGGTAGTGATAAATCCATATAAAGAGGCCACGTCTGTACCTCGTACGTTTGTGATAACTCCCCGGCACATTGCGTAAGGCGCTCTTCCTCGTTACTGACCATCACGACATCATATCCTCGGGAACACAACTCCCGGGCATACTCCAAGCCGATTCCCGAACTGGCTCCCGTGACAATGGCCACCGGATGAACACTAGGCTGATCAATTACTTCCATAAATCATATTTCAATTTTTCTTGGAAGCCGATTCCAACTCCTTCAATAACTTCTTGGGTAAATCCGGAATATGCTTATGACAGGCCATCTCCCTAGAATACATACGGGCGATACAATAATTCGCATGTTCGCAAGCATTCCGGGCATTCTCTTCCCTCGCCATCCGGTTCACAAAATCCGGTTCATTCAACAAAGCACGAGCCATCGACACCCCGTCAAATCCGGCATCCAACACCATATCTATCTTTTCCCGGGAAACCAATCCCCCCACGTACACGAGAGGTAACTTCACCGCTTCCCGGAATTTCAATGCATCTTCGAAAAAATAAGCTTCTTTAAACGGTACCGTCGGAATCATCATATGCCCGGCAACCCGAACGCCTATCGGTAACCAGAATTGTTGCATATAATACGTCAGACTACGGATAGGCATGGCCCCCCTCATCACGTACATCGGGGCCCGACTGACAAAACCACCGCTCAAAATCAAGGCATGAACCCCTGTCTCTTCCAGAGCCTTGGCCACCTCGATACATTCCGGCACCTCCATCCCACCCCGGAATCCATCCCGGGTATTCATCTTCACCAACACGGCCATGTCATCCCCCGCCGCTTTCATCACTTCCGCCATAGCCATACGCATAAACCGCATCCGGTTCTCCAGCGATCCCCCGAACTCATCCTTCCGGTGATTCGTGTAAGGGGAAAGGAACTGACTGATCAGATACCCGTGTCCGGCATGAACCTCCACGGCATCAAACCCTGCCTCCCTAGCCATATTCACCGCTTGTCCGAATGCCTTTGCCATCTCCACGATCTCCTCTTTCTTCATTCCCCGCACCAATGTCGGCGAGTAAATATTAAAACCACTCGAAGCGGAAATGGGCGTGCAGCCACAAATCCCCTTGTGCGACATATTCCCGCAATGTCCGATCTGTATGGAGGCAGCCGCACCCGTGGCGTGTATATCATCCGTGAGTTGTCGTAATGCAGGAAGAATCTCCGGCCTTAACCACAATTGGTGGGGAAACGATAAACCGCTACGAACAATAGCAGCGTAAGCGATCGTCGTCATCCCGATTCCCCCCCGGGCCACCGAAAGATGATAATCATGTAACATTTCCGAAGGAGCATTCCCCGGACACATACCCTCGAATGCCGCGGCCCGTATGGTTCGGTTACGTAAAGTCAGCGGCCCTATCGTTAATGGCGTGAATAACTTGGATTCTCGTGTCATATCATTTTTCTTAATATATAAAAGGAATCACTCGTTTCAGACGACGTTTTTTCACCTCGTCCCCGAACATCCCCAAATATTTGTGATAAATTGTATTAGCTCTCGGTACTAAATTAGCGAACGTCCAGATGGCAAAAACTGCCCCGGAAAGCGACCATGTGAGAATGGCAAAACCGACCCATTCTACAATCTCGCCAAAATAATTTGCTGAAGTCACGTAACGAAACATCCCGCCCTTGGGTAAATAATGCCCCGTGTCACCGGGACGCCGCAAATGACGAATAATATGGTCCGACTGTATATTCGTGAACATCCCGGCAAAGAACAATACCGTTCCGATAATAAACTGCGGGGACGTCAACCACTCCGGGGTATAAAGATCCGACGGGGCGAAATAGAAAATCCACCCTCCCTGCATACACGCATTCAACACGTTAAACGTGATTCCCATCAACATGATTCCCATCGGCATTCTCCCCTTACCTTTCAGTAATAACGGGAAAATAAACGCACGCTGAAAATAATGTATCTCGAAAAAAATAAAGAAAATCAACGGCACCAACTCATACCCCCTATCCGAGAAATACCAGAAAAGTGCCATCGCGATAAAAACAGGAGCTTCCATCAGTACCCAGCCGATCCGGTTATCTATTGGTCGCCCCCACTTGGCATCGAAAAACATACCATAACCCGCTTTCACGAAGTACAAGGCTACAAAAACAATAACAGCAATTCCGGTCATCACGGCCAGAAAAATATGAAATGCATCCATCCTACAATTTTATTGATTACACGAATAATCAACAAATATCATGCCAACAAACAATAAATGTTAAGAACAATAGAAAAACTCAAATCCGATATAAAATACCTTTTCGTGGACGCTCACATATTCAGGTTCGGAAAACGAGGGTAATTCGGGAAAAGCAAAATCCCAAATAATGCCTCCCCTACTCCGCTCCTACCATAAATGCAAAATATTGTAATCAGATATTAGGTATTTATAAGTATATACCACCTGCTTTATAACATGGTCATAGTTATCTCGAATATAATATTCTCCCGATGAGTTAATTTGCAGATTCAGACCATTTTACTTTATCCCGCCATGCGATCCCGGTAACCCGTCCCGGAAACGAATACTCACGTGCGTCCCGTCACAGAAAGGTTTGTTCGATGACGCCCCGCAACGACATAGTGTAACCCGATTCCGAAGTTCGTACCTCACGCCCTCCGTGTCGTCAATCGGAATCCCGCCCCGTACGAACAAGGGACCGCTACAACGCTCCTGTGGGTCTTCCAACAGTACCAGTGATGGTTCCAGTTTATTTTCAATAAATTCCCCCTTATCCTTATCCCAAGCCTTCAAACGACCTGCCGGACAATAATTAGCCTCCCGGATCGTCAACTCCCTAGCCTCCGGATCATCGGACTCCTCCACGAGATTCCAAACCTTCCCGTAAGCATCACAAAAACGGGCAAAAGCACAATATTTCTCGTTATCCGTCAGTTCAAGCGTGGGCCCGTCAACCACATCGGCATCTTTCAATAAAGGAATATTATCGGCTGTCAGCGTGGGGTCCCAATTCGTGTTCAAGTGAGCCCCGTCGCAATACGGCTTATTGGCAGAAGCCCCGCAACGACATAAAGCCGTGGGTTCATCATTCATATCGTACTCAATCCCATCCCGGTATGACCATGAACTTCCCTCGTCATTCTGCACGATAAACTGTTGTTTTAAAAGCGGATGACCATACACCAAGTAAGGCCCTTTTCTATCAACTACAATGGAATACTTTTTATTGATTTCAGGTGTTCCCGGTTCTATCTCTCGTTCTTTCATAGTTAAATCAGATTAATTATTACGGTTAGATATACCTACAAAAAGTCTTTTTTGTTTCTTCCCGGACCAAATATTTTAGAAAAAGTTGCAGACTGGGAGGCAACATGAAATATGTACCTGCAACTCTTTCTGTTTTACTTCTTTATTCGGGTAAAGAAATAACGTTCCTCGTCCGAGAGATCAGCATTAAACGTGTACCCATCCCAGTTGAAAGCTTTCAACTCCTCGGGTTCCTCAACACGATTCATCACGATATATCTCGTCATCGTCCCCCGTGCAATCTTGGCATAAGTACGAACTGTTTCGTATTTACCATCCCGCCATTCCTGAAATTCCGGTGTAATCACTCTCACCTGTTTCCTCAACTCGTCCATTTTCAACGCTCCCTGAATATCCATACTGGCCAGATTCACCATAATCCCTCCAACCTTACGCACATCTTCCAATAATGGAGTCGTCAGCTTCGGAACCCAATAATCGTACAGGTTCGCCCCATCCAACTTCACGGCAAACGCGATCCGGTAGGCTTGGATCAAATCCAACGGACGCACCAAACCATAAAGCGTTGAGATAATCCGGACACGATCTTGAGCATACTTCAAGTCCTCTAAAGAAAAAGAATTCGGACCAATAGCTTTGAATACACTTCCGTTATAAGCCAACAATGCCTGTTTTCGAGGATTCGAAAGCGATCCGAACCTCTGATAACGTTCGTAATTCTCCGCCGCCAGCTTAGGACTGATCTTTAACATCTTTTCTAACTGGGATTCGGAAAAGCGGCGCATTTGCTCCGCCAGATATTCCGCCTCTGCCGTGTACTCCGGAGTGGTACCCGGAAACTCCTGTTCCACCACGGACATATCCATGGTCTTGGCCGGTGATAAAATAACTAACATCGTTTATCTGAACTCTTCAACTTTATACCCCGCGTTCTCAAACGCCTTCTTCACCGAGTGCGTATCTCCGGTCTTCAACATAACCGTCAGCACCTTGTCCGGATGTTGCAAATCCACGCTCCATTCCGTCACGTCTCTCAAACTATTCAAAAACGGAGTGACTTTCGATACGCAGCCACTGCATTTCAACGTTGTCTTAAATCTGAACTTTTTTTCCATGTTGCTTTCTTTTATTGGTTTATATAATAGCTACAATTTCTTCCATTTAATTCTCAAACTATTAGTCACCACGGACACCGAACTGAAAGCCATCGCGGCAGCCGCAATCATCGGGTTGAGTAAAAAACCGTTGATCCCGTACAACACCCCTGCCGCTAAAGGAATACCAATTATATTATAAATAAACGCCCAGAACAAATTTTGTCGAATCGCCCGCACCGTCTGATGCGAAAGCGCGATAGCACGGGGAATCACGTTCAGATCGGAAGTAATCAAAGTCACCTTTGCCACGTCCATGGCAATATCCGACCCTTTTCCCATGGCAATACTCACGTCAGCCTGTGCCAACGCCTGCGAATCGTTGATTCCGTCACCCACCATGGCCACCACTTTCCCTTCGTACTGCAAGGCCTCCACGAAATTAGCCTTCTCACCCGGCATCACTTCAGCCTTAAAATGACGAATACCCACCTGATCTGCCACAGCACGAGCCGTCAAGGCATTATCCCCGGTCAGCATATAGACATCAATTCCTTTTTCATGCAGCGTCGTAACCGCCTGACGAGAACTTTCCTTGATCTTATCGGCAATAGCAACCAATGCCAGCACCCGACCCTCTCCGGCAAAAAAGACAACCGTTTTGCCGTCGCCTTCCCACCGGACAGCAAGCTTCTCGTTATCATCATCTAAAATAACATGACTCACTTCCAGTAAAGCCCGGTTCCCAACAAGATATACCTTATCCCCGACTTTTGCAGTCACCCCTTTACCGGTCTGATTCTCGAAATCCGAAACCGATATTTCATTCACAACCTTCTCTTTAAACTTCTGCACCACGGCATCTGCCAGCGGATGTTCCGAACGCCGTTCGATCTCCAAGAGGATGGATGGATAACGCTCGTCTTCCGACCCCGGAGTCCAGTAAATATCCGTCACGACAGGTTTTCCCTCCGTGATCGTCCCCGTCTTATCCAGCACGATCGCATTCACCCGGTACATCAGCTCCAAGCTCTCGGCATCCTTGATCAGTATATTATGTTCCGCCCCTTTACCGATCCCGACCATGATCGCTGTCGGCGTCGCCAATCCCAGCGCACACGGGCAGGCAATAACCAGCACCGTGATGGACGTCAGCAATGCATGAGTGAAAGCAAGGTCTCCACCTATCAGCATCCACACGATAAACGTGATTACCGCAATCCCCATCACTACCGGAACAAAAATTCCGGCAATACGGTCCACCAGTTTCTGCACGGGAGCTTTACTTCCCTGTGCCTCCTGCACCATCCGAATAATATTGGCCAAAACGGTTTCTCCCCCAACCTTATCGGCACGGAAACGGAAACTTCCCTTCTCGTTTATTGTCCCGGCATACACGGGTTGTCCTTTCACCTTCTCCACGGGTATCGACTCCCCGGTAATCATACTCTCGTCGACAAAAGAAGCCCCTTCCGTCACTTCCCCATCCACCGGAATCTTTTCCCCCGGTTTCACGACCAGAACATCCCCTACCGCCACCTCACGGATAGGCACCTCCTCTTCGCTGCCGTCGGCAAGAATTTTAGTCACCGTTTTGGGTTGTAACCCCATCAATTTCTTTATCGCAGTCGAAGTACTGAACTTGGCCTTTGCCTCCAGCAAACGCCCCAACAAAATCAGAGCAATAATCACCGCAGCGGCCTCGTAGTACACGTGAGCCTCCAATCCCCGACTCGTCCAATATTCCGGCCAAATCGTGTTGAACAGACTGAACAAAAATGCCACTCCCGTACTGACGGCCACCAACGTGTCCATATTCGCACGTCCGTGTTTCAACTGCATATAGGCATGGACAAAAAAGTCCCGCCCGAAAAACGCCATCACCGGAATCGTAAAAGCCAGCATAATCCAATTACCATAGGGCATATGCATAAAAAACATACCAATCACGAACACGGGTATCGCCAAAACAATAGCCCCGATCGTCTTTCGTTTTAACGCGAGAAACTCTTCCCGCTGCAAACGATCCGCTTGATCCGTATCCTCCGTGTTTTCCACCACCAGTTCGTAACCGGCAGCCTCCACGGCCTTTTGAAGTTCCACGGGTGTAATCACCTGCGGATTATAATCCACTAAAACGGTTGAACCGGCAAAATTTACCTTTGCCTCGTAAACTCCCTCTTGAGCACCGAGTGTTGTTTCCACATTCAAAGCGCAGACAGCACAACTCATGCCCAAAACTTGGAAAGTCTCTTTCGTATGAATTTCTTTTCCTGACATTTCACATTGTTTGAATATATGTTTACGGAATATCGTAACGTTTAGTTACAATCTTACCACTAACAACCCTTAACTTGCATCAAATCTTATACCAGCGAACTGTTTTATTTTAACATTTTCACAAGAAATGATTGTATACTATTGACGAATTACGAGTATTTGACCTCCTTACTTACAAAAATAGCATCAAAATCACCTGTGCCATAATAACCCTCACGAACATCGTCAGCGGGTAAACCGTCGCGTAAGCCACCGAAGGCGTATCACTATCCACCGTGCTATTCACGTAATTCAACGCCATCGGGTTCGACATACTCCCGCACAACATCCCGGCCACCGAACCGAAATCAATCTTCATCCATTTAATAGACACGGCCGCAACAAGAATCACCGGAATCACCGTAATCGCAAATCCCAATCCGACCCACAACGCCCCTTCTGGACGAAACACGGTTTCAAAGAAATGAGTTCCCGCATCCAGTCCCAGACAAGCCAGATACATGGAAAGCCCCAGCGCCCGCAACATCAGATTGGCACTTATTGTCGTGTAAGTCACCATGTGAATCCGAGGACCGAAAGCCCCCACGAGAATCCCCATTACAATTGGTCCCCCGGCCAATCCCAACTTTACCGGAAAACTGATACCCGGAATCGTCAAAGGAATTGATCCCAGCAACAACCCCAATACCATCCCGATAAAAACGGCCACCAGATTCGGCTCATCCAAATCCTTCACGGCATTCCCCACCACGTTCTCCACCTTTGCGATAGCCGATTCCTCCCCGACCACCGTCAACCGATCACCCAACTGCAAGGTCAAATCCGGCGTGGGCAACAACACGATACCCGCCCGGTAAATGCGGGTTATATTTATCCCGTATTGATTTCTCAACCGCAACGCTCCTAACCGTTTCCCGTTAATCTCCGGTCGGGTAATCACGATCCGGTGGGACACCAATTGACTATCAATAGCATCCCAGTCAATATCTTCCTTATTCCAATCCCTCGTATCTCGCTTCCCGATCAACATCGTCAGCGCCTCCACGTCCCCTTCCGTCGTGATCATCAACAAACAATCCCCCTCTCTCACCACGGTATCGGACGCCGGGATAATCACCTTCTCATCCCGCCACAACCGGGAAACCACAAACTTCTTCGACGATTGCCGGGCGATCTCTTGGATGGTCTTACCGGACACACCGGGATTGCTCACGAGAAATCCCATAACCACCGTCTTCTTGTGGCTATCTTCATCACTTTTCTTGAAAAATATACTGGATGCGAAAAGTTTACGTACAAAAATAACAGCCAGAATCACACCCACCACCCCTAACGGATAAGCCACGGCACACCCCAATGCCAGATCTGATTGTTGAATAGCGGGATCATTCAATTGTTTCAACGTCTGTTGAGCCGCACCCAAAGCAGGCGTATTTGTCACCGCACCACTCAGAATTCCCACCATATCCGGCAACGACACTCCCGTGGACCAATGAAATCCCAAGGTCATCACGATTCCCAACAAAACCACCAACATGGCCAACATATTCAATTTCAGCCCTCCCTTTCCCAAGGAAGAGAAAAAACCGGGTCCCACCTGTACCCCCAAGGCATACACGAAAATAATCAACCCGAAACTCTCCGCGTAATTCAACATCTGCGGATCGATCGACAACCCGAAATGTCCTGCCATGATGCCCACGAAAAACACGAAAGTTACTCCCAACGACACGCCCCACATGCTGATTTTTCCTAAAGCCAGCCCCACCGCAGACACCAGTGAAACCACGATTACTGCCTGAATCACTGAATGTTCTGTTAATAAACTACTCAACCATTCCATAATCTTATCTTTGAACGCCAAAATTAATTAAAAAAACAGGAATACGTATCAGGAGCTATTTTGTTTTTAATTTCACTTTTCCTAACTTTGCAAACAACCAAAGCGGATTATGGAACGTGTGCAAGACAATAAACAAAGTAGCCTCGTGTTTGAACAATTATTCAAGCAACACTATCGTACCCTCTGTTTCCATGCCATGAGCTTGGTAAACGATCTGGATGCCTCCAAAGACATTGTACACGACGTGTTCCTCAGTTTATGGTATCACCGGGCCTCCATTGATTTCACCCGCCCCATATTTCCCTACCTGTTCAGCCTCACCCGTAACCGGGCGTTGAACTATTTGGAACATAAAAAAATCCAGAATAATCACGTACGTCAACACCTTGCAGACGACCCGACTTACACGCTATCGGATGATTCCGCCCGGGAAGAATTGTTGGAACGCATTCTGGCCCGCATAGAACTCCTCCCCGAACGTTGCTCGCAAGTGATGAAACTCAGTTTTATCGAATGTAAAAAGTATAAAGAAATTGCCGAAGAATTAAATATTTCGGTGAATACCGTGAAAACTCACATCACGACAGGCTTAAAAACCTTACGGGACGAATTTCCCGCTTCTCTCTTGTTGCTTCTGTTCTCACATCCGCACCGACGTTTCGACTGATCCGGCATCAGTCATTTTCCCCGTTATTAAACACTCTAAACCTTTCTTTTGCCTTATCCAACTCTCCCTCATCGACCTCAATACCCGGTATAAAGAAAGAAGACTCAACCCCTAATGCTTTCTTTTTAGTAGACTTATTCCAATTCCCAACAATCTTCCCGTTATACAAAATCACCGGGTAGAAAATTCCAAAAGTATTAAAAGCCTTCCTATAATATTCCGGCGCCAATGCCATCGAACGATCTTTATAACTAATAAGATATTCATCATACGAGGGTAACAAATGTATAACCCGCTTCGCCCGTACATTCCTTGCACACGAATGATGGATTAACCAGTCCGTCTCCCCAATCCTCTCCGTAATCAGTTCCGCATCAATCAACCCGACGGCCTGTTTTGCCTCCGTTATAGATAACCCCGACCACCAGATAAAATCCTGCAAGCTGGCAGGGGAATGACTTCTGAAATATTTGATCGCCAATTTTGCCAAAGCCTCTTCCTTGTGTAACTCTTTCATCGGGGGCACCCGTTCATCCAGCAAAGCATACGTACGTTTATTTCCCTTATCCACGCCATTACAGATGATACTGTCAACTTCCGCCCTTCCCAGAAAATACCCGACCAGATCATCCCCCACGATAACACCCGCTCGGTTCAACTCCTCTCCAATCTCCTGTCGGGTCAAGTAGCGATTCCCCTCCAAAGCCCTCACGATCACTTCAAGACTCTTGATATACAACTCTTCCGATATTCCATGATTTTTCCAATACGAATCGTACGCCAACTTCACCCGTCTGACAGACAATTTCAACATCCATCGAATATCCTCCGCCACCACCAGATGCCAAGTCGGGCGCAACACGTGAGTCCGCAATATCTCCCCTTTCTCCAAAGCCGCCTCCACCTTCCGGATGTCCGGTTTCTTCAACCGTAACCCCACGGCCCACTTCGCCATACTATACTCCTGCCCCTGCAAAGCCCCCATCCATGCCACAAGTTCCTTGGGATCATTAAAAGCCGGATTCACCAATTGCTGACTTCTCAAACGAATATCTGTAATCATATATTTGTATTTTTAGAACTACTTCGTTCATTTTTTCAAATATATAAAGAACTCTCTATAAAACAGCAGAACCGGGTAAAATAAAGTAAATATATCTTTCAATTAATATATCCTCACCCGTCTATCATTTTGATAAAACGTGCAGGAACACCGCCTACAATCGCATTCGCCGCCACATCTTTCGTAACGACCGCACCCGCACCGATAACAGCATTGTCACCAATGGTTACTCCTTGAAGAATTGTTGCGTTGGAACCTACCCACACATTTTTACCCAACACAATAGGAGCCGGATAAGTCGTTTTACGATCTTCCGGGGCTAACCCGTGGTTGAGCGTGGCGAAAACAACATTATGCCCAATTTGGCATCCATCGCCAATGGTCACCCCGCCATGATCTTGAAAATGACAACAGGCATTAATAAATACGTTCTCCCCAACAGTAATATTCTTTCCAAAATCCGCATAAAACGGAGGAAATACCCGAAGGGACGACGGCACTTGATAACCAAACAATTCGGAAAGCAACCCACGTACTTCGTCCGGTGTACGGTATGCCGTATTCAACAGGAATGTGATCCGTCTCGCCTCGTTACTCATGGCATCCATAAAACGATGTATTTCCTCTGTATTAAGCGCCTTACGCATCTTTACATACTCTTTAAATTCCTTCGTTGTCATATCTTTATTTCCTTTCAAATCTTATGGGTACATCCCCATAGTACAAAATTAAAGGACGTATTGTAATTACATACTACTTTACAGTCCATGAAGGTAATGCTTGTTTTCATACTCAAACTCCTCCGTCACTTCGTGCCACCTCCTCTATAAACAGAGGAGGAGCTGGTGACTCTTCCCGAAAATAGAGAGTATTTCAACGCTCCCTCTGTTTATAGAGGGAGTACCCCGAAGGGGGGAGGGAGTTGATGTACTGCAAATTCATGTATAAATTCCAATATTTATTATGCTTGGCATTCAATATTATAAAGTCGTTCCACTTCGGCCGGGGCGTGCAAATCAAGAATCGTGCTGCATCCCGTATCCATGGCATCAATTGCCGCCATATCCTCCACCGACAAAGTGAAATCTCCGATATTGAAATTCTCCTCCATCCGAGTCCGATGTACCGACTTCGGGATGGCAACAACACCACGTTGCAAATGCCAACGCAGTACGACCTGTGCTGCCGATTTACCATATTTACGACCGATTCCGGTCAATATTTCATCGGTAAACAGCCCGTTCCGTCCTTCGGCCAAAGGTCCCCATGCCTCCATCTGTACGCCAAGTTCCCCCATGATCCGCACCGCCTCACTCTGCCGGGTATAAGGATGCATTTCAATTTGATTGACTGCCGGGATAACGCTCGCATTGTGACACAAATCCGACAATCGATCCGGTTCGAAATTACAAACCCCGATGGCTCGTACACGGCCTGCCGAATAAAGTTCTTCCATTGCCCGCCACGCCCCGTAATAATCCCCGAAAGGCATATGTATCAGATAAAGATCAAGATAATCCAAACCTAAACGGGCTAACGAAACATCGAATGACCGTAACGTCTGTTCGTATCCCATCTCCGAGATCCACGCTTTGGTTGTAATAAACAACTCTTCCCGCAAAATACCGCTGTTGCGAATAGCCGCCCCGACAGCCCGTTCATTTCCATATACCGACGCCGTGTCGATAAGCCGGTAACCGGTAGCGAGAGCATCGGTAACGACTCTCTCGCACTCGGTTGCATCGGGTATTTGGAAGACACCGAAACCTTGCATCGGCATCTTCACCCCGTTATTCAATTCCCTGAAATCCATAGTTATACAGGAATAATTATTTAGTCTGTTCGAGCTTGTTGTACTCTTCATCCGTAACCGGTTCGAGCCATTCGTTGGAGGTTTTCTCTCCGGGAACCTCGAAGGCCAAATGAGCAAACCAACTATCAGCGGCTGCCCCGTGCCAATGTTTCACGTTCGCGGGAATATGGATGACCGTACCGGGCAGAATCTCCACGGGAGCCTTACCCTCTTCTTGATACCACCCCCGTCCGGCAACACCGATAAGCATTTGCCCGCCACCTTTCGTTGCACGATGGATATGCCAGTTATTGCGGCAACGCGGTTCAAACGTAACATTGGAAATCGCAACTTGCTCACGAGAAACCGGGGCGAGGTAGCTATTACCAATAAAATACTTCGCGTAGGCCGTATTCGGCTCGCCGATAGGGAAAATCATTTCACGTTGGAAAGCAGCCTTAGCATCATTACCTGTCGAATCTTCTGCCCACACTCCCTTGGCCAAATTAAATGCAGCCCACGCCTTCGGCCAACCGGCATAAAATCCTATATGGGTGATAATCTCGGCAATTTCAGTACGGGTAATTCCGTTCTTTTTTGCCGTCTGAAGATGATAAGTAAGCGAACTATCCGTAATACCCTGACTAATGAGGGAGGTAATGGTTACTAGACTACGGTCACGCAGACCCAGTTTATCCGTGCGGCTCCAAACTTCACCAAAAAGTACATCATCATTAAGTTCCGCAAATTTAGGGGCAAACTCTCCGAGTTGATTACGCCCAGCCGTCTGTACGATCTTTTCTTGTGCCATAACATTGAATGTTAAAATACTGAATACTGAAAATAAGAGAAATTTATTCATAGTCGTTTTGTTTATTGAATGAAGTTATTAATTTGATTTGCAGGATTAAGGGGCGTCTGGTCAGAAAGCGTCAGTCTCTTAACCATGTGCAACGTTCCCTGTTTGTACTTTTGAAAATGTTCCGATGCAATATGTAACTCGTAAGCCTTTTGACTGGCATAGGTTTCGAGAATCGTTACCATACAGGGATTCTCCTTTTCGCTGACAGCATACATAGTCAACACCCCCGGTTCGATGCGCAGGGAAACTTCGCCCACTTCCGTTGCGTATTTCATATACTCGTCAAGATACTCCGGATAAACCTCTATTTTCGACAGGCGCACAATACCATCAGCCGCCATCGGTTGTTTCGCACACATACCGGACTCCTCATCCAGATTCAGACACTTCCCGATCACCTCCCCCGTGGCAAGGTAAGAGTAAGTCGGAAATTCAAACAACACAGGCTTTAACCGGGTATAGTCGAGTTTACCGTTATGATCAAGTACATCGGGAAGCGCATAGGTATTAACCACGGTGCAGATGAAATTATCAAACCCCTCGGTTTCGTAAATATCCACCACGTTACACTCCATTGTCAAAGGCGACACGTCAATCACAGGCGTACCATTCTCCCCGATATGATAAGCGAACACGCTCGATTTATCAACCGTCTCCCCGCTCACACTACCCACATAATCCGCTTTAGGCAGCATCTCCCGGCTAACGAGATTAATGGAGAGTTTTTTCGATTGCTTGATTCCCTGATTGGAATAATGTTGTTTACTCATACTGACGAGTACGCGATCATGACCGATAACACCCGTATGTCCGACAACAAGCCAATTCACCTTTCCTTCCACCTTCGTACCAACAACTGTCATCGGCTTCGGATAGAGAGCCAACAGTTTGCCGAGATTTTTCTTTTCCACTTCCATTATATTGGGCTGGTCAGTATTCTCTTTCACTGTCGGGCTGCATGACAACATGGTAAGCAGCACAAAACTCGATACTGTTTTCAAAAGGTTTCTCCCATCCATAATTTGCTATCTTTTATTATTAAACTTCTGATGGCAAATTTACGGCAATGGAACAAGCGGGTTTGTATATGAATTACGGATATTCATACCCAAATTCCCGATTTTGTAATTACCCCCACGGGTGAATATGAATTTAAAAGGTGATCATGAATGATGTCCCCAAAGTAAGCGTATTCATGTATTCATTACTATTTTTACTATGCGACGGAAGTAAATTATAATCGAAGAAAAAGCGGACTCCATAATGTTCCTTTGCTTTGAATGTCAACGAAATGCCACTTCCGAAACAAAACCCGTTTCTTGCGGGAACCAATCGGTCGGTGAGTTTCAATTGCGGATAATGTACATATCCTCCCAAAAGTTTACTGCCTATCAACCATCGTGAAGATAACGGATATGAAAAATAACTTCCCCCACAAAGCGATAAGGCATCGAACGTGTTATTCTCCGCCCGATCTTTATTGACTATTATTGATGTATTGGAGACCGTGAAGCGCCCACCAATACCCACGTACGGGTTGAAGAAATATGCCCCCTCCACACCGGCCGAACTACCTGATGAAGTACGGAACTCCGTTTGCTCGTCAATATCGTACCCACTTAACGGGATATTCAGACCGAGATACAGACTCACGAAAGAAGGCTTATCCATGCGATCGAACATATCTTCATTTGCGAAACGATTAATCCCTCTTTCCTTGAATATCAAATCCGCTAGATAATAGCCTACCTCTGTTGAAAGTATACCAATACCCGCCCCGGTCAAGACATCACTCAACCAATGTTTGTTGTTTGCCATCCGCATCAATCCGGTAGCAGTAGCAACACCGTATGCCCCGATACCAACCCACGGACTCTTATGCCCGTATTCCTTATTAAACATGGTGGCAGTCATAAATGCCGTAGCGGTATGCCCGGAGGGAAAAGAGTGTTTATTTGACCCGTCCGGACGCTCAACATGAGTTGTTTGTTTCAATAAATTTACGACTCCCCCCATAAGAAAAATAGAAAAGGCATCGGAAACCAGCATCCTGCCCCATGAGCTACGACTTTGTACTCCAGCCACTTTCATGCCAAGCATTACCGCGGCAGGAGTATATTGTAGATAATCATCCAAATGCCGATCAAACTGCGGCAGATAAGTATTACGCAAACCCCGAAAATGGTCGTCTTCACTTTTCACGATCAAGCCACCAACCACTAACGGCACACCGATATACGTCATTTGGTAAAGCCGGGAAGATGAGAACCTGTCAAGCCTTTTACTAAAGTTACTTGTCGCAGGAACACGCAGACTATCCTCTTCTACTAAATTTTGAGCCGATAAGAAAGCAAAGCTACAAATGCCAATGATATATAGTACAATCCTTTTCATGCTGTCATAATCTTATTGAATTAGGACTGTAAAAATATCGGACGATTTTGAAGAAAATTTGAAGATTTACCAGAATCTTACCGTAAACCCATTGTTATTTATCTATGTTTCATCCATTCTTTTTATAAATTAACAACATCATACTCGGCAATACCAACAAAAGTAATGGTAAACCGACGATAAATCCCCCGATGACAGCCACCGCCAACGGTTGTTGCATTTGTGCGCCCAACCCAATTCCCAAAGCCAAAGGCATGAGAGCAAGTACCGCACCAATAGCCGTCATCAGTTTGGGACGAATACGTAGGGCTATGGCATAATCCACAGCTTCAAAAACATCTCCACCCGAATGGCGATTCATCTTGTACTGCCACACGGTGAAAATAGCATTCTCGGCAATAATACCTACCACCATAATAATACCCGTATAACTACTCACATTAAGGGGTACACCCGTCAACCACAATGCCAACAAGCAACCGCAGATGCCCAGCACGGAAATAAACAATACGGTCAACGATATACTCCATTCACGGAAAAGAAACATCAGAACGGCAAAAACCAACAACACAGCAAGCGCAAGAATCATCATCAATTCGCGGAATGACTGTTGTTGTTCAGAATAGGCCCCACCGTACGAGATACTGTACCCCTGAGGAAGGCGAAGTTGCGTATCAAGAGCCGCTTGCAAGTCGGCTATCGCACGGCCCAAGTCCCTGTTTTCCAATCGAGCGGTAAGAGTAATATTACTTTTCAAATCTTCACGCCGTTGCTCTATTTCTCCCGGAGTGACACGTACATCACAAAAGAAATTGAGTGGACGAGTGCTACCATCAGGCAAAAAAATAGGCTGATTCTCCAACCATTCAGGGGAATTATCTTTAAAATCCGTAAAACGGAGTAAGATTCGGCGCATTTGTTCCCCCTCCTGCACGGAACCAATCTGCAGTCCACCCGTCATGGCTGCCTGGGCAGGATTCGGCTCGATCATGTTGGAGGACTGGCAAAGAGGAATTCCACCCGTGTGTGCTGTAAGTTGTTCCTGAAAATCAGTCACCGAAATCCCAAATTGTGAAAGACGTTCTTGATTGGGGGTAAAGACCAATGAGGCTCCGGCAGGTACAAGACCGTTATCTATATCAACAATACCCGAAACAGCCTGCATAACTTTTTCCGCATCACCCGCCAACCGTTGTAAAACAGCATAGTCATCACCAAAAATTTTCACCTCGATAGGTTTGGGCGTACTCATCAAGTCGCCTAACAAGTCTGAAATACGTTGCCCGAAATCAATCGTCATCAACGGGACCGCAACAGAAATCTGCCGGCGCAGATCGCTGATCACCTCGGGTGTACTTACTTTTCGGTCGGTCTTCAATTGGATCAAGTAATCACCGAAATTACTGGGACGAGTCTTAAACGACATACCTAGAGCCGTGCGCCGTGAATAGGCCTGTACATCGGGATGAGCCATTATGATACGTTCCATCTGTCGACACAAACGATCAGTTTCCTCTATATCCGTTCCGACAGGAGAATGATAATCAAGTACAATCGTTCCTTCATCCAGATCAGGTAAAAAACCAGAAGGTAATCGAGAAGCGGTATACCAGCCCCCCATACCCAAGAGCAGGACGAATCCGGCAGCAATCAACGGTTTACGGTAAACTACCGTCAGGAAATGAACTTTCCGGATGGAATTTTCTTCCAGTTTCTTGACGTCCAAATCCTTCGGACGAAACTGTTTCTTATATCCTATAACGAGATGTAACACGGGCAGTAACAACCAAGTTACGAGAAACGATGCAACAAGCGTAAGTTGCATCGTATCGGACAGTTCCTTGAAAAAACTACCTGCCAACCCACTCATCAACCGGAACGGGAAATGAATGACAATCGTTGAAAGAGAAGAAGCCACCATGGCAGGAAAAAGGTTTCGAATGGCATGGCGTACCACCGTGAAACGGTCTATACCGGGCCGTTCTTCATGCTCCCGATAAATCTGTTCGATAACGACAATGGCATCGTCAATAATCAGCCCTACCGAAGCAGCCATCGCACCAAGTGACATGACATTAATGGTAATACCGGCCAAATAACAAAGCAGAATACTAAAAGCCACCGTAACGGGAATAGTCAGCATAACCACCAAACTAGACCGCCATGAACGAAGGAAAAGGACCATGACAATAAGAGCAAGGAACAAACCTTCATAGATCGTTTTCAGCACACTGTGAATACTATCGCCTACGAAAGCACTTTGATTATAATAAGGTTTAAGTTCATAACCCACCGGAAGTTGCTTTCTTATCTCATCAGCCTTATTTTCCACGTGTTTGGCGAAATCTATCAGATTCACCCCCGGCTGTTTCACCAAATCAACGAGTACGGCATCATTTCCATCCGCATTAATTTTCAAAAATTCTTGTTGCTCCTGAATCTCAACGGTTACTATATCACGTAAACGGATGATCCGCTTACCATCATTACGGATAATCACATTCCGTAACTCTTCCATATCATTGATTCGTGTATCAGTCAGTGTCAAATACAAACGACTATAATCTGCCACGTTACCATTCCCCAGTACAAAATTTGTTTGTGCAAAAGCTGTTTTTATCTGTGCTGGAGTGATACCGAGAGCTGTCATCTTTGAAGCATCGGGCTTGACAACAAACTCTTTCACCTTCCCCCCACGCACCACAACATTACTGATACCGTCCACTTGCGAGAACATCGGACGAACCACTAGATTTCCCACATCATGCAGGGCTATCCGGCCATGTGTCTTACTTTCCAACGTGAACCCATAAACCGGAAACAAAGACTGGTTCATCGCTTCGGTCGAAATAACCGTGCCATCAGGCAAAAAATTTTTAATCTCATTAATGCGACTTTCCAGTTGGGTCTTTAAGGCATAAATATCCAATCCCCAGTTGAAATAAACATCTATCACACAACTGCCCCGGCTTGTACTACTTTTGACAACAGTCGTACCCTGCACTTTCTTCACCGCACTCTCCAAAGGTTTGGTAACGGTTATCATCATGCGATCAACAGGCTGTTGCCCGGCATCGGCTATCACCGTAATGCGGGGAAACAACACCTCCGGAAACAAATTGGTCTGCATCCGCATATAACACCACACTCCCGCAAGCAACAAAAGCAATCCCACGAATAGAATCGGGCGGCAATACAGTTGATGGAGACCTTTTTTCTGTATCGTATTCATAATTCCTCCTCCCCTTTCACAATGAACACTTTTGCCCCGTCTTCCAAACCATAACCGCCAGTGAGGACAACACGATCTCGTGGAGACAAGGCGGACGATTTAATTTCAATTTCCAAAGCGTTGCTGTTACCAATTTCTACTGGAACTTTGATTGCCGTGCTATCGTCAGATAACTTCATAATCCAATGTTCAGTAAGCGTCTCATCGCTCTGTACAGCACCTTTGGGAAGTATCATACCATTACCCGACGACGAATCACTTACTGTAAACACAGCCTTAACATTCATCCCTTCAGGCAGGAAAAGTGTTTTTGCTCGTGCAATCACCCTCTCGGCCTGTGAAGTCGTATTCATCATTACCAATGGAGAATGAACCGTTGCCGTCAGTCGGGTTCCGTCAGGTAATTCCAGTATGCACTTATTCCCGGCACGCGCATACCGTTGTTGCTCGTAAGGAATATTAATCTCGAAGGCAAGGCTTTCTAATTCGGCGATAGAACAAAGTTCCGCACCTTCAGTGACATAACTTCCTACCTGTTGCTGTACGTCAAGAATAATACCGTCACGTTCCGCTTTTATGGGAATGGAGACATGATCTCCATTCCCTAAAGCGTGTTGTTCTTTACTCTCGATCTTGTAAAGAGTCTGCCCCATTTTCACCCTTGCTGCCGGGGTCACGAGAACTTCCGTAATGAAAGCAGGAATCGGTGCGCTGATAACCGACTTATTTTGAAAGACCGTGGTTGCAGAGAATACGATTTCTTTCTCGATTTTACCTAAAGTCACGTGAGTTAATGTAACAGAGGTCCGGGGTTCTTCTTCCTTTACATTTACCGTCGACGCATCCCTTTGTTTGCATCCATTAAGCCCCAGTACAAGCGATAATAAAATAATAAAATATTTCATAACCATAATGATTTAATATTACCAATTCCAATAATTATAGGCGGCTATAACAAGCTGTTTATTTGTCCGGAGCAACAAACGGTCTTTCTCCGTTTGAATCTTATTCCGAAGAACCGTGATATAATCTAACATTGATACCTGACCGACGCCCATCTCCTTGTTGTAATCGGACAGAACAGATTCATACTCAGCAACCTGATTTTCCAACATTCTTTCTCTTTCATCATATCTATTCAACTCGGACAGGCATTGTCGAATCTTCATACTTCTTTGATATTCTGAATTATCTTTATAAGCCTGAATACTATTCTGTTGTAACTGAGCTTGACGCTCTTTCCAGCGTTTCTGCCTGCCATCGAAAATTGTCCATGAAAATGTCAATCCGGCACTCCATCCGAAATGCCGATACCATCCGGTAAAATCACCAATTTGTATTCCCCCATTCACAAACAAATCTAGCCGGGGCTTGTATTGCAGGTTAAAGGAACGCAAAGATGCCACCGTATTTAGACTATCCAACCGGAATTGCTCGGTAAAAAAACTTTGCTCACCATCCGCCTGTAACCGGATGAACAGGTTTATATCTGGCAATACCACATCTGTCGTGTCATCAATGCCGCAAAGTAAATTTAAATCCATCAGATGGGTATGGTAAGACTGGCAAGCCGCAGCATACAATTCCCTATTTGCCTCCCGCTCAATGGCAAGCAGTTTCAGATCCGATTGTTTGGATAGTCCATTTTCAAGCAGCTTTTGAACAATCTCTATTCGACGATTAATCATGCCTCCAACGGAATCCGTAAAATCCATTTGTGCCCTGTCAAGGAGGCAAAGCAGATATTGTTCTGTGACAGAACGTTCCAACTGATGTTCCTCCATGCGGATACGATAGTCTGCCATATCCGTATTTATTTTTTCTTGCTCTTGCGCAACCTTGTATGAACCTCTGCCTAAAAGAGGTTGTGTCCAAGTCGCTCCGGCATGAAAGGAACCACTACTTTCACCCAAATCATACCCGTAATAATCCGTGGCAGAACGCGCATTCCATTTGAAAGCCGTTCGTCCGCCATCCTTTGAGATAATCGGTACAAACAAATAATCCCCGTTCAACTCCAACCGGGAATGTGTGTACATGGCTTTCAACCGTTCAAGTTCTGTTTGCTCTATCGCCCTTTGATTCCGGTAATCCGTTATCAGTGGGCTATTCTCTTTGGCAGTTTCTATATAATAATGTAGAGACCTACCATTTTCTTCCTGCCCATATGAATGCAGGCTGACCATGCCAAATGAAAGTAACAATAATAACCGATTCATATTCTATTCTATTTTTTGGGCGAAAATAGAATATGACTTTGGGGAAATTTTGGAGAAAATATGAAGCATGATATCAATTTGTACATTTGAAACCTTTCATTTATCTCTATCGCGAAAGAATCCTTGGGGATTAAATAAGGATTTTCTACTCTTAATCATGCAAATTACCAGGGAGTTACCAGACTATTGCCAGCCTGTTAGGCGCTCTCGCCGCATTGTCGCCGCCTTATCGCCCGATTATAGCCGCCATTTTAACAGATCATAAGTAAAGATAACATTTGCCTTATTTCTATTTCAACCTCTAACAAACAATCTACAAAGTAGCAAAAAGATTCATACACCCATATACTACCCCAAAGTAACCCTAGAATTAGGTATATCTATCGGAAGTAACAACATTTGTAATTTTCCTTTGAAAATATTTCATTTTTCACTCACCCATTTTTCAACCTCACCTGTGTATATAGTGTAAAAGATCAAACCAGAGACAAATGAAAGAAAAACTGGATAAAATAGAATTCATACTGGAACACCTCCGAGAACCGGAACGGCTACTGCAAGAAGAGTTCGTGAGCTGGTTGCAGGAAGAAGAGAATAAACACTTGTTCGAGGAAGTGACTACGAACCGGATGGCATTTTTGCAAAAAGAATACGGTCAACAAATAGAACCGGAACTGGAATGGCAAAAATTATGGCAACAAATGCAAAAGGATTCTCATACCCCCATTCCGGAAAAGAGAAAAATCAACCGAAGGGTATGGTATTCCGTGGCAGCAGGGGTATGCGTGCTGACGGCTTTAGCAGGAGGTTTGTTGTTACAACAAGGGAAAGAAAAAAAATCAGTTTCCCCTATGGTTCAAATTGAACACGTGGGAAAACGAAATGCCCAGTTGATCGTTTCCACGGGGGAAGTTCTTGATTTATCCCAAGAAAAAATTTACCAAAAAGCCGTGGACGGAACGTTGATCACGAATGACACGTTAAAACTACTCTCCTATCAAAGCAATGCAGGGGAAACATACACGACCGGAACCAATGCCCCGGAAAAGGTAAACAAAGAAACCGTGTATCACACATTACGTGTTCCGGCTGGTGCCGACTACCAAGTAACATTAGCAGACGGCACAAAAGTATGGTTGAATTGTGAATCGACGCTGCGGTATCCCGTAGAATTCGGGGATGAAAAACGGGAAGTATACCTAGATGGAGAAGGATATTTTGAAGTAAACAAAGCCGCAGAGTGGCCCTTTATCGTCAACACGGAACAAATGCAAGTAAAAGTCACCGGGACAAAATTCAACGTGAAATCTTACACCACCGAACCCATCGTGCATACGACTCTCGTCGAAGGTTCTGTATGGGCTTACACCGATCAGACACAAGTGCAATTAACCCCATCCGAGCAATTCCGATACGATAAGGAGACCGGAAAGACATCCGTACAAAAGGTTGACACGGAACTCTACACGGGATGGATTGAAGGTATGTTCGTGTTCCGGAATCAACGTCTGGAAGACGTGATGAATGACCTCGCACGCTGGTACAACATGACCATATTCTATTCCACGGCAGAAACCAAGGAAATCCGAATCTCCACGAATCTGAACAGGTACAAGAATATTGACGATCTATTGGAAATTATTAATGAAAGTGGTAAAGTGGTTGTCGCCCGCAAGGACAACACCATAACCATCCACGCCCGATAATAAGAAAGGATCGGGGCCTGCGCCAACATTTCCCGATCCTCTGTATTAATTAGTTATAATTAAAACATTTCAAAGGTATGAAAAAAAGATGGAAGAGTGATTTTCCGTTAGAGAGAAAATTGCAAAAAATTTTTAGATGTATGAAATTAACCTTTCTACTACTCACGTGTTTTGTCGTTCAGACTTTTGCTAGCCTGAATGCACAGACTGTCACGATCAAAAAACAAAACGCGTCACTGGAAGAAGTGATTTGGGAGTTAAAACAGCAGACCCGGTTCACGTTCATGTACAACAACGAAGACATCGCCCGGATAAAGGGGATCGATTTGAATGAAAAAGAAGTGGACGTGGAGAAGATTCTACAAAAATGTTTGAAAAACACGAATTTGGAATACGTCGTGTTAAACAATGCCATTGTCATAAAACTTAAAATGGACACGTTGGACGAGAAAAAGTCCGTCACGTTAAAAGGTTGGGTTTATGACAAGAAAAAAGAACCCATTCCGGGCGTGACGGTCAAACTGACCAATATTAACCTCGGAACAGCCACCAATAACAAGGGATGGTTTTCACTTTCACTCCCGCTAACCAAAGGGACATTGGAATTTTCTTTCGTGGGCTTTAAAACCCAAAAAGTAAATTTCACGGAAAAGACAGATACCCTCCGGATCACTCTGGAAGAAGATATTCAAACACTGGATGAAACAGTGGTTGTCGCCTATGGAACAACCACCCGCCGGAAATCGACAGGTGCCGTTTCCGTGGTAAAAGCAGAAGAATTCAGAGGGATTCCTTCCGGTAACATTGCCAATCTTTTACAAGGTCGTGTAGCCGGACTGGACATTACAAATCTTTCCGGGGCCCCCGGAGGCGGTGACGTGGCTATTACCGTAAGAGGATATAACTCATTGGATGTAGAAGCCGGACGGAGATTCTCAAATCCGCTATGGGTAATCGACGGAGTACCTTTAAACACGTTTACTTCCCCGATCACAGGAACCAACCTACTCTCCGACTTGAACCCGGATATGATCGAATCCATACAAATATTGAAAGATGCCTCTTCAGCCGCCATATACGGTTCAAGAGCGGCTAACGGGGTCATCATCGTTACCACGAAAAAAGGAAGACAAAACCAAGATGCCACCTTTTCCGTGAATTTTTCAGAAACATGGAGTACACTCCCGGAATACCCGGCCTTGACGACAGGACGGGCTGAAAGATTGTTACGCTTGAAAAGTACGGAAAACAATTTTAGAGCCTATCTGGACAAGAAAACCAACAGTTACAAATACCCCCAAAGTCTGGCAGAACAATATGAAAACACGCAAAGCTATTATAACGGTTTCTGGTACCCGGACAAAAACAGTATGCCGGAAGGAAACGGGAGTATATATCAAGATAGTCTGAACTCATTCTACAATCATTCCACAAACTATTTCCCAATTTATTTCGAGACGGGAAAAATCACGAATGCGAATATACAAGCGTATGGTGGAAGTGAACGAATCACATACGGCATCGGACTAGGATATTACAATGAAACAGGTGTTTTCAAAGGCACCGGATTCAAACGAATTGATTTAAATTCTAACATGAGTGTCATTCCTGTTCCCAAGCTAAGCGTTGACATTCGTTTCAACGCCTCGCTGGCACAAAAGAAAAGGGCATCATCCAGTGCCGACGACCACCTTCGTTTTAGTGGAGCTTTAGTCCCTATCGAAACCATTCCCGGAGAACCATATAAACTTTCATCTTTACTTCCCGGTGAAGAATCTGTCGTGTGGCAGGAAGTTCTAAAAGCATACAGAGGAACGAAAGAAACTAATCGAGCTATCCGTCTACGTAGTAATTTTCGTCTAGGGTACGATATTATTGACGGATTGAATATTTCCAGTTCTCTAGCCGCAGACTACGCTATAAGCCGAAGAAATTATTTCTCCCCTTCGTACATCGCAAGCGACAACAATTCAATCTCCATCGGGGAAACTGGGATCAACTTGATGGTGTTGAATGAAAACCTGTTAAGTTACAAAAAAACAATTCATGAAGATCATAATATTGAATTTATGGCAGGTTTTTCCTATCAATATGATCAAGAAGAATACAACGGAGGATCAGCCCGAAAATCCCCAAGTGATAAAATTTACTACGCTCCTTATGGTATGCCGGATTTAGAAACTGTAGGCTGGGGAGATTATGCGGAGATCCGGGCGCTTAAAGATTACCAGTCCGATATGCAGGAAAAAACACTAGTATCTTATTTTGCTCGCTTAGAATACGGTTTCCGGGAAAAATACCTCTTTTCTGCCAGTATTCGAAGAGATGGGAGTTCCACGTTCGGGAAAAACAACCGCTGGGGAACTTTCCCATCTGTAGCCGCAGCATGGAGTTTCTCGGAAGAGCCTTTCGTGAGAGACAATCTCGGGTGGGTATCTTTTGGAAAAATACGAGCCAGTTGGGGACGTTCCGGGATGCACTTTTCCCAAAATTACTTAGCATTAGGAATTATGAACGTGGGAAGTACATCTTACCTCGGAAATAGTTATATCGAACCCCAATGGGGTGACGGGCTTTATAATGACAAATTATCATGGGAAGAAACGGACCAGTATGATTTCGGGTTAGATTTGGATATGTTTGATCACCGTTTAGGTATCACGATTGATTATTACTACCGTTATACAGACAAATTATTAGACCGGGTTCGCTTACCTAGTGCCGGGATAAACACCGGGTATGGTAGTCAATGGCGCAATGCAGCAGCCGTTTCCAACGAAGGTTTGGAAGTCATGGTCAAATACGAAATATTCAGGAAGTCCGATTTATATTGGAAAATATCCGTGAACGCTGCCCGTAATTGGAATCGTTTCGAAAAATCATATACTGGAAAAGATTTAGACTTGGTTCGAGTAATCGGAAAATCACTAAATGGAATATACGCCTTGAAAACAGACGGGTATATCGACTATCAGGATGAAGTCCCCGTTTTTTACAACCAAATAGGTATAAAAGCCCCTTTAGCATCTGAAACGGGAAGCTCCACGTTTTACAAACCGGGAGACTACAAATTCATTGACGTGGATGGAAATCGTAAAATAAATGCTTTTGACGATGAGGTATATTGTGGAAGTGCTTTACCGAAAGTCTCCGGGGGAATCGTGAATGAATTCCAATGGAAAAATTTCGATGTGAATATCCTATTAAGTTTCCAATTAGGACGACACATGTTGAACATTACCCAAACGAGATGCCTATCTGGTTTTGGTGCTGCAGAATACCCGGCCATTGTCATGAACTTAAATAAAGTATCTTTCTGGGAGAAACCCGGCGATAATCCGGACTTCCCTAGATGGCAATTTGATTGGGACACTTATTTATGGGGTGGACGATATGTCGATCGAAGAGTTGAAAAGGTCAACTGGCTGAAAATAAAAACAGTATCTATCGGTTACACATTGCCCAAAGCATGGATGCAGAAATGCGGGCTGGACGAGTTGAGGATCTTTGCCAGCGGGGAAAATCTACACACGTTCACCAATTACTCCGGTATTGAACCTGAAATCGTGGACATCCGCAATGGTGAAGACGTGGGGAGTTCCTACCCCTTAGCTCGCAAATTAACATTAGGTTTAACATTGAAATTTTAAGCGATGAAAAAACGATACTTATTTTTAACGCTAATCGGGGCATTCATGATGTGTGCCTGTGAAGAGTGGGTCGAATTAAAACCGGAAAACTCGGTCACCTTTGAAAACGCCTTTGACACGGAAAAAGACATAGAGGCAGCCTTATTCGGGGCAGAACAAAGTTTACGGGTAAACATGACCTCGGCCCCGTATTCACCGGAAATGCGAGGAGAATATTCAGACTATCGCCATAGTAATTCCTATGACTTTTTAAGAGAAGAAGATCCCGAAGCGTATGTCGCACAATGGAATTGGAATTACAACGTAATTGCAGCAGCCAATGTTGCTTTACCCTATATTAACAAAGTCGATATGCCACAAGAAAGACGGGACTTTTACAGGGGTGAGATCGCTTTTTTCAAAGCATTCGTTTACCTAGATCTAGTCCGTCGCTGGGGGGATTGCGTGATGATACAGGATGAAGTGGAGCTAAAACCTATCGGTAAAACAAACTGGCCCAAAGTGACGGATTACGCAATATCATTAGCAAAAGAGGCCGTACGCCTTCTCCCGGAATGGAACGAACTGAAAGAATCCAGTGGAGCCTCCGTAACCCACAGGGCTCGCCCGTGCAAGGGAGCAGCCAACGCCGTACTGGCCCATCTATGCGCTTGGAAAGCCGGATGTAAATATATGGCACAACCGCAAGACCGGGACTATGATGAACAACTATTATGGCGTATGGTTGATACAGCTTGTACGGCAATTATCAATAGACCGGATATTTATGATTTAGAATCAACACCTGACGAAGTTTGTACCAAAACATTCGTGGACGGTGGCAAAGAATGTATTTTCGAAAGTGTATTTCGAGGATATTGGAATGAATTTGATGAAATGACAGAAAGTAACATGACCAACCTAGGCCGGCGCTACGAGGCTTACCCGGCTATTCCCGGTAAAAAAATCGGAGATAATAAAAAAACAGAGTACCGAATATTAAATTCAACCGTCCGGGAAATGTTTCAAGACTACACCGATGGAGGTACCCCTGTCACCGATTTACGCAGGGACGCTTGGTTTTACGAGTTCGAAACGATGGAACAAGAAGATGAAGAGATTACCGGCGGATACGCCTATCCTTACAAATGGCGCTATGCCCGAGTGGCCACGGACGGGTACATGGCCGGACAATTTATCAACTTCGACCAAAACAAAACATGGTGGAGACTGGCTGACATCTATCTATTACGTGCAGAATGTCGGGCCAGATTAAACGACCGGGCAGGAGCTATTGCAGACTTGAACAAAATACGCAATCGGGCAAAAGCTAAACGTTACAATGAATCCGAGTATGACGGCAATCTACGCTATGCCATATTCAAAGAACGAGAAAAAGAATTATTGATGGAAGGAACCCGCTATTTTGATGTATTACGGAACGGGTACTACAAAACGGAACTTTACGGAAACTTCCGAAATGTTTCTGACCAAGACGTGGTTGACGGAGTATTTTTCAATGCTTTGGAAAGCACCTTATACTGGGATAATCCATTAATGAGGCAGAATACCTATTGGCTAAAAAGACAATAAAAGAACACAAATAAAAATGAACATATCATGAAAATAGGAATAAATATATGGGTATACTTTCTGATTCTCGCGGGACTTTCCGCCTGTGATACAAAACAAGACTGGTTTGATTCCGGTATCAGTTCACCCTATCACGATTGCAGCATCATGGAATATTTACAGAAAGACACGGCCAACTGGAAATTAACCGTAGAATTAATTGAAAGGGCGGAACTCACCCAACTTTTCGAGGGGAAAGATCCAAATTACAAAGAAATCACGTTCTTTGCTCCCCCTTCCCTGTCCATTCTTCGTTACGTGTGGGATAAAGCTTCCGGAAAAGAACAATTTCCCGGAGAGCCTGAGCGTTGGAGAACGCTCTCAGAAGATGAAAAAAATCATCCGGAACATCTCGTTCAAGCACTCGACAAAGATTGGTGCCGGGAGATGGTATTGCGCCACGTTATTAAAGGTAAACATTTGAAAGACGGAATTGCTTTCCGGGACCGGGATTACGAAATTGAATCAGAAGAACAAACCGGAGGAACAGATTTTACCTGCGAAAGTGGGAACAAATTACGGGCTTACCGAGAAAAAACAGATTATGGTGGTGTTAAGGATGCCGGAGCAATTTTCATGTACTTATACTCGTTTGATGTCATGGAAATGGTTCCATTAGCCTCCCCAGATATTCAACCGCTAAACGGGGTAGTACACGCATTGAACTATAATTATGTACTAGGCAAAATCTAACATGGAACTTAAAATTTAAAAATCATGAAAAATCTAATCATATTGGGAATACTCGTTCTCGCAGCCTGCTTAGGATCAAGTTGCCAAGACGTAACGATCGGCTTTTTGCAAACAGAAGATGCCGGTTATAATCCCGACACGATGGTCGTTAAAAAAGAACTGGACACCACTCCCCCTCAATTAGAAGAAGTGGATAACCCGCTTTACTATGAATTACTGGCAGAAGACCCGAATTATTATACTCCGGAACTATTGATCAGTTGGGGTATCTTACCCACTCAAATTATAGAAGTCGGTGCCGGGGAAGATTATCAACGGGCCCAATGGGGTACGCCGTGGGTAAGTAACCCGATTGAAGGAGTGGACGGAACGACCCAGATATACGTTTCCATAAAAGACATCAAAACGACAACGGGAAATGCCGAGAAGATGTGGGAATATTTGAAAGTATATGGTGACGGGACCTTCGAAGTACCTTTAGAACATGATATTCCCACGGGACATTATTTAATTTCATTAAACTTCAAAAACGAGGGATATTCTAAAGACGTGAACGATTGTTTTACTATTATCGTGAAATAATCCTTCAAGTGTGTGTTTCAAGAATAGGTGGAAATTCTCCACCTATTCTCTTTTATACCTACATCACAAACTCGTCAAATAACTTATCAAAAGTAGCATCCGGATCAGTCAGAAAACCGGGATGCGGACGAGAGGTTTGGATAATCGTGCTACGAACGGCCGTCAGCCAACGAAAACGCTCCGGAATATCCAACCCGGCAATCGGTCCGCCATCACGAGAACCGGAACATATCCGATCGAAAATTTGCAGGTTCACCCGAATTTCTTCTATATCAATTTCCGGAAATAGCATCTTTAATTTTTCCTCGTGAAGCACGTACTTTGCCCGCAAAAATTTTTTCCGCTTGGAGAATAAAATGATCCCCACGTTAATAAATTCTTCCCGTTCCACCCGCGGGACAACCCGGATAACGGCATATTCATACAAGTATCTCTCTGGCATGTTCTGCTTCTTTTATAAATATTTCCGAATGTGCAACCCGTTCCGTTAAAAAACGAACATATGTCTCCCGTATTTCTTGATTTGTAATACCCAGATCATCCCAATTTAACCAATCCTCCGGGATCAACGCCACGATTTCCCTTATCTTTTCCGGGGTCAATCGAGCTTTCAATCCGGCATCGACTTCTGCCAGTTGACTTGCCCGAGGCAATAAAACATGATTCTTTATTTCCACAAAAGGACTCAAAGCGTGTTTCTGCCAATTTGTCCAGGAATAATGGAAATAGAGAGACGAACCGTGATCTATCAACCATAATTCCTTGTGCCACATCAACAGGTTCGTGTTACGAACCGTGCGATCAATATTCGTCAGTAAAGCATCCAACCAAACGATTTTCGAGGCCAGTTCCGCATCAATCACGTTTACCGTGGGGTCAAATGCGAGAGCCCCGGATAAAAAGTGCAACCCGAGATTTAATCCCCGGCTCGCTTTCAACAAATCCTGTATTTCCTCATCTCCCTCCGCCTGACCAAAAGCCTCATCCAGTTGTAGAAAAACCAGCTCCGGCACTCGTAACTCCAAAACACGAGCTATCTCCCCTCCGATCAGTTCGGCTATTAAAGCCTTCGTGCCATGCCCGGCACCCCGAAATTTCACCACGTACTTGAATTCATCCTCCGCCTCCGCCAATGCCGGTAATGAACCACCTTCGCGTAAAGGCATGATGTATCTTGTCACATTTTCTGTTCGTAATTCCATTTCTATCTCCTTTTTACTCGAACAAAGATAATCAATAAAATCACAACACGCTATCTACACCTCATGGGAATACACCCGGATAAATCCAATTCGCTCGACTAATGGAAGTATTGCGTCCCTACTCACGCAACACGTCCTACCGTTAACAAGGCCTGTTTATCCCCTATTAAATGAAATATACTAAATTTTCAACAAATATTATTCATACTTATATTATACCAACTCCCATTCAACTCCTATTCATTTCCAATTCAACTCCTATAAAAATAAGAAATAAGTTATAATTCTATAATAATTATAAAATCAATATTATGTCATTACTATATCATATAATCAATTTATAATACACACTCAGGTATTAAATCCCCATATTTACCCGGTGAATACCCACGGATTACAGGTCATAGACAAAAATATCGTCCACGACCTCACTTGAAAAAAGAACCAATATTGATTTAGTAATTCACGATCAAATGATTAAACCTTCACTTCCCCTTTCACAATCAACTGGATCGTAGGTTGACGGGGATCGTTACAAAAGAGAGTGATGACTTTACGCTGTTTACCGTTTCGCCCAGCAGAGTGAAAGATGACATTCAAGTCCATTTCTTTACCGGGCAGAAGAACACGTTGACTGGGGAGTACTGCGGTACAACCGCAAGTGGTTTCTATTTTACGGATGATCAAGTTACGTTCTCCAACATTTTGGATTTTAAAAATCATCTTAGCCTCCTCTCCTTCCCGAAGTGTTCCAAAATCACGTTCCGTCGAATCCACCATGAAATGAGGGGCTTGTGCTTTTTCCTCTTCGCTCCAATGTGCAAAATCCTCCCGTACAGGCACATCAATCATAAACCCATAATCGTAATCCACCTCCCCGTTTATCATGAAACGCATCACATTATAATAATTACCTAACATGGACTCATTCTTTAAACGTAACGTCACGATTAACGTGTCACAAGTTCCGGGTTCTACGGTATATCCTCCTAAATTCCAATCCTGCTCAGAGTGTCCGATCTTCCGACAAGTGATTTCCGGGAAATGATTAAAACCTTCCAGACGAATCCCCGCTTTCGTGGGATTGTACACCAGCACCGTGTCGGCATACTCCTTATCGATATATACCTCACTCCAACTTGCCTTTTCCTTACTGAAAAATAAATCTCCTGCCGGGTAAATACACTTTTTAGAAGGCTTGTCCGAAGAACAGGCACCCATCAAAAGAGCAATAATGATTAACCCATATATTTTCATCCTCATGTCATATATCATTCACAAATTCAAAATTACTATTTAATTCTATTTTTTCTTCTTATACATGAATTTTTAATGCTAAAACGTACTTTTGTCTTGAAAAACAACATCAATAACTGAAAAAAAGCAATAATTAATGATTTGTTAGCAGATTATTTATCGATCTGTTTACCCTTCGGGGATAAATTTGTTGATGGTAAAATGAATTAAAATCATTAATTATAAATATCAGTTCACTATGAAAACAAAACATCTATGCGTTGCATTCATTTTGTCCCTGCTCGCTTTTCAAGCCTGCACGACAGATGACGTATCATTTACCGAAGACTCTGGTCCGGATGACAAAAGCAATCTTTATACTATTAAAGATAACGCTTTCGGGGAGTATTTAAAATACCTGAAAGTGACAGGTGTTTATTCCCAAACCACGACGGAAGACGGAAATGCAGTGACCTCATACGTCATTGACACGGTAGAATCCAAAGAATTTACAGGAGATATTAATCTCAGTAAAACAGAGGCGTCTATCACAAAACTGCAAAAAGCCGGATTAACTACAGCCGCAGACAAGATTCAAGATGTTGATGGAATCCAATTCCTTACCGGACTTAATTCCCTTGCACTCACGTCCAATAATATCACGTCACTCGATATAAGTAAACTGGTTAATTTAACCGAACTGAAAATGAACTTTAATAAAGTAGGTTCTTTGGATTTAACCCATAACACGAAGCTCGTGACCTTCAATTATCGTGGTAGCGGTGAAGCGGCAGAAGGACAAAAACTGACCTCTATCGACCTATCAAAAAACACGGAATTAACCTCCCTCGATCTGCGTGTTCACGAATTAACAAATATAGATTTATCACAAAATAAAAAACTTACCTCGGTATCGTTATCAGATAATCCCGGTGCACCGTTTACAATTCCAGAAGAAATTTATAACAACCTAACGACAAAAGACGGTGTTGAAGGCGGTGATGTCCCAACACCCCCGGTAACTGACGAATACTATATTATTCCGAATAAAGTTTTGGGAGAATATTTAAATTATCGTCTCGAAGGTAAGGGTATCGTGGTTGAAGAAAACGGTTCTTATAAAATAGACAAGAAAAAAGCAGCCTCATATACGGGAGAACTAAATCTCTCCAAAAACGGGAAAATTCCAACTGAATTAGAGAATGCGGGATTAAGCACCGCCAAAGATAAATTAACTGATTTGGATGGAATACAATTCTTCACAGGGATTACGTCTTTAACGTTAGTAACTAATAACGTCACCGAAATAGATGTATCTACATTGATAAACTTGGAAACTTTAGATTTAAATAATAACAAAATAAGTTCTTTAGACGTCACAAAGAACACGAAACTAAAAACTTTAAGATGCAAAGCAAGCACACAAGCATCTGATTCCCAAAAATTAATCACGATAGACTTAAGTAAAAACCTAGAATTAACAACTCTTGATCTCATAAATAATAAACTGGAAAGTATCGATTTATCGAAGAATACTAAATTGACTTCCATAAAATTAAGTGAGAATCCGGGAACGCCGTTTACAATTCCGGCTGAAATATATGATAATTTATCTACCGCTGACGGAGTACAGAAATAATTACAATCATGATTTACATAGGAGCACTTATATCCATTCAATTCATCGCCTTGACAGCTTATTGGCTGTTTAAGAAGTATCATGCCCAAGCGGTATTACTTTTCAGTGGACTGGCCATGTTGACATTGGCCTTAATCTTGGGATTTGACATCCCGGAACTGAAAAATGCCACGGGACTAAAAGAGTTCGACCTTTTCAAGGTGATACAAGAAATATTCAGCGAGAAAGGTGCGGGCGTGGGACTGATGATTATGACCATCGGGGGATTCGTGGCTTACATGAAACAAATCAAAGCAAGTGATGCTCTGGTATATGTTTCCATGCAACCGCTATCCATCTTCCGGAAGTACCCCTATCTGGCAGCATCGCTAGTGATCCCTATCGGACAACTTCTGTTTATCTGTACCCCCTCGGCCACGGGCTTGGGGTTATTGTTAGTAGCATCCATCTACCCCGTACTGGTAAGCCTGGGAGTCAGTAAACTATCCGCCGTATCGGTGATTTCAGCCTGCACGGTATTCGACATGGGTCCGGCATCGGCCAACACGGCCCGGGCATCGGAACTCGTGGGAATGAATAACGTGATGTACTTTATAGAACATCAAATGCCGCTGACGATCCCTATGACGATACTGCTCATGATCGTGTATTATTTCAGTAATCGCTATTACGACAAAAAAGACGCTTTGAAGAAACAAACAGAAGAAGTGAAACAGGAAGATTTCAAGGTTGACGTTCCGTTAATCTATGCCATTCTCCCGGTATTACCTCTGATTCTGTTGATCGTGTTCTCCAAATATATCCAGCTATTCAGTTTTTCGGTAGAACTCGACACAACAACAGCCATGCTGATGTCATTCTTCGTTGCCATCGTTTTTGAATTCATTCGTCAACGCAATATCAAACAAGTATTTGCATCCATCAAAACGTTCTGGGACGGGATGGGAAAAGTATTTGCCACAGTCATCACGTTGATCGTGGCGGCAGAAGTCTTTTCCAGGGGATTAATCAGCCTAGGGTTTATCGATTCACTCGTGATGCTTTCACAACACATCGGTTTTTCCGGTGCAGGGATCGCCATATTAATGACATTACTCATCTTCGCAGCCTCCATGCTCATGGGAAGTGGTAACGCATCATTCTTCTCTTTCGGTCCACTCGTGCCGTCTATCGCGGCAAAAGTGGGAGTTGAAGGGGTTCACATGATCCTACCCATGCAGTTGGCCTCCAGTATGGGACGGGCTGCCTCCCCCATCGCGGGTGTGATCATTGCAATATCGGAAATCGCGGGTGTATCTTCGTTCGATCTGGCCCGCCGGAATCTGATCCCGTTATCATTCACGATGGTTGTCATGCTAATTTATCACTTTTTTATTGCTTAAAATATGAATATAACAATCATAAAGAACGCAAATATATATGCCCCTGAAAAATTGGGGATAAAAGATCTGCTCGTGTGTAACGGGAAAATCGTTATGATTGACGACCAGATTGATTTAACGGGTGTAAAACACTCTATGATCGATGCCGGGGGCTTGATCGTGACCCCCGGTTTCATCGATCAACATATGCACATTATCGGTGCTGGAGGGAAAAGCGGCTACTTTTCCATCACCCCGGAAGTACAACCGAGTGAACTGATTCGCTGTGGAACAACCACGGTTGTCGGTATGCTGGGAACAGATGGGATCACAAAAGAATTGACCACGCTCTACGCCAAGTGTAAATCGTTAGAGCAATACGGTATCGGGGCATATATGCTCACAAGCTATTTTGCAGTACCACCCAAAACCATCATGCAAAGCGTTGCGGAAGATATGTTGTTTATCGACAAGATTATCGGTTGTAAAGTAGCCATCAGCGACGAACGGTGTTCATTCCCCACAAAACAGGAGTTACTGCGCCTAATCAACCAAGTACACGTGGGCGGTTTGACTTCCGGCAAAGGAGGGGTTCTGCACATCCACCTAGGCGCCTTACCTTCCCGGATGCAGATTCTCCTAGAAATTGCACGGGAATACCCGACTTTGGTAAAGCACATCTCCCCGACTCACGTGGGACGAACGACAGCACTTTTCGAAGAGGCCATTGAATTTGCCTCTTTAGGAGGAATCATCGATATATCCACGGGTGGGACCAAGTTCGATGAACCGTACAAGATTCTATTACACGGGTTGGAAAAAGGCGTGTCAATCGAACAAATGACCTTCAGTAGTGACGGAAACGCGGGAATGAGTAAAAAAGCCCCGGAAACCGGAAATCTCATTTTCTACAAAGCTCCCTTACATCTGAATTTACAACAAGTACAGAAACTGGTAAAAGAAGGCGGTATGCCCATAGAGGATGCCATTCGCCCGGTTACAACGAATCCGGCTAAAAACATGACCCTACGGACGAAAGGACGTATCGCCCCGGATTACGATGCCGACCTGTGTTTCTTTGACAATGACTTGAACCTGCAAAATGTAATCGTGGGCGGTACCGTGTGGATGCAGGGAGGAAAATTAGTCAAGGCTGGAAATTTTGAATAGATAACTTGAAATTAAAAAGATGAAAAAATATAAGTTCATAGTCATGCTGTTCATCTTGATTCTGTGGTTCCCCGCTTTTTCTCAGGAAACGGATTCCGAAGATAGTGACACAGAAACTTTAACAGCAGATTCCGATGCAGCCAAGATCATCGTGAATAAATACCGTTTGGGAGACGGGATCACTTTCTCTGCCCCGGATGGTGGATATAATATAAACTTGAGAGGTTTCTTGCAAACCACGTTTGAAACCCGTAAATACGAGGGAGACGATCAGTTCTACTCCCGTTTTCGTATGAGACGTTTACGCCTACGCCTCTCCGGAGACGCGTGGGGTGGTAAAGTCAGCTACCGTTTACAAACCGACTTTGCACAAGCCAACGGGGGTGACGGTGAATTAAGCGGTATGTTACTGGATGCCTTTATTGCCTACAAACCCGTGAAAGGACTTACTTTAAGTTTCGGACAAAAATCCACGCCAACCGATAACCGCGAACTCGGAATCACTTCAAATACCTTACAACTCGTGGATCGCAGCAAACTATCCTCTTACTTCGGGTCCATCCGGGAAGTAGGTCTTTTCGTTGACGGATCATTCCGCATCGGTCATACGGCATACCTTCGTCCCTCTATTGTTATCACTGACGGTGACGGTAGTGCCACGTTTACCCGTCGTCACGGGGGACTCAAATACGGAGCCCGCATCAATTACCTGCCTTTCGGTTTATTCCGGGCATACGGGGAGAACCGGGGTGGAGACATGGCAAGGGAAGTTACCCCGAAACTCTCTGTCGGTACAACTTTTAGTTATAACGTGGGAATCAGTGACCGGAGAGGCCGGGAAAGCGGTTCCATTCTTTACCTGAATGACGAAAACAAGGAAGCCCTGCCGGATTACATCAAATTCGGTGCAGACTTCCATTTTAAATACATGGGTTTCTCCGTACTAGGAGAATTCGTGAAAACCTGGGCTCACGTTCCCAGTGAAATCACCCAGCGGGTGAGAAACGACGGGACCACGTCCACCGATTTCAGCGGAAACATGAAAGACTACGTGAAAGCCCGTATGATGCTGGGAGCCGGGTATAACATTCAAGCGGGGTATATGTTCCAAAACCGCTTGTCTATCGACGCCCGCTACACACATTTCGACCCGGATAAAAACTCTTTCCTGCACAACGAACTCTATTTTAACCGTAATAACTTCTACGAAGTCGGTGTTTCCAAATACCTGACCAAATCATACGCGGTGAAAGTACAGGCCTCCGTCGTGTTCGTGGATGCCGAACCGGGAAGCAAGAACGTGAATAGCATCGTAACGGAAGGTAACGAGACTTTATTACAAGCCATGATTCAATTCTCATTCTAAAAACTGCAAAAGATGAATACAATGATAAAATACTTATTTACATTATTGATTCTCCTACAAACAGGTGCTTTATGGGCCCAACAACCTGCCAAGGTGGCCAAAAAGTTCTTTGCCGATCCGGAGATGGATATTCACACGCCGTGGTTCCAGAAAGGGAATGTATGCACGACTTACGACGAAATGATGTCCTATATCAATAACTTGATTACCCGCCACCCGGAGACAGCAAGTTTGTCCTTTATCGGGAAAACCCAGAAAGGGGTAGAAATACCTGCCGTAAGAATTGCCGGAAAGACCCGAAATGTCAAATTACGAGTTTTATTTCTCGGCCGAGTACACGGTGACGAACCGGGAAGCACCGAAAGTATGCTCTACACAATGGATCGCCTATTAAACGATCCCGACTTGGCTTATTTGTTGGAACGCTTGGAAATCACCATTATTCCGATGGTAAACATCGACGGGGGAAGTCATTTGGAACGAGTGACAGCCAACACGCTGGACTTGAACCGGGATCAAAGTAAACTGGCTACACCCGAGGCTGTTGTATTGAGAAATTTCTACAATCAATATGCCCCTCAAGTCGTTATTGATTTTCATGAATTTCAACCACTTCGTGCCGACTACACGCTAATCAGCACGGACAACATCACGAATTCATTCGATGCCATGTTCCTCTACACGGGTAACTTGAATGTTCCCCAAGAGTTACGGAACCTGACAGCCCAGACATTTGTCGGTAACGCCCGCAAAGCACTGGACGCAAAACAACTGCGACACCACGACTATTTCACGACAGCCAAAAAGTTCGGAGAAATCGTTTTCAACGTGGGTGGAATCAATCCCCGGTCAACAGCAAATGCTTTCTCTCTTGGAAACTCCGTTGCTATTTTGATGGAATTGAGAGGTGTGAAAATAGGTAAGACCTCTTTAAAAAGAAGAGTCTGCACGGCATTCACGCTGGCAGAATCTTACTTGAAAACAGCCTACGACCATGCAGATGAAGTAATGCGCATCACCCGACAGGCCGCACAAACTCGGAATGACATTGTCGTTACCAGTTCTCCCAAGAGCGTGGATGACTACGTACTACCGTTTATCAGCATGAACACGAACCAAATGGTGAACGTGAAAGTATGCGCCAATCTATCTTTAGAGTCCACCCCTACTCTCGTTCGGAAACGCCCGGAGGCTTATTATATTTCAGCTCTCCAACCGGAGATCGCCCGGAAACTTCAGGAACTAGGAGTAAAGGTTGAAACATTGACCGTCCCCATGACGCTCAACGTTGAAACTTACACGGTAGATTCTTACAAAGAAGAATATTCACTATTTGAAAAATTCTACCCGGTAAAAGTAAAAACGACCGTGAACACGAAACAAGTCTTCTTCCCTGCCGGAACATTCGTGGTTCCCATGAACCAGAAAAATGGAAACGTGGCAGCCTCGGTTCTCGAACCGGAAGCCGCAAACGGATTTATCAATTACCGGATCTACGAAACAAAACAAGGAGAGGAATTACCGGTTTACCGAAAAATGAACAGTGACAAATAAGGGAATAACAGCATTATGAAAACATTATTTATAGCAATTATAACATTATTATCAGTAACCGCAACAATTGCACAGGATAATAAAAATACCGCCAAATTCGAATTAGGCAAAGGACTTGACATTAATTTGAATGGTGGCGAATATAACTTCAACCTAAACGGTTTTATCCAAGTTTACGGTGCCTACCGGAATGAAAAAGATGGCGAGGATGAATCATTATTCGGCGTGAAGAATGCCTTCTTCGGATTCAAAGGAGGTGCTTTACACAATAAATTCACGTTCATGCTGGAAGCCAATTTTGCCGACTCCAACCCTCTTATGGATGCTTGGGCTGCTTACAACCTAAAAGATTACCTGACCATTACCGTCGGGCAAAAACAAACATTCACCAATAACCGGGAAATGATCATGCACGAAAAGAACCTGAGCATGGCAGACCGTAGTATCGTGAGCCAGTACTTCTCAGGTACCGGACGTGAACTAGGACTCTTTTTTGAAAGCAAACTCTATCTTGGAAAAATAGCATTAAAACCTTCTATCGCCATTACCACGGGAGACGGAAGAAACTCTTTCGGTTCCAGTTCTATTGACGTCGATATGGGAGGTTTAAAATACGGGGGGCGTTTAGACGTACTTCCATTAGGAGAATTCAAATCAGGTAATGACGGTGTGGGAGCAGATTTTGCTCGTGAAGAATCACCGAGATTATTGGTTGGTGGAGCCATGAGTTACAATGACGGAGCAAGCAACAAAGTTGGTGAAGGACATGGAGATTTCGTTCTTTATGACAAAGACGGAGGCTCTAAATTCCCGGCACTTCGCAAAATCGCTGCCGACTTATTATTCAAATGGCAAGGTTGGAGTATTATGGCCGAATATGTCAACGCATCGGCTACTGACTTGAAAGGTATTTACACGAAAAGCACGGGAGACCAACCCCTGCAACCGGAAGAGATTGCCAATTACCTAAATCTTGGAAACGGGTATAACGTGCAGGTGGGCTACCTTTTGAAAAGCGGTTGGGGATTCGATGCCCGGTTCAGCAAAGTGAAACCGGAATTCAAAGAAACGGAGACCTCCCCGCTTTGGGAGACCAATGAGTATGCAGTAAGCGTGGCAAAATATTTTATCGACAACCGCTTGATGTGTCAAGGAGCTTTTACCTACCTGAAGAACCCGAACTTCAAAACGGCAAACGAAAAGCTTAGCGCAGAATTTTCAGTTCAAATTATCTTCTAATTTCAGATACGATGAAAACCAATTTAATCATATCATTATTCATCACCTTCTTCTTGTGCAGTTGTGAATGGAAAAGTGACGTGGACGACCCGGTTTTAAATAAACTGGGTACGGGCCACGGGATTGTAACCTACACGGATTACGAGCCCCTGAAAGCGAAACCGATCAACCTGCATTTCTACATTCCGGAAGGAGACATCAAGACCATGCCGATCGTGTTTATCCTACCCGGAACCGGAAGAAACGCCAACGATTACCTGGCAGCGTGGATGAAGAATTTTAGGAGCAAGGAAGTTATTGCCATTGCTTTGGAATTTCCACAGGAATATTATTCCACCAGTGAATATATCGAAGGCAACATGTTCAAAAAGAACGAGGCTCTTCCCGAAGAGCAATGGTCTTTTTCCGTGATCGAGGCTATATTCAGTTACGTGAAGGCTGAAACCGGGAACCAAGTCAACCAGTACAACCTGTTCGGTCATTCGGCCGGAGCTCAATTCGTACATCGTTTCGTGACCTTTAAACAGAACACGCATCTGAACAAGGCTGTTGCTGCTAATTCCGGCTGGTACACGGTTCCCGACGTACAGGTTGAATATCCCTACGGGTTGAAAAACTCTGGTTATACAGACAACACGACACTCTCCCACTTGTTCGGTTCGAGCCTCATTGTCGCATTGGGAGATCAGGACATTGATCCCAATGATAATTCCTTGCGGCATGACGAACAATCCGATGCCCAGGGATTGTATCGTTTTGCCCGCGGAGAATATTATTATAGCGAAGGCGAACGCATTAGTAAAGCCAACAATATGGTATTCAATTGGAAGAAAGTCATAGTCAAAGGTGTGGCACATGATTTTGAAGCTATGATGGTTCAAACCATAAACTATTTATTCTAGACTTTTTGCAACCAAAGTCTACTTGAGACTGCCCGACACCCCTCTATCTTTATTTGTCGGGCAGTCATTTTTTACTTTCGATTCTCGTCCGCAAATATTATATTTGCAGGGCATGAAAAAATCAAAGAAATATATAATTATAACAAACACCTATCTCGCACTATATAAACTATGCGTGAGCGTTTTAGTTATACTCCTGCTCGTTATTTCCAGTCAAGTCACTTTATTCGCACAAACAAACAATAGCGAAACAGAAAAGAACGACACGATCCCGGCAGACAAAAACCGTTATATTTATTTGAAAAAACGTCTGCTATTAGATTTTGATATTTTACTGCAACCTCGGCAACAAATTTATTTCGGGCCTATCTTACAGATCAAGTCCAATGAAAATGAATATTATAACGTATTTCTCGACTATCGCAGGGGAGAATTACAACAACTCATTGTTTATTCGAAAGAAAACCTAAGGAAACTTCCCATTCCCCAGTTTAAAACAACATCCGGAGAGCAGGAAATCAATATCAAGCTGACACTCTTTCAACAAAAGAAAGAGTTCATCATTCAACTCGGTGACACACTATACACCATCAACAACCTCGGTTTTAATCCCAAAGCCGGATATAAATTTACCTTTACCGCTGACAAGGAACAAGTGCTTGACCCGAGTGGAAATCCCGCTTTACAGATCAGCAATATCCGTTTCATTGAAACAACCGACAAACATATACCTAAAAGTATATGGTACTGGTTCGTGTTTATCTTGATTATCGATTTATTGATATTCAGCGGGGTTCATATCCGAAAGAAATTATTACGTCGGAAACAAACGGCCTCTGCTGTCCAACTGGAAAACGAACTGGAGACTATTCCTGATAGTCTCCCGGCCTACTCTCCCCGCACCACGAATGCCATCTACCTGTTTGGCGGGTTCCACATCTATGATGCGGAAGGAAATAATATTACCAAAAAATTCACCCCGCTCTTGAAAGAGCTGTTTTTATTGTTGGTGACCCACACTCCCGAAAAAGGAATCACCTCGGAACGCTTGAAAGAGATCCTTTGGTTTGATAAAACCGAACAAAGTGCCAAAAATAACCGGGCCGTCAACATTGGAAAGCTCCGGAGTATTTTGGACACCCTAGGAGAAAATGAAGTGAGTAATAAAACCGGAAGTTGGGAATTATTCTTAAACCCGGAAACCATCTATATCGATTATTATGACTACCTGATACTGTATAGCAAAGGAAAACTTTCCTCCCGGGAAGACATCTTGAAACTACTCCAACTCACCCGTCAAGGAGGTTTCCTCTCGGATACTGGATATGAATGGTTAGATCGTTTCAAAGCCACCGTGTCTGATTATATCATTGACACTCTTGTTAGTTACTCGACAACTTCCGTGAATACCATCATGGAACCGGATTTGGCATTACAAATCGCAGACTCCATATCCGTGTTTGACCAACTTAACGAACACGCACTTCAGTTGCGGATAAATGCCTATGCGGCTCTAGGGAAACACTCTTTGGCTAAAAAAAGTTACGAGAAGTTCACGAAAGAATATCTAAACGCATACGGGGAAAAATTCAACAAATCATTCACAGACTTCAGATAACACCTTGATTGACGCTTTTCTATTGGTATTCCCTATTTCTCGAAAAACTCAAGAAACACGGAGTGAAGGAAAGAAATCTTGAAAAAACGAAGGAAAGAGGCGGGATATAGATAAAAAAATCCTAATTTCGTGCCAATTTACATGACACAAAAATGCGTAATTACGATTATATCATTGTCGGGAGTGGTTTAGCGGGTCTTTACACGGCCTATCGTGCGTCTGCCTACGGGAAAGTTGCACTATTAACTAAATCAAACATCAGGGAAAGTAATTCTTATTTCGCCCAGGGAGGTATTGCGGCTGTCACCGGAGAAGATGACGCCCCGTTATTTCACTTTCAAGACACGATCACGGCAGGAAGAGGTCTATGTGACTATCCCGCAGTGAACGTACTGGTAAATGAAGGGCCTGCCCGCATACAGGAATTAATCAATGACGGTATGCACTTTGACACGGAAAACGGGGAGCTGGCTCTAGGGCTAGAAGGAGGCCATCACCAGAAACGAATTCTTCATGCCGGAGGTGATGCCACCGGAAGAATGATCACGAATTTCGTGATTGACAAAGTGGAGCATTGTCCTACCGTGGAAATATTCGATAATCATGCCGTCATCGCCCTGTTACAGGATGAACACGGATGTTACGGTGTCAGATGCTGGGATTTTAACGAGAACCGGGAAGAAATCTTCACGGGACACAACGTGTTCCTGACTTCCGGAGGGACCTCAGCCATCTATAAACGAACGACCAATCCTCACACGACCATTGGAGACGGTTTGGCTTTAACCTATAATGCGGGGTGCGAAATCGTGGACATGGAATTCATTCAATTCCACCCTTCCGCTATCTACACTCCTACCGGAGAGGCATATCTGGTGAGCGAGGCCGTACGCGGTGAAGGCGCACATCTACTGAACCAGCAAGGCGAACGCTTTATGGTGGGAAAACATGAATTGGCTGAACTTGCCCCGCGAGACATCGTGGCCCAGTCCATATTCCAACAAATGAAAGAACACCACGAGGACTACGTTTACTTGTCATTAAAACACCTTGACCCGGAAAAGATCAAGAAACGTTTCCCCAACATCTTCGAGAAATGTGCGGAATTAGGTATCGACATGACAGACCGTATTCCGGTGGCTCCTGCAGCACATTACACCGTGGGCGGGGTGAAAACGGATCTCACGGGACGTACCAATATCCCACACTTGTACGTATGCGGAGAACTCGCCTCATCCGGTATCATGGGAGCCAACAGACTGGCGTCTAACTCCCTGATCGAATGTTTGGTGTTCGGGAAACGCGCCGTGGAAGACTCCGTACGTAACCGACGGGAAGACCCGATTCCGGAAACCATACCTTCATTCTCCTTGGATCGAGAGAAACTAGATGCCTACCTGTCTTTAAAAAACAAGGTCGCCGACATCATGACTCAAGAAGCTGGTATCATCCGCACGGCAAACGGATTACAGGAAGGATTGGAAAACTTGCTCCGTTTGGAACAAACCGAAATATTTGAAGAGAACGAATACTATTCGCTGGTAAGTAAAAACCTACTTACCGTTGCCGAATTAATCATCCGTTCCGCTCTCTTCCGTAAAGAGAGTCGCGGAGGTCATTTTCGTTCCGACTACCCCACCCCGAATGATGACTATGTTTGCCATATCATTCAACAGAAGGGTAAAGAGATCAAAACAACACCGGTAATCCTGAACAATTGAAAATGGAAAATGGAGAATTGAAAATGAGAACTCCTCCGCCCTTCGGGCACCTCCTCTATAAACAGAGGAGGAGTTTAGTTACTCTTCAATCTCAAGATGGTATTTTTAACTCTCCCTTTGTTTATAGAGGGAGTACGGCGTAGCCGGGAGGGAGTTTAATTTAAAATCATAAATCAAGAAATTAGTTGAATTTAAAATCTAAAATTAATATATGTACGATTCGCTCATAGACAGACTCATCGACCTTGCGATAGAAGAAGACATCGCAACGGGAGATATTACGACCAATGCCATTATCCCGGTACACGCTAAAGCGGTTGCCGAAATGAAAGCAAAAGCCGACGGTGTTATTTCCGGACTGGAAATCGCGAAACAAGTATTTGAAAGATTTGAAAAAGATATAGTATGGGAGCCTCTCGTTACTGACGGGACTGCCGTAAAGAAAGGGGATATTATCCTGCGCATCGAAGCCAGCTACCGCACGTTACTTTGCGGGGAACGTCTATCATTGAATATCCTGCAACGAATGTCCGGTATCGCAACAGCTACCTCTCACTACATGAAAGAGCTGGCAGGAACGCATACCCAGCTATTGGACACCCGGAAAACAGCTCCTGGTTTGCGGGTATTGGACAAAATGGCCGTACACCACGGAGGGGGTTCCAATCACCGAATGGGACTTTACGACATGATCATGCTGAAAGACAACCATATCAAGATTGCAGGAGGTATTCCCAATGCAGTGAAAGCCGTGAAACAGAATCTTCCGTTAAGTATCAAAGTGGAAGTAGAAACCACCACCTTAGAAGAGGTACAACAAGCCATTGACGCAGGTGCAGACATTATCATGCTTGATAACATGAGTAATGAAACTATGGCCGAAGCAGTGAAACTTATTGCGGGCAGAGCAAAGACAGAGGCATCCGGAAACATGAGTATCCCCCGTCTCCAAGGTGTTGCCGCCACCGGAGTTGATTACATCAGTGTCGGTGCCCTCACCCACTCGGTTACAGCTTTGGATATTAGCATGAACATTAAGATGAACTAAAAGATTAAAACTAAAAGATAAAAATTGAGGATTATAAAACTTACTTTCGTAAGTTTCAATCTAAAATCATTAAATCTAAAATTATTATATCTTTGAAGTCTCAAAAAACAAGGTTATGACGCAGACAGAGATTATCGACAGGATAAAACAACTCAAGAAAGAGAAAAACGCCATCATTTTGGCGCACTACTATACTCGTCCTGAAGTACAAGACATCGCTGACTATTTGGGTGACTCTCTAGGACTTTCCCAGATGGCCGGAACCACAGAAGCCGATATTATCGTTTTTTGCGGTGTGCATTTCATGGCAGAAACAGCATCCATCATCTCCCCCAATAAGAAAGTGCTGATCCCCGCAGAAGGAGCCGGTTGCTCTTTAGCCGAGGGAGTAACCGGGTATGACTTGAGAGAATGGAAAAAAGCAAACCCGGATGGTCTCATTGTCAGCTACGTGAACACCACTGCTGAAGTCAAGGCTTACACGGACTATTGCTGCACGTCTTCCAATGCCTTGAAAATAGTGCAAAGCCTGCCGAAAGACAAAAAGTTACTTTTCGTGCCCGACAAGAATTTGGGTGCTTATATACAAAAAGTTACCGGAAGGGAAATGGAAATTTGGAATGGAGACTGTTGCGTACATGACAAAATTGACACCCAGATGGTATTGGATAAATTGGAAGAATATCCCGATGCTGACGTGCTGATTCATCCCGAATCCAGTTGTTCGCACGACGACCGGGTATTAAATCATCCCCGTGCCTTCATGTATTCCACGGCAGGGATTATCAAACATGCCAAGGAATCCCCGAAACAACGATTTATCATTGCCACGGAATTGGAAACCATCCATAAACTCCAAGCGGACAACCCGACCAAAGAGTTCATCCCCATTCACCCGAAAACGATATGCGGACAGATGAAGAAGGTAACTTTAGAAAAAGTACTCGAAGCTCTTGAAAAAGAGCAATACGAGGTACGGCTCCCGGAAGACTTGAGAGAGAAAGCTTGGTTACCCATTCAACGTATGTTAGACCTTAGTTAAAAGGATTCGGTGATTGACGATTTAAAGACTAGGTGATTAACCTATGGGGAAAAATCACAGAATCAAGAATCAATAAATCACTCAATAAATAGAATCTAAAATTTACAATCTAAAATCTAAAATTAAAATATGAACGTATCACTGAACTGGTTGAAAGACTATCTAAAGATCGACCAAAGCACTGAAGAGATTTGCAAAATTCTGACAAGTATCGGACTGGAAGTTGGCGGGTACGAAGAATTTGAGGCAATAAAAGGGGGATTAAAAGGATTGGTCATCGGTCATGTGTTAACTTGCGAGGCACATCCCGATTCGGACCATTTACACGTGACGACTGTTGATTTGGGAACGGGTGAACCGGAACAAATCGTTTGCGGGGCTCCTAACGTGGCTGCCGGACAGAAAGTAGTCGTTGCCACCGTAGGAACAACCCTTTACAAAGGTGATGAAGAGTTCGTGATCAAGAAATCAAAAATACGGGGTGTAGCCTCTAATGGTATGATCTGCGCCGAAGACGAAATCGGTGTCGGAACCGATCATGCCGGAATCATGGTATTACCCGAAAATACCCCGGTTGGAATACCGGCCGCAGACTATTTCAACGTTTACCGGGACACGGTTATCGAAGTCGATATTACCCCGAACCGGATTGACGGAGCCTCACACCTTGGTGTAGCTCGTGATTTAGCCGCTTATTTACAACAGACACAAGATATTCACTATACTCTTCCCTCCGTGGAAAATTTCCAACCGGACAGCACGGATGCTAAAATCACCGTACGAGTAGAACGTCCCGAGGCTTGCCGTCGGTACGCCGGAATATGTATCGAAGGAGTAACCGTTAAACCGTCTCCTGAATGGTTACAAAACCGGATGAAAGCTATCGGATTACACCCGATCAATAACATCGTGGACGTGACCAACTACATTCTTTTCGGCTTGGGACAACCTTTACACTCTTTCGATAAAGACAAAGTAAAAGGAAACGAAGTTATCGTGAAGAGTGTTGCCAAAGGAACTAAATTCACCACTTTAGACGGAGTAGAAAGAGAATTACACGAGGATGACCTGATGATCTGTAACACCGAGGCCCCCATGTGTATTGCCGGAGTATTTGGTGGACAGGAAAGCGGTATTTCGGACACAACAACAAACGTGTTCTTGGAAAGTGCTTGTTTCGACCCGGTATTTGTTCGCAAAACAGCTCGCCGTCATGGTTTGAACACGGATGCCTCTTTCCGTTATGAACGGGGAACAGACCCGAACATCGTGATCTACGCGCTGAAATTAGCCGCCATGATGATTAAAGAAGTTGCCGGAGGTAAGATTACTTGCGCTCCCATCGACATCTACCCGGAACCCGTGAAGGATTTCGAAGTGTCCATAAAATATGCTCACGTAGATCGATTGATCGGTAAAAAAATTGACCATGAGGTAATCAAAAACATCCTCCGTTCTCTTGAAATGAAAATCATGGAAGAGTGCGAAGAGGGTCTTTTATTGAACATACCCCCCTACCGTGTTGACGTGCAAAGAGAAGCTGACGTAATCGAGGATATTCTTCGCATCTACGGTTTCAACAACGTGGAAGTACCTGCCAGCGTAAGATCCACGCTAAGCTATTCCGAAAAGCCGGATGACTTCCAGTTGAAAAATATCATCTCAGACCTATTAGCAGCAAACGGATTCTGTGAAGTAATGAACAACTCATTGACGAAAGCTAGCTATTACGAGGACTTCAAGTGTTTCGATCCCACGCAGACGGTAATGTTATTCAACCCGCTTAGTGCAGACTTAGGAGCTATGCGTCAATCCCTGCTCTTCGGCGGACTGGAAAACATTGCTTACAACATCAACCGGAAAAACAACAACTTGAAATTATTCGAATTCGGTAAAGGCTACACCTTCAACAAAAAAGAAGGTATTGACAACCCGCAAAAACAATACAAAGAAGACAACTTGCTTTCTCTCTTCATCACAGGGAATAAAAACATGACCACCTGGAATGTCAAAGAGGCAAAAACTGACTTCTTCTATTTGAAAGCGTATTGCGAAATGATATTAACCCGTCTAGGACTTCACCCCGATAACTTGAAAATTGATGCCACTGACAAGGACATCTTCCGGGAAGGATTAACGTACAAAGCCGGGGATAAACATATCGTATCCATGGGTATCTTGAGTAAAGCCCCGCTGAAAAAAGCAGATGTTAATCAAGAAGTCTATTACGCTGAATTCTCGTGGGAAAACATTCTGAAAGCCATCAAAAACCTCAAGGTAACCTACACCCCGCTACCGAAATTTCCTTCTGTAAAACGGGATTTAGCCTTGTTGCTTGATAAGAAAGTCACTTTCAAGGAAATCAAAGAAACGGCGTTCCGTACAGAAAAATCATTACTGAAATCCGTCACGTTATTCGACGTGTACGAGGGAGAAAAACTCGGTGCAGACAAGAAGTCCTACGCCGTCAGTTTCACCCTTCTCGATGAAGAGAAGACCCTCACGGACAAACAGATCGACAAAATCATGAACAAGTTGATGGGTACCTACAAACACCTGTTCAACGCTGAAATCAGATAGTTACAAGTTTACAGGCTACAAGTGGAATGATAACTTGTAGCCTGCCTTTTAATTTTCAATTCTCAATTTTCAATTGTATGAAGTCCCTTCTCCCCTCCTTTATCCTTATTCTTCTATACTTCATTGCCGAAGAGTTTTTTGGTCCGAAAATCGGTTTGATAGCTGTAATCGTGTTAGGAGCCGGAGAGTTTTTCTATTCATGGATCAGGGAGAAACGTATCAACAAGATGACACTCTTCAACACCCTGTTCTTCATTGCCCTTGCGGCAGTCAGCGTGTTGCTCGAAGGAACTTCTTTTGAAAGGATACAACAGACCATCGTAGAGGCTGCCATGTGTGTGCTAATCGGGATATTTGCATTTTCGAAAGCGGACATGACTCAGACATTGCCCGAATCATACCGTAAGACATTACAAATCACCCCGGAACAGCAACAAGCCATGCACCGGATGCTACGCCTGCTATTTTACCTGCTCGTATTGCATACCGTCCTAGCTTTCACTTCTGCCTTTATCTTTGACGAAGAAATACATCAATTCATAGAAGGACCTCTATTGTATATTCTGATTGTCCTGTTCTTCCTCACGTTATTTGTTAAGAACAGACTACTTGCCAAAGCAGCCAGCCAGGACGAATGGTTACCTATCGTGAACGAGAAAGGCGAAGTCGTCGGCAAAGCTACCCGTAGAAGTTGTCATTCCGGCTCCATGCTCCTGCATCCCGTCGTGCATCTCCACCTTATCAACGAACAAGGGGACATTTACCTGCAAAAACGCAGCATGAAAAAGAACTTTCTTCCCGGAATGTGGGATACTGCCGTGGGCGGACACGTCGCACTGGGAGAGAAAATAGAAGATGCCTTAAAACGGGAAACTTTCGAAGAATTGGGTATCACGAAATTCAAGGCCCGTTTTCTCGGTTCCTACGTGTGGGAGAGTTCCTGCGAACGAGAACTCGTATTCCCTTTTCTTTGTACCTCTCATGACGCCATTCACATCAATAACGACGAAGTAGACGAGGGGCGTTTCTGGTCACGCAAAGAGATCGAACAAAATGCAGCCGCCAACATTTTCACCCCGAACTTTTTACACGAATACAATCGTCTGTTGAAAAAGATCAAATAATCGATCAGCGTCCTAACTCCTGCAATTTGGTCTTCGCCCGATCCATACCTCGATTGGCAGCCTTGTGATACCATTTCACGGCCTCCTCAATATTCTTTGTCACACCGTAACCATATTCATACAGTAATCCCACGTTAAACTCCCCATACATGTTACCTTGTGCGGCAGCCTTACGATACCATTCCATTGCCTTACCATAATCTTGTGAAATCACCTCCCCGTTATAATACAGGTTTCCAAGACTATTCTGGGCAGAATCAAATCCTTGGTTAGCCGATTTTTCGTACCATACTTTGGCCATAGACAGGTCTTTCGAAACACCTTTCGCATACTGATACATCCGTCCCAAATTATATTGAGCATATTTGTTTCCCTTATTTGCGGCATTCCGATACCACCTTACCGCCTCCGTTAAATTCTGACCTACCCCGTTCCCATTCTCGTACAGGATAGCCAACTCATTCATAGCGGAAATATTCCCTTGATTAGCTGCCTTCAAAAGCCATTTAGACGCCTCTCTGTAATTCTGTGTCGTCCCCTTGCCATTTTTATACAACCATCCGACCATGTATTGGGCATAGGCATCATCATAGTCAGCCACTACTAAATAATTTTTTAGAGCTTCCGTGTAATTTTGCTCGTTATAATACTTAGCCGCCCGACTAGAATACTCCTTGAGTGCCGCTTCTGAAAGAGTTGCCCTTTCACCTGATAACAACTTCAGTCTTTCAGTAGCTTGCTCGTACCCTAACTCCTCAGCTTTCTCGTATAATGCCTTAGCCATATCTTTATCTTTACCAACCCCAACTCCGGTTTCGTACATCACACCAAGATTAAACAAGCCCCTGTTATATTCTTGATCAGCTGCTTTACGATACCACTTAACGGCTTCGGCTACATCCTCTTCAACACCCGCTCCACACTGGTACATATATCCCAAACAGCACTGCCCTCTTGCATTCCCAAGCTCTGCCGATTTCCGATAACATTTCACAGCCTCAATCACATCCTTGACAACCCCTTTTCCCTCTTCATAAAGAAGACCTAGGTTACAATATGCTTCATCAAAATTCTGATCCGCCGCCTTACGAAACCACTTTGCAGCCTCCGCATAATTTTGAGCAATCCCCTCGCCATCCTTGTACATTAACCCCAAATTATTCTGCGCATAAAAATCACCGTTCAAAGCAGCCTTCCGATACCATTTCACCGCTTCCGCGTTATTCTCCGGCACACCTAATCCTAAATCATATAGCAATCCAACCATATTCTGAGCTTCCGTATTCCCAGCATCTGCTGCCAAGCGATAGTATTTCATCGCCTCCCCGTAATTCTCCTCGTCGTAATACTTCCCCGCTTGTTTCATCCAGTTTTGTACTCGCTCATCATCCTGTATGACCACACATCTTGCATGATTTTTACTTACATCATTTCCTGCCTCTCCGGCATATGAAACCGTGTTCACTCCCAGTAAGCACGACAACACACCTATCATACCTATTGTTCGATTTCCCATATCGTTCCAATTTTACACCTCTTTTTATATATTCTCTTAATTTATAACCACGTAAACCTGCCCGGCCTGGTATTTAACCACCCGTACCACTTTTCCTCTCTCAATAAAAGCACCCGTGTCTGACACGGCGTCATACACCTCGTTTCCGATCATTACCTTCCCTGCCGGACGTAAATCTGTGAATGTAGTTCCCACCTTACCAATCTCCTCCTTTGCCGCCATATCCACGCCCACGAAACCATCCTCCACTTTCTGTTCTGCATGAAGAGCAAAATTCAATCGCCGGGAACCAAACAATTTTCGGCTCAACCAAATACTCCCGAATAGTGAGAGTAACGAACAACTCACCACGAAAAACAATGAGCGAATAATAGCACTTGTAAAATCCGGCAAGAAATCAAACGTGAAATCATCAATCCCCGCCAATACCAGCGACGCCACCACGCAAACAATTCCCAGTACCCCAGTGACACCGAAACCCGGTATCACGAATATCTCCAGCAGCAACAGGATAATCCCCACCACAAAAAGGATCATCTCCACGTAATTTGCCATCCCTTCCAAATACAACGGGGCAAAATACAACAAACACGCTGTTATCGCTGCTACCAAGGGGAACCCAACTCCCGGAGTCTGTAACTCGAAATAAATTCCCCCGATAATAATCATGATCAAAATCCCTTGCACGATCGGGCTAATCAGAAACCCTATAAACCGATCCATCGTCGTCGGTTTATACTCGTGCAACTTGTAATTCGTAATTCCCTCTTTCTGTAACACTTCCACCACGCTCTCCGCAATTCCGTCACAGAACCCGTATTGTATCGCCTCATGCGGAGTAAACGTTACCACTTTCCCGCTATCCGTTACCCCCTCAACTACAACCCGTTCGTCCACCATAGCTTCGGCAATCCTCGGATCCCGTTTCCAACGAATCACCCTTTGCCCGTTCTCTATCACAGTATCCTTCCCGTGCGCCTGAGCCGTGGCCCGAATCATCGATCGCATATATGACTGGTACTTATCGGGCATGGCATCCCCCGTTTGGTTCACGACTGTTGCCGCACCTATATTCGCCCCCTCCCGCATATAAATACGGTCACAGGCAATAGAAATCAACGCCCCCGCGGAGGCTGCATTATTATCAATAAACACCCACACCGGTTTCGGATAATTCAATATCAAACTACGCAGAGAATCGGCATATACTACCATTCCCCCGTACGTGTTCATGTGTACCAAAATAACATCTGCATTTTCGTCCGTGGCCCGGTCAAAAGACCTTTTCACCAACCGCCATATACTAGGACCAATCTCGTCCTTAATATCCACCTTGTAAACCAGTTCCCGATTCTCCCCCGAATCATTTTTTTCCTCCCCGGCAAACATCTGCAGGCTTCCCACCAACAAAATCAAAACTACCAGCCACTTTCTCATCATGCAATATCTTTTATTTTATGAATATTCTCCTCCCCCAACTGTTCCTCGACCACTACCGTTCCCGCCACTACTGAAAGTAACGACACGAAACTGCAAACCACTATACTCCCCCACGGGATCATCAACGACAAGGCAAACACAGTCCCGATAGCCGTCACGCTTCCCGCATTATGTCGCATATAACGAACGCTCTCCTTTACCCGGAAACGCTTTCTCTCCACGGCATAATCCATAAAAGCGAACCCATAGAAATAAGCCCCCACTCCAAAGGTCAGTACAGGCATAACCAATCCGGCCAAAGGAATAAAAGAGCCGAAAAACAACACAATCATCACGAGTAATTGCAGGATCATACAACGTAACGAAATCGCAATACCTCGTCCGATTTCCCAAACCAATTGTTTCAGGTTAAACGGGTACTCCCGTCCCGACACGATCGCTTCCGTCCGTTCCGAAAGCCACGAGTAAACGGGCGACATCACCACCATTACCACGTATCCCCCGAACGAAATAAATAGTATATAATACAGGAAACGGGTTAACAACTTTACCAAGAATCCGGCCACTCCCGACACCCATTCCAACCACGATATACCCTCGATCCACTCCGTCATTTTCGCCTCGATCACACCGGAAAGTCCGTCCCCAAAATACCCCACGGCATAATTACCGGCCACGAACAACACGATGACAATTACCACCGGGAAAAGCATAAAATACCACAACTTACTAGAAAACAACAAACTTATCGCCTTCCCGTATGCTCGTATTCCTCTCGAAAAATCTCGTGCAAAACCCATAAACAGTGCATTAAATTTCCCGTAAACTTAAACATTTTTTCGCAAACATCAAGGCAACGACGTTGCCTTAGAGTTCATAAAGTTTGTAAAGTCGAATCTTCGATTCTGAAAGTTCATAAAGTCCAAAATCACGGGCGTCCTCCGGACAGTATCTGTCGGCAGTTCCTGCAGCCATAGACAAAACGCCCTACTAGGAGTCCACAGACTTTACGAACCTTACGAACTTTATAAACTTTCCACTACTTTATAAACTTTACGAACTATTTTGTACTTTCGCGTGAGAAAGTAAATTCCTTGATTTAACAATAACGTGAAAAACAAATAACATATGCAAGCATTAACAGCAATTTCGCCGATTGACGGCAGATACAGGGACAAAGTAGATAGCTTGGCAAACTACTTTTCCGAGAGTGCCCTGATTCGTTACAGGGTAATGGTAGAGGTTGAATACTTCATCGCTCTCTGCGAGTTACCGTTACCACAACTACGGGGATTCGACCATGCGCTGTTTGACAACTTGAAAGAAATATACCTGGACTTTACCGTCGAGGATGCCCAAAAGATCAAAGACATCGAGAAAGTAACCAACCACGACGTGAAAGCCGTGGAATACTTCATCAAGGAACGGTTCGACGCACTGAACCTCCACGAGTACAAAGAATTCATTCACTTCGGGTTGACTTCACAAGACATCAACAACACGGCAGTACCCTGTTCTTTCCGTGATGCCATTCACGACGTGTACTATCCCGTGATTGACGAACTGATCGCCAAACTCGAAGAGCTGGCCGAAGAGTGGAAGGATGTACCCATGCTGGCAAAAACCCACGGGCAACCGGCATCCCCGACCCGATTGGGTAAAGAGATCCGTGTATTCGTCTATCGTCTGACCAAACAACTGGAACTACTGAAAAAAGTAGCTTGTTCCGGTAAATTCGGAGGTGCCACCGGGAACTTCAACGCCCACAACGTGGCTTACCCGGAGATCGACTGGACGGCATTTGCCAACAAGTTCCTTACCGAAAAACTGAAAATAGAACGGGAACAATACACCACCCAAATATCCAACTACGACAACTTTGCCGCCGTGTTCGACAACCTGCGCCGCATCAACAACATCGTGGTGGACTTGGATCGTGACTTCTGGACGTATATCTCCATGGCCTACTTCAAACAAAAAATCAAGGCCGGAGAAGTTGGCTCGTCAGCCATGCCCCACAAGGTAAACCCGATCGACTTCGAGAACTCGGAAGGTAACCTGGGAATAGCAAATGCCGTACTTGACCACCTCAGCAACAAACTGCCGATCTCCCGTCTGCAACGTGACCTCACGGATTCCACCGTCTTACGTAACATCGGGGTACCCTTGGCCCACACGATCATCGCCTTCAAATCCACGCTGAAAGGATTGAACAAACTGATCATCAACAAGGCGGCCATCGAGGCAGACCTAGAGGATAACTGGGCCGTGGTAGCCGAGGCCATCCAGACCATACTTCGCCGCGAAGCTTACCCCAACCCGTACGAGGCGCTAAAAGCCCTTACCCGTACCAACAGCAAGGTAACACAAGCCTCCATTGCCGAGTTTATCGACACTCTTGACATATCTGCCGAGTTGAAAGAACAACTCAAACAAATCAGCCCGTCAAACTACACGGGAAAACTATAAAACAATTGAAAATTGAAAATGGAGAATTGAAAATGTATTCTATTCTCATTTTCAATTTTCAACTTTCAATTTTCAATTATTATGCGTGATTTCATACAAATTTTGAAGAGGTTTATCCCTCCTTACAAATCCAGACTCGGAAAAAACATCTTCTACAATATTCTTTCCGCTGCTTTCGGCTCTGTTTCGTTCGTGTTACTCGTACCCGTGCTAAACATCCTTTTCAACGTGACGGAAGAAGTAACAGAACTCGTTCCCTTCGAACTAAACAAGGAGAGCTTGATGACAAACTTCAACTATTACGTCACGCTATCAAAACAACATTTTTCCGCATCAACCACCTTACTATTTGCCGGTGGTTTCTTCGTACTGGCCGCATTATTCAAAACGGGATTCTCCTATCTCGCCTCCTACGAGATCGTGTTCATCCGGAATGGTGTCGTGCGGGATATTCGTCGGAAAATATACCAAAAGATATTATCATTGCCCCTTCCCTTCTTCTCCGAAGAACGCAAGGGTGACATCATCGCCCGAACCACGGGTGACGTACAGGAAGTGGAGAACTCCATCATGAACTCGTTGGAAATGTTCTTCCAGAACCCCATTATCATCCTGATCTACCTCTCCGGAATGATCTTCATGAGCTGGCAACTAACCCTGTTCGTGCTGGTACTACTGCCCATCATGGGTACCTTGATCGGTAAGGTGGGAAAGACCTTAAAAAAGCGCTCCAAGGAAGGGCAGGACAAGATGGGTGAAATCCTGTCCAACATCGAGGAAACCCTTTCCGGCCTCCGCGTGATCAAGGCATTCAACGCCGAGGATAAGATGGATAAGTTATTCACCTCGCATAATGAACAGTATCGCCAGATCATGAACCGCCTGATGTGGCGTCGTTCACTCGCTCACCCGATGAGTGAATTCCTCGGAACCATCGTCGTGGTAATCGTCGTGTGGTTCGGAGGCCTTCTTATTCTCGGGCAGACACCTCTCATGGATGCCTCAAGCTTTATCGCCTACATCGCCCTCTTCTACTCGATCATCAACCCGGCAAAACAATTCTCCACGGCACTATACAGCATCCAGAAAGGAGCCGCCGCCATGGACCGTATCGACCAGATACTAAATGCCGAATCAACCATACTGGAACCCGAACAACCGAAACCGTTAAACGGGTTCAATAAAGAGATCGAGTACCGCAACGTGAGTTTCGCTTACCGTCCGGACCGCATCGTCCTAAAGAACGTGAATGTCAAAATAGGAAAAGGACAGACCGTTGCCCTCGTCGGACAATCCGGCTCCGGGAAGAGTACCTTTGTCGATCTCTTGCCTCGTTTCTATGACGTGATCAAGGGTGAAATTCTGATCGACGGCATCAACATCAAGGACGTGTCGTTACACGGCTTACGTGAACTCATGGGGAACGTGAACCAAGACCCGATCCTCTTTAACGATACTATCTTTAATAACATCGCCTTCGGCGTCGAATCGGCCACCCGGGAAGAGGTCGAACGGGCAGCCCGAATTGCCAATGCCCACGAGTTCATCATGCAAACCGAGAAAGGATATGACACCTGTATCGGGGACCGCGGGGGCAAATTAAGCGGTGGACAACGCCAACGCTTGAGCATCGCCCGGGCCGTGTTGAAAAACCCGCCCATCATGATCCTCGACGAGGCGACCTCCGCACTGGACACCGAGTCGGAAAAGCTCGTGCAGGAGGCCCTCGATAACCTGATGAAAAACCGCACCTCCATCGTCGTGGCCCATCGTCTTTCAACGATCCGCAACGCCGACATGATCTGCGTTTTCCACGAGGGTAAAATCGTGGAACGGGGACGCCATGAAGAACTGTTAGCTCTGGATGGCATCTACACGAAATTATACAACATGCAAAACTTCTGATCATGAGTATTGAATCCAAAGTCCTCGGCCAACAAGTTGCCTACCCGACCGATTATTGCCCGTCAATTCTCGTTCCGGTCCCGCGTAGCCTGAACCGGGAGATTTACGATATTCATACCCCGGAAGAATTGTTCCTAGGATTCGACACCTGGCACGCCTACGAGGCCGGATTCTTGGCCCGAAACGGCTTACCCGTGTGCGGCGTTCTAAAACTGGTATACCCGGCCAACAGCCCATGTATCGTGGAAAGTAAATCGCTGAAACTATACTTGAACTCCTTAAACATGACCCGCCTCGGGGAAGACACTCCCTCGGGCATAGAAACATACCTCCAAACCGTAAAATCGGACCTCAAACAAATACTGCAAACCCGTGTAGAAGCCACGTTTTTCCGTCAAACCCCCGAAAAACCGTATTTCGATTTTCAAGATTACACGCTATTGGAAGCCACGCCCGGCATCGAACGGGAAACCTTCACCGAGTACAATGAAAACCCGGCATTACTGGAAAGCCGGACAACCGGAAGAGGGGAAATCAAGGTATGCAGCCACCTGTTACGGAGTAACTGCAAGATCACGAAACAACCCGATTGGGGTAGTATCTACATCCACATACAAGCCGACTGCCTGCCGGATCATACCTCCCTCTTGAAATACATCGTCTCCCTGCGAAACGAGAACCACTTCCACGAAGAGATATGTGAAATGACCTACAAACGCTTGTGGGACCTCTTCCACCCGGAGATTCTCGCAGTATCCTGTATCTACACCCGTCGCGGGGGCATCGACATCTGTCCCTCCCGGGCCAACCAAGCGGAATACCTCCCGGAACACCTCCAAGCCCCGGAAACATTAACCCGGAAATTATTAAGACAATAGCAAAAGGACTGCCTAAACGATATTTAGACAGTCCCTGCAACCAGTCCCCACTTTACGGGTCTGACAACCACTTTACACTATCATTTTTTGATTCGTTAAACGAAGGTTTATAGAGATCGTCCAAAATGACTTTTAGAAAGTCATGCTCGAAGAACAATTACTATCGTTTAACCATTGATTACAAACATATTAAACCTTATGACAACTTTTTTGGTAATTAAAAGAAAATAACTACATTTGTAATATCAAAAAAGGTTCGTTAAATAATACTCGAAACAAGCCCTAGTTTCATACCTAAATCACACCTTCCAAGCCTCAAAATCAGTCATATTAATTATTCCCGTTGACTTACAAGCAACAATACGATATTAAATAAAAAGACCGCACCTGAATATTCAAAGTGCGGTCTTTTCAGTAAAACTCATCTATCTCACGTCATGAAACTTACGAGTTTCTATATTCCACAGTAAACGCCTAGAATTTCCAACCGGCTGATAACTGGAACACCCGATTCTGGTTATTACCACCGAATTTATCTTTCTCGATCACGTTCGTCAACCCCAAATTGTAACGGGCAGAAACGACCAATCCCATGTTGAAATCGTAAGACAACCCCATAGCAAAACTCAAATCCACCGTGTTTAAATGATCAATATCCGTTTTCACTTCCGTTCCCCCGGATTTTGTTTTATTCTTACCATTCAAGGCAAAACCCAGTTGCGGCCCGAGATCAACGCTAACCCCTTCCCAAACATAAAATTTAGCCAAAACAGGAATATTTAAATAATTCACGCGGGCCCATGTCTTCACACCCCCGGACTTTCCTTTATCTCCTTGACGAGAATAGATCAACTCCGTCTGCAAACCGAAAAGATCATTAAATTTAAACTCGGCAAAAGCTCCTAGATGGAAACTAAACTTACTCTTGTTCAAACCGTCACTGATACTTGCCACGTTAAACCCGAACTTCGGACCAAAATAGAATTCCGTCCCGGTTAAACCTTCCACCTTGTTTTTAAACGACGTTTGGGCCTGCACGCTACCTAACATGACCATGGCAAGCACCACTAATAAAAACTTCTTCATTCCACTAAATTTAAGGTTAATATGGTAGAACTGAAAAACTCGTTTTTCAGTTCGGTTACAAGTTAACAGGTTACAAGTTACAGGTTAAAATACCCTATACACGCCATAACTGTTAACATTAATAAATATTTGCAACAAAAAACAGGCCAAAAGATCAAACTTAAAAACTCATTTTTTAGTTCGCTTACAAATTAACAGGTTACAAGTTGAGGCCCAAATATTCAAATCCCCGAAACCTGTAACCTGCCAACCTGCAACTTATCAAGTAACGTCCCGTTACTTGATAATCTTCCCATACGTCCCGTCATGCAATGCCTTCACGGCAGCTTTCAGTATCTTGTTCTCCTCGTTAGAGATTCGGTACAACTCGTTCATATTCCAAAGATCACGGGCGATCAGCGACTTCACGAACAACTTGATTTCCGACACGATCGGGGTGAAAAGTTTCTCGTCCTTCTTCACGCCTTGTTTCTCGCCGTTTTTCACGATCTCATCAATCATATCACTTGTCACCTGGAAATTCTTCTGGAACATCTCGAACTTCGGATATTTCTTTTTAAGCGACTCCCGGTTCTTGTCCACGTAATTCAACACATATTCATTGATCACGCCCTTTGCCAGCAAACGATTAAAGTAGCTGTAATTGATCCCCGTGTCAATCGGTACAAACACGTCAGGAATAATACCACCCCCACCGTAAACCAGACGATGATCCTTCTTCGTGTAATATTTCGTGGAATCCGTCAACTCGATACTATCGGCACTGAACATCTCGCCACTATTATACCGTTCGAACACCTCGGCCTGATAATCCTTCCCCTTGTAAGGTTTCTGGATGCACCGACCCGACGGCGTGAAGTAATGCGACACCGTCAGACGAACCATAGAACCGTCCGTCAACGGGAACTGCCGTTGCACGAGTCCCTTACCAAAAGAACGACGTCCCACGATCAACCCACGGTCCCAATCCTGCACCGCTCCCGACACGATTTCGCTGGCAGAGGCCGAGTTCCCGTCAATCAACACGACCACCCGGCCGTCTTGGAACAACCCGGCTGGTGTGGACGACTCGCCCATACGCCCGAAAGCGGGACTATCCGTGTACACGATCAACTTCTCCCCGTCAAGCAAATGATCGGCCAAACCGATAGCGGCACCCATGTAACCGCCCCCGTTTCCTTGCAGGTCGATAATCAGGTCTTTCATACCCTGCGCTTTCAATTCGGTCACGGCCTTTTCAAACTCTTCCACCGTGGTTGCGGCAAAACGGGCAATCTTGATATATCCAATATTCTTATCGATCATGTAAGAGGCATCAACGCTATAAATCGGAATCATGTCACGCGTGATATTGAAATCAATGATCTCACCGCCTCTCTTCACTTTTACCTTCACGATAGACCCTTTCTCGCCTTTCAACCGTTTCCGCACGTCTGTGTTGCTAATCCCGATTCCGGCGATATTCTCCCCGTCAACGGCAATAATCCGGTCTCCGGCCAGCAAACCCACCTTCTCGGAAGGTCCCCCGGCAACCACATCCACGACCAGCAACGTATCGTTAAGCACGTTAAACTGTATCCCGATCCCGAAAAAGCCCCCGTCCAGCGGTTCATTCGCTTCTTCAACCTCTTCTTTGGAAATATACACGGAATGAGGGTCCAAATCAGCCAGTACCTTCACGATGGCATCTTCCGTCAATTTCTTCAGATTCACGGTATCCACGTAAGCGGCATCAATCATTTGCATTAATCGCTGGTACTTAATCGCTTGTTCCTGCACCTCACGGGGCTTTCGTTGCGCGTCAGCATTTTCCCAACTCAAACAGGCGATTAGCAATGCAACCGCCGATAGTAATACTCTTTTCATACTTTATTATATACTTTATGTTCTTCCTATTCTACGTGTAATTTGCACAAATGTAACAAACAGAAAGCATTAAATGTCCTAACAGACTCTTAAATTATTTATTTTTCCAACTCGATCAATTCAAGGTTTTCAATCCGTTCCCCGTTAATCTCGAAACGGGCTGCAGTCCGTACCGTGTGGAACCCGAATTTCCCGGCTGCCCCCGGATTGATATGCAGGCATCCCAACGCCTGATCATACTTCACTTTCGCGATATGCGAGTGACCGCACACGAAAAGCTGCGGGCGTTCCCGCCGCAACGTCTCCGCGATCTTCCGGTCATAATGCCCCGGGTAACCTCCGATATGAGTGATGACCACTTTCACGTTCTCGCAATAAAACACCTCTTTTTCCGGGAATATCCGGCGCAATATACCCCCGTCAATATTCCCGTACACGGCGTGTAACGTGAACCGTTTCGCCAGTGCATCCGTAATCGCCACGTCCCCGATGTCCCCGCAATGCCACACTTCGTTACAATCCTTGAAAAACTCCACGATCTTCGGGTCCAACCACCCGTGAGTATCTGATAACAAACCGACCTTTACCATATTCAATTAAGTTTATAAAGTTCATAAGGTCCATAAAGTTAATAAAGTGACGGGTGTCCTTTGGACTGTGCTTATCGGCAGCTCAAGCTGCCGCCAGTAAAGCGCCCGCGGGGTCCATTAAACTTTATGAACCTTACAAACTTTACAAACCTTATGAACTCTTTCATTTTCAATTTTCAATTATCACCACGCTTCCCCTCTCCACCGTGTTCTCCACGAATAAACACGCCGGAACCTCCTGCTGCATTTCCTCGACATGAGAGATCAGCCCGACCACCCGGTTCTCGGCCCGCAAGGATTTCAAAGTTTCGAAGACGACACTCAACGACTCCCGGTCCAGCGAGCCGAATCCTTCATCCAAAAAGAAAAAGTTCTGGCTACTCCCTGTCAGATGGCGGATATTATCCGTCAATGCCAAAGCCAACGATAACGAGGCTTGGAACACCTGTCCCCCGGAAAGCGTGCGGGCGCTCCTCACCCGTCCCTCGTTCATGAAATCACGTACCACGAAATCATTTTCCTCGCTCAACTCCAGTTTCAAGCGCTGGCGGGTCATCCGGTAAAAACGCTCGTTCGCCGCGTTACAGAGATTCTGCAAGTAAATCGACGAAACGAACTTCACGAAATCATTTCCCCGGAACAACCCCTTCAACATCTGCAAATTCGTCAACCGCAACTCCAAACCTTCCAACTCCCGCCCGATCTTCTCCCGGGCCGCCACACGGGTTTCCATATCCTTGATCTGGTTTCCTAAAGCTCCCTGTTCTGCCAGCATTTCCCGTTCCCGTACCAGCGCTGCCTCCACCCGTTGACATAGCGCAGCGTGTTCTTCCTCGTTATAAGACACCCCGGCAAGCAACACCTCCAACTCCGCTTTCCGAACCTGCACGGCGTGAACCTGCTCCCGGTAACGGTTAATCTCTCCCCGCACCCCAGGCAAATCCAGCTTAGCGGCCAGCACCTCCCGAACCGCTGCCAGATCGGGATAGGCCGAATTTTTCAACAAACGTTCCAACTCCTGTATTTCCTCTTCCAATTCCTGCTGCAAACGGGTCACCTCCTTACTTTTTTCCTCCACGCTCCCTTCCCACTTCCGAAAGTCCGCCTCGATCACCTGCAACCGTGTGGCATCCCGTTGATAATCCCGCCCGACCTGCTCGAAACGCTGCCTACATCCTTCCAGCTCCTTACCGACTTCCGTGTCGGGCAACCCCTCGTACTCCTTTTCATCGAACCCGGCCTGCTGCTCCCGCAACAACTCGGCCTGTGAATCCCGCTGCACGATCTCCCGGCTGATTTCGTCAAGACGGGCGACGTACTTTTCAAGATTCACTCGTTTCTGCTCGATGCTCTTCTCCGTGTTCCCGCACACCGTCTCCCGCTCCCCTTTCTCCTTATTCAAGAATGCCACCCGGTTCATCTCATCTGTCAAGTGCTGCATATTATCGGGCGTAAACCCTTCCCATGCGAAACGGGTCAGATGCTCCCGTAACCGTTCCCGCACAACAGCCTGCTGTCGGGTGATTCGTTCTTTCCGTTCCCCTGCTGACCGCAACCGTTCCCCGATCACGGCCAGACGGGACACCATCCGTTCCAACACCTTCCCTTCTTCCTCCAAGCCCGCAACACGGTCGGCCTTCTCCTTCAACTCCCCCTCGACTTCCGTGGCGTGCAAGGGTGCGGGATGCGACAAGGCCCCGCAAAGGGGACAAGGTTCACCCTCCGACAACTCCCTCGCAAAATCCACCAATCGCTGGCGGGTACTTAAATGTAACCACTCCTCCCGCATCTTTTGCACGGTGGCGGCAAGTTGTTCCTGCCTCTCCCGGCAAGCCTCCTGCAACACCTCGTATGTCATGGCCTGTAACGCCCCAAACGCGGGATATTGCTCCTGCACCATCCGCACCTCCCCTTCCTCCCGGGCGATTTCCTTATCCACCCCGACTAACTCCTCCTGCCAACGGGTCAACTCTTCCCGGAGATGCTGTTGTATATTATACCATTCCCGAATGTCCGATAACATCTTCATATCGGGAATCGACTGGTTCAACTGTTCTAACCTCTCTTTCTGTTCTCGTAACCGCTCCTGTAACACCTCGATCTCCCGCCTCGTCGCCACCACGATTTCTTCACCCTTGCGATGTCGCTCTTTCAATTCATCCTGCTCCTTGCTTATCGTACGTAAATGCAGCAACCGTTCCAATTGTCCGGCACGCTCTTTCAACACATCCCGTCCCTCGTACGCCTGTTTCAATTGAGAGAATTGTCCGGAAAAACGGGTAAGCTCGGCCTGTTTAGCGGTCAGTTGCTCCCGGTAACCGGACAGCACCCGCACAGACTCTGCCAACCGCCGCCCCGTCTCGTCGTGGCGGCTCAACGGTTGCTGGAACTGTTGCAAACATCGCTCGTACTCGTCCACGCGAGCCTGCAAACCCGCCATCGCCTGCCGTCGTTCCAACAGCTTTCGTTCCTCTTCCTGTCGTGCCACCCGCTCGTCAGTGAGTTGTTTCACTTTCTTCCCCTTCTCCATTTGCTCCTGCCCCTCGTGAATCTCTTTTTTCACTCCGGCAATCTCTTCCTGCAAGGCCACGTAACGCTGTTTCCGCTCGGCCAACTGCTCTCCGTTCACCTCGCCCAATCCCGTGAGTTGTCCCCGCAAATCGATCACCCGCCGGGTCGTCTCCCCCTCCAGGTAAGCCACCCGCCCACCCAGATCGTAGCGCCGGAGTTCCCCGAAAAGCTCCATCATCATATCGGTACGCTCCTTGTCCCGCAACATCAGGAACTCCTGAAACTTCCCCTGCGGGATAATCACCACCCGCTTGAAATTCTGTGCCGTCAGCCCGATCGCCCCGACCACTTCTTCCCGCGTACAGGGCAACCACTCGTCGCCTTCCCACACGTGGTAAAGGTATTTCGGCGAACTCACGTCAGCGAACCTTTTCTTGTTCCGCCTACACTCCACCGTCGCCCGGTACAATCGTCCGTCCTCTCCCGCCCAGAACTCGAAGTCCACGAACAGGCGGTCGGATTGCAGGTTCATCACGTTATATTTCACGTCATTACTCAAACGGTCAATCGTACCGTAAATGGCATAGATCATCGCCTCCAATATCGTCGATTTTCCGCTCCCCACCGGACCGAATATCCCGAACAACCGGGCCTCCGTCAATCGAGTAAAATCTATCGTCTGGCGCTCCCGGTAGGAGTAAATACCTTCAAGGGTTAATTTAACGGGCAACATAGGAAATTGAAAATTAAAAATGATAGAACCTGTAACTTACCAAAGACAAACACGGGGGATAATTTAGAAAGTTTCATCTTTTAGTTTTTAACTTTTATCTTTTAACTGTCACTTTTCCTCAAATCGCCATCCATCGACAACGCCTCGCGGAAAAGTGACCTGATTTCTTCATTCGGTTCCTGTCCCTTGCGCTGGCGGAAGTACTCGGCAAAGAGGGCGTTAACGTCCGAGCGCAAGTCGTGGATAGAAGCCACTCGATCGTTCACGAGAGAAGCGTCACGCACATCCGGGATGATACAAACAATACCGTCATGCGCGGCGTGCAGGGATTTTAATTCTTGCGCCGTGAGGAAAGTATCCGTGGCAACGGTCAGTTCCACCCACGTATCGGGATGTTCCGCAAGCCATTGCAAGGCAGCCTCCACCCCCTCGAAACGACGACGCACCAAAGGACGCCCGCTCGTCAGCCGACGCTTCCTGATACGAGCCGGACATCCCGGTTCAAGGTCCACGAGCGTCACGTATTTATCCTGCTCGGCCTCGCTGAAACTGTAACTCAAGGGACTGCCGCTATATACTGCGGGACAAGGCTCCGTGTCCACGGTTTGCCAGCGATGCAGGTGTCCCAGCGCAGCGTACTGTATGGCGGTGGGAATCAACGAAGTATAGATGACATCGGCACCACCGATATTGATCGGTCGCTCGTCCTCCGGCTCTTCGGGCAACTCACCGCCCTCCCTCGCCATGAAAAGATGGGCCACCAACAGGTTCACCCCCTCCGTGTCGCAATACTTGTCGGCCAACCCTGCCCAGTGATCCCGCAGGAAAACCCGCAACTCCTCGTCGGCATCCTCTGCACCCATGTAGCGTTTGGCCCGTTGCCCGTTCGTGTAAGGGGTAAGTAGCACCCGCAACGGGTAATCGAACCCCGGTAAGCGGAACTCGGCAAACCCCTCGTCCGACCGAACCAACGTCACCCCGCCTTCCGTTCGCATCTCCCGCGACACAATCATCGGGTTCCCGGCAAAGAAAATCCCGCTCTCCCGTGCCAGCACGTCGGGCGAATCCACCCGGTCCGGTGAATCGTGATTCCCGGCAATAGCCACCACCAGACGCTGCCCGCCCCGTGCCAACCGATGCAACGTACGGTAGAGCAACTCGATCGCCTCCACGGGCGGGTTAAACGTGTCGAACAAGTCCCCCGCCACGATCACCGCGTCTGCGGCCTCCTCGTCAGCCACCCGCACGATCTCGTCCATCACGGCCACTTGCTCCCCAGCACGCTCTCGGTCATTCAACCGCTTTCCAAGGTGCCAGTCTGAAGTATGTAATATTTTCATCCTCTATTTAATTAGAGCCTCCACGTTCCGGAGTCCCTCGTCAATACTCTCTTTCACGCCGGGCAAATCCCTAGCGTACTCTTCCGCAATCCTGAAATACTCCCTCGCCCGGGTCAACACGGCCCGCGTCTTCCGGTTATAATTCAACAGGAAAACCGCCTCGTTATAGTACGTCACCGCCATCACCTCCTTGTTCCGCGGGTTAAAACGGTTCGCCCGCCGGGCAAAAAGCATCTGTCGTTCATCCCTCGGCAAGCGCCGGAAAGCCGCAATACTATCCGTGTAATTATAATAATCTCCCCGCTCGCCATCCGCCAAATTCCCCTCGATAAACGCGTCCATGGCGTACGGCCTATCGGTCAACTGCCACGCCGGATCAGCCGGCATGTGAGTGGTCAGAAATTGTTCACCCCGCATCAACACGTACTCCGGGTTCCAGTGCCGTCTGAACACCCATTCCCCCGCCGCATCTCTCCCCAACGCTCCCACGGCCCACATCATATCGACGTGCCACCACTCTCCCGCCACTCGCACAGCGTTCCACACGTGATTCGTCCGCTGACACGTTTCCCCACGTCCCCGGCCATCCTCGGCCACGTACCCTTCCACCCGCTCGTTCTCGATCCCCAGCCTGTTGCATAACTCCCCGAACAACCCCGTGAAATCCCCGCAAATTCCTTTCCTCTCCTTCAACACCTCGCGGTAATCTCCGTCCGGCCCTCCCGTGAGAAACTTCCCGGCGTCAATCGCCATATACTCACGGAACCATCCCGCCAGCACGACCACTTTCTCCCGTTCCGTCCGTCCCCACCGGGCCACGCTATCGACAAGTACCTCCACGCTCACCTCACCGGGGAGGCTCCCTCCTCGTTCAAGCATACCCTCTTCCCCCGGCAAGACTTGTGCCACGAGAGGCATCCCCGAAAGGACAACTACCGCTGTCAACAACCATTTCACAGACGCACGCACCGGTATCATTTCACGAAACCCTTCAACATCCGTATTTCCTCCGGCCACAACGCCTCGTCCGGCGTTTCCAGTATCAATGGAATACCGTCAAAGCGTTCGTCCTCCATGATCCACTTGAAAGGCTCTATGCCCAACGTTCCTTTTCCCAAACTATCGTGGCGGTCCACCCGTGAACCCAGCTCTTTTTTGGCATCGTTCAGGTGCATACCCCGCAGGTACTTGAACCCGATCACGTTGTCGAAATGCTCGAACGTCTCGGTGAATCCTCCCGATGTCGCCAAATCGTAACCCGCAGCAAAAGAATGACAGGTATCAATGCAGACGCCCACCCGGCTCTTGTCCTCCACCCGGTCGATAATATAGGCGATCTGCTCGAACGTATAGCCGAGATTCGATCCCTGTCCCGCCGTGTTCTCGATCACCGCCGTCACGCCGCGGGTCTTATCCAGCGTCAGGTTGATCGACTCCGCGATCAGCGCCAGACATTCCTCGTCGCTGATCTTCTTCAACGTGCTGCCGGGGTGAAAATTCAACCGATCCAGCCCCAACTGCTCGCAGCGCTGCATCTCGTCGAGGAAAGCCTCCCGCGACTTCTCCAGCGCATCCGCATCCGGGTTACCGAGATTAATCAAATAACTGTCGTGCGGCAATATCTGTCGAGGCGTGTACCCGAATTCCTCGCAGCGTTCTTTGAACAGTGCGATACTCTCCGCCGTCAGCGGTGCCGCCTTCCACTGCCGCTGGTTCTTCGTGAACAAGGCAAAAGCCGTCGCCCCGATTTCGCAGGCGTTCAACGGCGCATTCTCCACTCCTCCCGATGCACTCACGTGCGCTCCTATATACTTTTCCATAGCTTACTTTTTATATTATATGCAAAGCTACGATAAAGAATTGAAAGTAAAAATTCACTCCTGCCAAATTTTGGGTTACAAGTTGATACCTATCTCCTCCAGAATGAAGTACCCCTTGAAATTGGAGGAAGTGTAGCTTGTAGCCACTTCATAAGACTTGTTAGGCAACTTCTTTTTACAAAGAATCAAATAAAAAATAGCAATCGTTGTACCCTGTTTTCTCTATTTATTCGTTTTAAAAGAAGATTGTAATTTTATCATGATAATATAAACCAATAACTATGAAAAAATCATTATTCTTTTGTTACTACCGTGGGTATTTTCATGTTCCAATGAAAATTCATTCCCCTTCGAAGAAGAAATTATAGAAGAAAACGATGAAAGTCTATCTCGGTCTTTTCCTATATATTGGGATATTTCAGATGCTTGTGAATTAGCTCTTCAAGAACCTATAAATGAAATTCTTTCTGAAATGGTAAACACTTATGAATATGAATGTATGCATGACTTAATACTTATGAAAAAACACAAAAATAAACTATATTTATATATACCAAGACAACCATAATTCTGTTGCCGCTTACGAACCTAAATTCAAAATGATGTATTTCCGAGATGAATATGTTGTTCATGACGCTTTTCCTGAAGAATTCATACATTTTATACAAGATTTAGCTTACGATGGTATTTACGGGAGATCTAAAGCTGACATCGAATTTGAAGCAAAATTCTTCCAAGACTGCTTAGGTTTAAATGACGGTATTCCTTTGAGAGGAATAGGTGCTCAATACGGAAAATTGTACATGGACTGGCTATTAAAAATCTTTGATCAATTCTACGTAACGGCACGTGTTTACGATACCATAATGGAAGGAATATCTGGCCTCACTTATGACGATTTTCTTGAAGACTTTGCCACAAAAAACTCTTCTTATGGGATACCAGAGCATTGCGGGGCTCGATTATTAGAATATTTATACAATTAATAAATTACATATTATGAAAAAGACGATTCTACTACTTGCCATTCTTACGATTTGTGCATCCGTTCTAGCACAGAAAAACCGCATGGAACAGGAATTCGGTAAACGTTCAAAAGTAAAAATAGAGAACACGATTTACACGTACGACCGCACTCTACAAATCGTAGAAGACTCGACAAACAATGAGGCTCGCTGGGCCATGAAATGTCGCGAACATTCCAACTTAGAACTAGCTAAAGACCGCTTGGATTTCTTCCGTTCCGTGTTTACCACCGAGCGAATCAAGGAATTGAAAGGGAATCGCGTACATATCATGCTATTGCTTGATGATAAAGGCAACATCCTCGAATTTAGGTTTTTCCTGAGGAATGCACCGGATGTCACCCTCAAAGACCTGCACGCACTAGCAAAAGCCTTGAAAAAAACGAAACTCTTCAAGACACGTCGTGACACGGGCGCAGAGGAAGGCGGCGAGATCTGGACCCTCCCTCTTGTCTTTAGTGATCTGTAACAGGATACAAACGGTTCACGTTATCCCGGGTCTCCTAGTCCCGGGACAACTCTAGTTAATTTAAATAACTATACATAAATACTTTATATCCGTCGTGAACCCCATAGACTTTATTCCCGAGCGTTATAAACTTTCCGAAAAAAAAACTATCTTTGCACCCGCTAAAAAAAACACGTAATAAGCATGGGTTTCAAGGAAGAAATATTAAAACGACGCACGTTCGGTATCATCAGTCACCCCGACGCGGGTAAAACGACCTTAACGGAGAAATTATTGCTTTTCGGTGGCGCCATACACGTGGCAGGAGCCGTGAAGTCGAACAAGATCAAGAAAACGGCCACCTCCGACTTCATGGAGATCGAGCGCCAGAGAGGGATCTCCGTGGCCACCTCCGTCATGGGTTTCGAGTACAAGGACGTGAAGATCAACATTCTTGACACCCCTGGCCACCAGGACTTCGCCGAGGACACGTTCCGCGTGCTGACGGCCTGCGACAGCGTGATCATCGTCGTTGACTCGGCGAAAGGCGTGGAGACGCAGACCCGCAAGCTGATGCAAGTGTGCCGGATGCGCCGGACCCCGGTCATCGTGTTCATCAACAAGCTCGACCGCCCCGGTCAGGACCCGTTCGACCTGCTGGACGAGATCGAGAAAGAGCTGCAAATACAAGTCACCCCGTTAAGCTGGCCTATCGGTAACGGCGACCAGTTCAAGGGCATTTACAACATACACCGCGAGAACCTTTGCCTCTACTCGGCAAGCGTGCAGACCATTCAGGATGGCATCGAGATCAACGACATCAATGCCGACGAACTCGACGAGCATATCGGCGAGCGCTCGGCCGATAAGCTGCGGGAAGACCTCGAACTCGTTCGGGAAGTGTACCCCGCCATCGACCGGGAGGCATACCTTGACGGGCAACTGGCCCCCGTGTTCTTCGGATCGGCGCTGAACAACTTCGGTATCCGCGAGATGCTGGATTGTTTCATCGAGATCGCTCCCAGCCCGCTTCCCCGTGAGACGGACGAGCGTCTCGTGCAACCGGACGAGGAAAAATTCACCGGTTTTGTCTTCAAGATCCACGCCAACATGGACCCCAACCACCGCGACCGTATCGCTTTCGTGAAAGTGTGTTCCGGCGTGTTCCGGCGTAACACCAACTACCTGCACGTCGGCCTGGGCAAGAACCTCAAGTTCTCCACCCCCACGGCGTTCATGGCATCCAAGAAATCCATTATCGACGAGGCGTACCCCGGTGACATCGTGGGTCTTCACGACACGGGTAACTTCAAGATCGGTGACACGCTGACGGAAGGTGAGAAACTTCATTTCAAGGGTATTCCCAGTTTCTCCCCGGAACTCTTCAAATACATCGAGAACGCTGACCCCATGAAATCCAAGCAACTGGCCAAGGGTATCGACCAGCTCATGGACGAGGGGGTGGCCCAATTATTCACGAACCAGTTCAACAATCGTAAGATTATTGGAACCGTAGGTGCGCTCCAGTTCGAGGTTATCGAGTACCGTTTGCTGCACGAGTACAGCGCCGCCTGTCGCTGGGAAAATATCAATCTTTACAAGGCTTGCTGGATCGAGGCTCTCGACCCGAAGGAACTGGAAGATTTCCGTCTCCATAAGGCGCAGTACATGGCCAAGGACAAGTGGGGGCGTGACGTATTCCTCGCCGAATCACAGTACATGCTGCAAATGGCACAAATGAATTACAAGAAACTGGTGTTTCATTTCACGTCGGAGTTTTAGAGGTCGTAAATATTCATAAAGTCTATAAAGTTCATGGACTCCTGCGGGCGTTTCGCCTAAGTCAGCTTGTATGCCGTTAAATATTCTCCGAAGGACTCCCGTAGTTTTTGACGTTACGGACCTTATGAACGTATAGACTTTATGAATTTACAAACCTTATAACTAAAAAAAGCCGGCTTAAGCCGGCTTTTCCCTACTCCGTGGGATACAAACAAATGGATGGTGAAGCTTTTTTCTTCGTACGGGTTCCCGCAAAGGTATAAATGAAGATATTATCCTTATCCCACCAATCGGGTACGATGAAAGTAGTAACACCGTTTTCACTCCGATCCCGCAACGTTATGAATTCGGCATCTTCATTCTTTCCATCAATAATAAGCGCATAAATCTTGTCGTCCGGATTGGCACGAGTTCCTCCCCGTTGGTCCGCCTCCTGCGTGAAGGTCAAGGTCCCGGTGGCCTTTTCAAACGTCACGGCCACGTTAGGCCGAAGAAGATTCCCGGCGGCCACCACCATTAGTTTAAAGCTATAAACACGTGTCATATTCCCCTGTTCGTCTTTCTCTGACTTACACAGCACCTTGGCATTGTACTGCATGAATTTTCCCATGGGTTGTTCACCTCGCTTTTCCCGCGGGAAGCCAATCTTGATTGCGTCATTCACGACTGCCGAGAAATGACTGCTACCGCCATACCCTTTCATACGCGTGTCACGCTTCTCCTTGTCCTTCTTGTCCATGAAAGTCGGTTCTTTCGAGGGCGGGGTCACCACGATTTTACCTGTCGCAAGGGTACGATACAATTTGTCCCCAATTTTCCCATGGAGTTCACTTGCTAAATCTGATTTAATTTCAGCCATAATACTTTTTTTAAAATTGTTCTTATTATAATTGCCCACCCCAAGAAAAAAAAGGGGATCGTTAGTAGTAATTCAATAATGATAATTATGTCATTATTTACATATGCAATATTACAACATTATCATCCCGTAAACAAGGAAAAAGCAATAATTTTTTAAAATATTTTAATATTAGATTACATATATTACAAACTTAGTATCCACTTTTTAACAACACTCGACAAGGTATCGTTTAACATATCATCATTTCAAAGCCCTTTTGCTATATCCTAAGCCCCGCCTGCCTTGAAGTAAGCTATATCCTTACTTAACCTCTTCCTTCTCCACCACTCTTCCACCTGTTCATGACCACTCCTCCACCTGTCTGTTAATGGTAGAGAGATCGTGTTACAATTGTTAATAAATAAAAATATAATAAGAGCATGAAATAGTATTCCAATAATAGACTATAAGTCATAAGAATACTACGTAATAATTCAGACTACAATATAGCTACATAGCTATCACATGGAAATATTAACACTTATTTCTTTGAAAAAGATGGTAATAGTCATACATTTGTGAAAATCAAAAGCCCATGAACCTATCTCTAATCCACCAGTTACTCACGAGCGGCGTGAAAAGCATACGCGTCGGTAACATCATTTTCTTCCTCAGAATGGGAAAAGTTTGCCAGCGTGTGTTAAACGGTGCAAACTCCGGAAAGAACTGGAAACGCACGGAAAAACGAGTCGAATCAAACGAACAGTTCGCCGGGGACAGACGCATGAGTTCACACATGAAGGATGTTTACGAAATGCTTCCCGTGTGGCAACACGCGGCGGCCTACCGAACCGGGAACACCAAAACCTCCGATAGCTACCGCCACCGGGTGAATCACGGTTTCATCACCCCACAGGGTGAGGTGAAAGATTTCAAGCATTTCGTGGTCAGCGACGGGGCGTTACTACTCCCCCTCCACATGTCGATGACCCGCGAGAATAACGCCATTACCCTCACGTGGGACAACCAAAGCCACTCGGCATCGGCACGGGCAACGGACATTATTCACGTGATCGTGATCGGCAGTACCCGACCCGACGCACTGATGCTCCTCCATGGCCCGGTTGTCACGAGAGCCGAGGGCACAGCCACCTTCGAGGTCGAAGCTGAAAAAGGCGAGATTCTCCACGTCTACCCGTTCTTCGGTAATGCCGAAAACAACACCTTCTCCCCGAACGAGTATTTCGAGGCCCTCGCTAACATTGAAGCCTCCGCGTGAGATTCCCGTTACATTCCCTATCTTTAGAGATTGTGTAGTCTGTCTCCAAGCGCTAGAGCGTTTCAAGTAATTTGATAAGACGTTCAGCGTGCGCTACCGATACATTTTTTTGTTGCTCGATAAGTTCCGGGGTGGTACGGTTGCCATAACTTACGCCACAGGTATAAATACTACCGCTATATTCCATTTGCGTCAGGCGGCAAGTAGCTTTGTAGCAAGGCAAAAACTCATCGATCGTGTAGCCCATAGCCCCCTCATGACTATACAGCGCTTCGGGTGCTCCGGTTGTGAAAGAAAGAACGAGTTTCTTGCCTTTGAGCTTGTCCCCGGTGCTTCCGTGCGAGAAACCGTGACGGAAAGTCTCTTCCATCCAGCGTTCCAATATGGAGGGTGCGGAGTACCAGAAAAGGGGGAACTGCAACACGATGATGTCTGCCCGGAGCAATTTCTGCTGTTCGGCTTCCACGTCGATTTTGAAGTCGGGATAGAGTTCGTCAAGCTTCACGATTTCGGCTTCCGGCAGTCGTTCGTTCAAGGTTTCGAGAATCGTTTTATTAGCCACGGATGCGGCAAGGTCTGTATGACCGCTGATAATCAATACATTTTTCATGTTCATTCTTTTTATTGTTATTTATTTTATGCACCTACACCGCCGTTCACTTTATAGTCGGCCCCGGTTACAAGAGCTGTTTTTATGATTTAATGATGGATATATATTTCTCATTGATTTTGTTGATTTTAGTTTACTATCTCTCCGCCTTGGCCACTGTCTGCTGATGCCCTTCGATAGTCCCCAACTTGGCAATATCCTCGTCCGTGCGATTTCCGTGTATGGTAATATGACTTAGAGCTTCGTTCATGGCGGCATATTCATCAGCCGTAATAGTTACTTCCGCGGCACCCAAGTTTTCAAGAATACGGGCATCGCTACGCATACCGGGTATAGGGACAATATGACCGGAATACATCACCCAAGCCAAAGAAATTTGCGCGGCGGTACAATGCTTCTCTTCCGCATAGCGATTGATAAGATCGAGCAAGACTTGATTGGCACGCATATTTTCTTCGGAATAACGAGTAATCACGCGCCTTACATCATCTCCCTTAAATTCAGTTGCGGAGTGGTATTTACCGCTTAAAAAGCCGCCTGCCATAGGCGAATAGGCAATAAAGCCAATGCCTTCAGCCTTGCAATAGGGAATGACGTCCGCCTCCCACTTGCGTTCCATCAGCGAGTATTCGCTCTGCACGGCTGTTATAGGTGTAACGGCATGGGCCGCCTTGAGTTGTTCGAGGGTAGGTTCAGACTGTCCCCATGCACGGATTTTCCCCTCTTTGATCAATTCCCCCATCCAATAGGCAACCTCCGCGGGATCATTCTCTTTGGGTACACGGTGTTCCATGTAAAGGTCTATATAGTCGGTTTGCAAACGCCGTAAAGAACCTTCGACGGCTTGTCGGATACCGACACGACTAAGTTTGCCTTCCGGATTCTCTTGACCGGGTAGGACTGCCGGAGTGAATTTCGTAGAGATTGTTATTTCATGCCGGAAAGGTTTTAATGCCTTTCCCACGAGTTCTTCATTCTTATAACAACTATATATTTCAGCCGTATCGAAAAAAGTGCAGCCTTCGTCATGGGCTTTACGGATAAGACGAATGGATTCCTCTTCACTCGGACAAGTCCCGTAACCGTGCGTGAACCCCATACAGCCAAGACCGACAGCCGAGATTTCCAATGTCCCGAATTTTCTTGTTTTCATCATTCTGTATCTTTTATTTGTTTATCTTACGAGTTTTATGCCCCAATCCATATTCCCGGTAGCACTAAGCGCGGCTACCCAGAACGCGCCGAGCATTTCAGTGTAGCGGGAATTTCATACTTTTATTTCTTATTGTCCGGGTTAAATTGCTTGTCGTAATTCAGAAGGAATTTTACGAGTTCGGGGTTACGGTGCGACCAGCGGAAATCGGCAGGTTTATCGAGCGGACGGATGCTTTCCATATCTTCCGGTGTAAGCGCGAAATCGAATACATCCAGATTTTGTTTCATACGCTCGATACGCGTGCTTTTCGGAATGGCGATGATGCCGCGTTGTACCAAGTAACGCAGGGCAACTTGCTGTACCGTTTTATTGTATCGCCCGGCCAAGGACGTTAGTACGGTATTGGTCAGAAGGTCGGGGTCGCCTTGTGCCAGTGGCCCCCAAGCCATGATACGTGTGTCATAGGGCTTCATTTCAGCTTCAGCGTCCCACTGCTGACTGAACACATTGGTTTTTAGCTGGTTCACGGCGGGTTTGATTTCGGCACATTCGGCCATGTCCACGAAACGGTCGGGATAGAAGTTCGAGAGTCCGATGGCACGGACTTTTCCGGCCTTTACCGCATTCTCCATCGCCCGCCACGTGCCCGGATAGTCGCAGAACGGCTGGTGGATAAGCAATAGGTCTATGTAGTCGGTGCGCAACTTACGGAGCGATTCGTCGATGCCGCGAGTTGCTTTTTCCTCTCCGGCATTGGTAATCCAGACTTTGGTGGTGAGAAAAAGTTCATCACGGGACACACCGCATTTGGCGACGGCATTACCCACGCCCTCCTCGTTATAATAAGCCTGCGCCGTGTCTATCAACCGATAGCCCACGCTGATGGCATCGAGCACGCAACGCTCGCACTCTTCGGGCGATACCTGAAATACACCGTATCCTAATAGCGGCATTTCGATGCCGTTGTTTAATTTCACAGTCTGCATATCATTCTGTTTTAATGGTTTATATTCTATTTGAGTGATATCATTTCTTTTTTACAAATTATTCGTGTATGCGATGTAACCCGATACCTTTTACCGTGGGCAAGTCCATGTCGTCGTAGATGGGGCTTTTTCCCGTCTCCAACATTGCGATGGCATCCATTTCCTCTTTAGACAACGTAAAATCGAGGATATTGAAGTTCTCGATCATCCGTTCCTTGTGTACGGATTTCGGGATAACCACGATGTTACGCTGATTCAGCCAGCGAAGGATCACGGCCCCGACGCCCTTATCGTGTTCCTCGGCTATCGCTTTCAATGTAGGATGATTGAATATATCATTCTGCCCTTCGGCAAAAGGTGCCCATGCCTCGTGCTGGATGCCTTCCTGCTGCAAGAAAGCATTGGCAGCCTGCTGTTGGAAAAACGGATGTGTTTCAAGCTGGTTAACAACAGGTTTTATTTCGTTATGCAGGAAAAGGTCTTGCAAGCGTTCGTTGGAGAAACTCGTAACCCCGATAGCCCGGATACGCCCCTCTTTATAGAGCCGCTCCATCGCCCGCCACGCGGCATAGTAATTCCCGTAGGGCTTGTGCATCAGATAGAGGTCGAGATAGTCCAATCCGAGCTTTTTTATCGAGAGATCGAAAGCCCGCAGGGCATCGTCGTACTCGTAGTCCTGCACCCACAATTTGGTGGTTATGAAAAACTCTTCACGTTTGATGCCGCTTTGCCGGATGGCATTCCCCAACTGTTCCTCGTTGAAATAAGCCGCGGCAGTATCGAATTTCCGATAACCGACCTCAATAGCATCATTCACGACTCGTTCCGTTTCGTTTTCAGGAATCTGAAAGACACCGAACCCGATGGCAGGCATCATCACTCCATTGCTTAGTCTTACATTTTTCATATCCTTTATGGTTTTTAATTCTGATACAAAGTTACAGGGTTCCTATCATTTTATTGTTACATTATTCGGGGAGGAATTTTCACTATTCGTGGTTTTTCGTTATTTTTGCGAGAAATGAAAGAACAAATGAGACACACGGACTTCGACGGGATTATTTTCGCTGATACATTGCAGGAGTTTAATGCCTTACGATATGCAGGAAGAGTAATCCATATTCTTTGCAGTGGGGGAAATATGGGTTTCACGTTTCAAGATACCCGTTATAACATCGCGGCTGGGGATTATGTAATTCTACCCAACGCCACGCTCGTGTCGGAATTTTCGGATTCCGAAGACTTTCAAGGTATCCTGATGAACCTTTCGGATGCGTTCGTTTCCTCGATTGCTATTCGCAGCAATTACGGTATTATCGGGTACCTGTCGCTTTTGCAGAATCCGGTCATGAAACTTTCAACCCGTGATTTCCAAGTATGCGAGCAAGCGATGCAGTGTATCCGGCAACGTCTGGAAGATAGAGAGCATCTGTTTCGAGAGGAGTTGATGGGAAGCCTGCTTACCGCACACATCCTCGACCTTTACGATATTCATGCACGCAGTCAGAATAACATACAGGTGTCAGAGCATATTACAGCCTTATTGCGAAATTTCATAGAACTATTATATAACGGTGAATATATTCAAAACCGGGATCTTGATTTTTATGCTTCCCGACTTTGCATTACTCCTCATTACCTATCGGAGATATGTAAAAAGGTAAGCGGTAAACCTGCCACGTATTGGATCGACCGCTTTACTCTTCAGGAAATAACCCGCTTGCTGCGACAAAAAGAACTTTCCTTGACAGCGATTGCCGAGAAGATGAATTTCTCCTCTGTTTCTTATTTCAGTCGATATGTACAGAAGAGGATAAAGATAACACCGTCGGAATATAGAAAGGATATATATATTCGTTAATTTTTATGGCATTCGATATAGAATCACAATAAAGTAGCTGTCTCAAAATTTCTTCTAGATCCTTTGTTTACAACCTTCTTGCACTAATCCGCTTCCATTTTCGTTTTTTATTTTTATCTTTACCTCAAAGATAAAAGACCCATGGACGAGGTGTTACAACAATTTTTCAGTGAAGTGTACGAGATCACCCGGCAGATCCCGCGGGGAAAAGTACTCACCTATGGCAGGATCGCCGCGCTGGCGGGACGACCGCAACACGCCCGATGGGTAGGCCGGGCAATGGCACAATCCCCGGACGACAAGACGCTCCCCTGCCATCGTGTCGTGAACAGTGCCGGACAGACCGCACCGGGATGGACCGAACAACGGACGCTACTCGAAAACGAAGGGGTCACCTTCCGTCCCAACGGCCACGTGGACATGAAAAAACATTTGTGGGAAATCCTATCAGCCGATGAAGTCACAAGTTAAGGGGTAGCATCTCCTGTAACTTTTTAATACTTGTCGTTGCAGGTATTAAAATTTATCCGTAGCTTTGCCATGAGATATTCTGAAGGGGTGCCTAAGAAGCGAGGGATTTTCCCGACACTTCTACCTGCCGCGAGAAGGCAGGGTAATACAACGGGCTGAGATTATACCCATGAACCTGATCCGGGTAATGCCGGCGGAGGGAAAGAGTTATAATACAAGCTGGATTTCATTGTAGACTTCCCGGAGGATTGAAAAAAGTTTAGAATTTAGAGTTTAAAATTTAGAGTGGACTACCCCCTCTAACTCCCCTTTGCACAGGGGGAGAAACGGACGTGAGAAACGCCACAATGTTACAATGTAGCGTGTCCTCCCTCTGTGTAAGGGGGAGCTAGAGGGGGTAGTTGGAAATTAAAAATTTATATACAATGCAAGTATTTATAAACGATAAATCCTTCGAATGTGCCCCTGGCACGACACTCCCCGAAGTACTGGAAGCCAACGCCATCCCGACGGGCAACATTGCCATCGCCGTAGACTTCAACGTCATTCCCCGTCCCGACTGGGGTAAAACCGTGCTTCAAGATGGTAGCAAAATTATCATCATCAAGGCAGTACAGGGAGGATAAAGAAAAGATAAAAGTTAAAAACTAAAAGTTGAAAGATAAAATTAGTAAATTAATTAAGATATGAGCCAAGAATTTACCATTTCAAGCGGCCCGCTACCCGGGTCGGAAAAGATTTACGTGAAGGGCGAGATGTTCGACATCGAGGTGCCGATGCGCCGGATTAACCTCACGCCCACGGTTGACACGGACGGGACGAAGATCGAAAACGAACCTGTCGTGGTTTACGATACATCGGGACCCTACACGGACCCGAACTACACGGTGGACCTGCACAAGGGACTGCCCAAGATCCGGGAACAATGGATTGCCGACCGGAATGACACCGTGAAACTGGAAGGACTGAGTTCCGAGTACGGCCGGGCGCGCCAAAATGATCGCTCGCTCGATGCCTTGCGTTTCGAACACGTGAACACCACGCCGAGAGTGGCGAAACCGGGACACCGCGTGTCGCAGATGTACTACGCCCGTCAGGGAATCATCACCCCGGAAATGGAATACATCGCCATCCGCGAGAACCAGATGGTCGACAAGATCCGGGAGGCCTACAAGAAAGAGAAAGGCGAGCCGCTGGGCGCGAACTTCCCGGAATATATTACCCCGGAATTCGTGCGTCAGGAAGTGGCCGCCGGACGGGCCATCATCCCCGCGAATATCAATCACCCGGAGAGCGAGCCGATGATCATCGGGCGCAACTTCCTCGTGAAGATCAACGCCAACATCGGGAACTCCCCCATCACCTCGTCTATTTCCGAGGAAGTGGAAAAAGCCGTGTGGGCTTTCCGCTGGGGAGCCGACACGATCATGGACCTGTCGACCGGGAAAAACATACACGAGACACGCGAATGGATCATCCGTAACTCGCCCGTACCCGTGGGAACCGTGCCATTGTACCAAGCACTGGAAAAGGTGCGGGGCAAGGTGGAAGACCTCACGTGGGAGATTTACCGCGACACGCTCATCGAGCAAGCCGAGCAAGGCGTGGACTACTTCACGATCCATGCCGGGTTGCGCTGGCACCACGTGCCGCTGACACTGAAACGCCTCACGGGAATCGTGTCACGCGGGGGAGCCATCATGGCACACTGGTGTACGACCCACAAGCGGGAAAGTTTCTTGTACGAGCATTTCGAGGACATCTGCGAGATTCTCGCCAAATATGACGTCGGGGTATCCATCGGTGACGGGTTGCGTCCCGGTTGCATCGCCGACTCGAACGACGAGGCACAGCTTGCCGAGTTGAAAACGCTGGGAGAACTGGCCCGGGTAGCTTCCAAGCATGACGTGCAAGTGATCATCGAGGGACCGGGACACGTGCCGATGCAGAAAATCCGGGAAAATATGCGACTGGAACAGGAATGGTGTGACGAGGCCCCGTTCTACACCCTCGGACCGCTCGTGACGGACATCGCCCCCGGCTACGACCACATCACCTCCGCCATCGGTGGTGCCATGATCGGCTGGTTCGGGACATCCATGCTCTGCTACGTGACCCAGAAGGAACACCTCGGGCTGCCGAACCGGGACGACGTGAAAGAAGGCGTGATTACCTTCAAACTCGCCGCCCATGCCGCCGACCTTGCCAAGGGACACCCCGCCGCTTACTATCGGGATTATGCCATGAGCAAGGCACGCTTCGAGTTCCGATGGAAAGACCAGTTCCATCTCGCGCTGGATTCTGAAAAAGCCTTGCGTTTCCACGACGAGACATTACCCGCCGAGGGACACAAAGAGGCTCATTTCTGCTCCATGTGCGGGGAACATTTCTGCTCCATGCGTGCCAGCGAGAAGTTGAGGAAAAAGATAAATGAACAAGAAGGATAGAGTTCAAACCACATACACATGATCGTAATCATCACCCCTCCCCACACCCTGCCTGACGAAGAGCATATCGTGAACAGACTCTTTGAAAGCGGCTTACACTTGCTGCACCTGCGAAAGCCGGGAGCAGACCGGGACACGCTGGAACATTACATCCGGGGTATCCGGCCGCATTTCCGGGAACGTGTCGTCCTGCACGACCACTTCGAACTGGCTGAAGAGTACGGGTTAAGAGGGATTCACCTGAAATACAACGAGGCACGGACGTTCACCGGACGGGATCGACTCGCCCACGTGAGCGTGTCGTGTCACTCCTTCGAAGAAATCGACGCCTTGCCTTTCGAGCCGAACTACGTCTTTCTCAGCCCGGTATTTGACAGTATTTCCAAACCCGGATACCCGTCGGCCTTCGCCCCGGAATACCTAAAGGAAAACTTGCAAAAGAGACGCGTACCCGTGATCGCCTTGGGAGGTATCACCGCGGAAAAAGTCGCGGAATGCCGGAAAATGGGATTCCGCGGGGTCGCCTTGCTGGGACACGTGTGGGAACAGCCGTCGGAGGCCGTTGCCCGTTTCACCAATATCTTGCCCGACGAGGTGCTAAGTATTGCCGGATTCGACCAAAGTTCCGGGGCCGGGGTGACGGCTGACATCAAGACGTTCGAAAGTTGCCGGGTATATGGACTTGGAACGAGCAGTTCCATCACCTTCCAGAATCAAAACACGTACCTCGGGACGAAGTGGCTCACGCCGGACGAGATCATCCGGCAATGCGAAGTCCTGTTCCGGGAGTTCAGCCCCGCTTACGTCAAGATCGGGTTGATCGAAAGTTTCGACACGCTGGAACAAGTGGTGAACTATCTCCGGACGGCTCTCCCCAAGGTAAGGATTATCTGGGACCCGATACTGAAAGCCAGCGCCGGGTTCCAGTTCCATGACGGGGAGAATCTAACTCAGTTGCAGGATATACTTCGAAAGATATACCTGATCACCCCAAACACGGACGAGCTGAAAACACTTTTCGGGAATCACCCGGACGTGGAAAGCCTGCAAGCGCTGGCCCGCAGCCTGAACCTCAATATCCTCTGGAAAGGCGGTCATAACGACGGGGCGCTGGCCTCCGATCGACTGGTCACCCCGGACAAGGTGTACACCTTCTCGGTGACACGGGCAAGGCACGGGAAACACGGGACGGGATGCGTTCTCTCCTCGGCCATCGCCTCGTATCTCACGCTCGGCTATCCCCTCTCCGACGCTTGTCGGCTGGGGCAGCACTACGTGGCGGGATTTATCCGCTCCAACGACACGAACCTGGGGATGCATAACCGTATGGAAAGCACCGCCCCGGAAGTTGACTTGTACCGGATTCCTTTGCAATACATCACCGACCACAAGGAGGGAGTTTCTATTCCCGAACAGGTGGAGGCCGTGTGCAAGGGAGGATGTCGATGGGTGCAACTACGGATGAAAGAGGCTGACCGGGAAGAATTTATCCGTGTCGGACGTACCGTGAAAGAGATTTGCAAACGTCACGGAGCCTTATTCCTTGTCAATGACAACGTGGATATCGCCCTTGAACTGGATGCCGACGGGGTACACTTGGGAAAAGAGGACATGGATCCCCTCGAAGCACGACGGATTCTCGGTTACTCGAAGATTATCGGGGGAACGTGCAACACGTTTGAAGATGTGGTGACCCGTTTTCGTCAACAGGTAGACTACATCGGTCTGGGACCATTCACGTACACCTCGACGAAAAAGCGTCTCAGCCCGGTCCTCGGTCTCGAAGGCTACCGAAAGATCATGGAGGCCTGCCGGGAAGAGGGTATCTATCTCCCCGTCCACGCCATCGGAGGCATCCGGGAGGACGACATTCAACCGATACTAAACACGGGAGTAACGGGCATCGCCCTCTCTTCCCTGCTTAAAAACAGTGAGGATATAACGGGAAAGACGAGAGAAATGGTGGAACAATTGAAAATAAAAGAACTCCCTCCCCCCTTCGGGGTACTCCCTCTATAAACAGAGGGAGAGTTGAGTTACTCTTCATTTTTGGGAAGAGTCACCAGCTCCTCCTCTGTTTATAGAGGAGGTGGCAGCGAAGCTGACGGAGGAGTTCAATCTAAAATTTAAAATCTAAAATCTAAAATTAGTATGGCTTTAAAAATAGCAGACAAAGAATTTACCTCACGCCTATTCACCGGAACCGGTAAATTCGCATCGAATCAACTGATGGAAGATGCCATTCTGGCATCTGAATCACAACTTGTAACCGTTGCGCTGAAACGCGTGAACATGGACGGTAAGGACGATGATATTCTGGCTCACCTGAAAGCACCTCATATCACCTTGTTACCCAATACTTCCGGCGTGAGAACCGCCAAAGAGGCCGTGTTCGCCGCACAACTAGCGAGAGAGGCTCTCGGCACGAACTGGCTGAAACTGGAAATACATCCCGATCCCAAGTACTTGTTGCCCGACCCGATTGAAACCCTGAAAGCGACCGAGGAACTGGCAAAGCTGGGATTCGTGGTGTTACCCTACATTCAAGCCGATCCGGTACTTTGTAAACACTTGGAAAATGCCGGGGCCGCCACCGTGATGCCGTTAGGTGCACCGATCGGCACTAACAAAGGGCTGGTGACCCGCGACCTGCTGGAGATCATCATTGAACAGAGTAATATCCCGGTAATCGTGGATGCCGGAATCGGGGCCCCCTCCCACGCCGCCGCTGCCATGGAAATGGGTGCTGCCGCAGTGCTGGTGAATACCGCTATTGCCGTATCGCCTAACCCGGTAGAAATGGGGCGGGCATTTAAACTGGCCGTGGAGGCCGGACGCATGGCATTCGAGGCAAAACTTGCCAAACAATACCGCCACGCACAAGCCAGCTCCCCGTTAACGGCATTTTTGGATTAAATGAGTTCATCAGGTTTATAAGGTTCGTAAAGTGACGGGTGTCCTTCGGACAGTGTTTTAACGGCAACTTATGTTACCGATAAAGATTAAACAACCCCCTCTGGCTCCCCCTTACACAGGGGGAGAAACGAACGCAAGAAGTCGCTTCAATATTTCAATGTAGCGCATCCTCCCCCTGTGTAAGGGGGAGTTAGAGGGGGTTGTTAACACACGAAACAAAACCTTATAAACCTTATGAACTTTACAAACTTTTAAACATCATGTAAATGACTTCATTTTACGATACCTTGAAAACCTACGACTGGGACGATGTGAAACAGAACATCATGGATAAGTCGAAAAACGATGCTATCGCAGCAATCAATAACCCGCATCGCACGTTAGATGATTTTATGGCGTTGATCTCCCCGGCGGCAACACCGTTGCTGGAGGACATGGCTGTGGAGGCTAACCGTCTGACCCTGGAAAGATTCGGGAACACGATCCAGTTGTACATTCCCCTGTACGTTTCCAATTACTGCACGAATTTCTGCGTGTACTGCGGTTTCAACCACGATAACGATATTCACCGGAAAATGCTTACTCTCGAAGAGGTACAGGCTGAAACCGACGTCATTACCGGGTGGGGATTCAAGCATCTGCTGCTCGTGTCGGGCGAGGCGCCTGCCGTGACCACGGTGGACTACTACGAGAAAGTGATCCGTGCGGTACGGGACAAGTTCTCGCAAATCGCCCTTGAAGTGCAACCTCTCGACACGGACGACTACGCCCGGTTACACGAGGCCGGGTTGAGTTTCGTGTGCGTGTACCAAGAAACGTATAACGAACAACAATATCCCAAGTACCACCCCAAGGGACGGAAGGCAAATTACCGCTACCGTTTGGAAACTCCCGACAGGGTATGCACGGCCGGGGTTCAGAAAATGGGTATCGGGGCATTGCTCGGTCTGGAAGACTGGCGCACCGACTCGTTCTTCACGGCCCTGCATTTGAAATACCTGGAAAGAACCTACTGGCGTTCCAAGTACTCGATCTCTCTTCCCCGCCTGCGGCCACACGCCGGGGCCTTCATGCCGAAAGACCCGATCAACGACAAGCAGATGGTGCAACTGATATGCGCCTACCGTTTGCTCGACCAGCAGGCCGAAATCTCCGTATCCACGCGGGAAAGCCGGGAGTTCCGGGATCACGTGATGCACTTGGGAGCCACGTCCATGAGTGCCGGGTCAAGCACGGAGCCGGGCGGGTACGTCGTTCCCCACAAGGAACTGGAACAATTTGCCATCAACGATAACCGTACCCCGCAAGAAATGGTCGAGGCCATCAAAGCACAAGGGTATGAACCCGTGTGGAAAGATTGGGACGCTTGGATGTAGTTAACAATAATAGGGTTTGGTAGCCGCCAAACCTTATTATTATATGTTTGATAACTTCTTTTAACTTTTGAAAAACAATAAATATTCTTCTCCTTTTGTTACGTTTGTCTTTTTAATACTCTAAAATCATTTTAATTATGGTAGTTGCATATTTGCGAGTCAGCACAAACAAACAACATTTGGAAAACCAGCAGGAGGAGATCAAGAAATTTGCAGCCCACCGGGGACTTGATATTGACAAGTGGTATCATGACGTTGTCAGTGGAAAAGTACACAGTAATGACCGAAAACTAGGCGATCTTCTGGAATCTTTGCAGGAAGGTGATTGCCTTATCGTCACGGAAGTTTCGCGATTGAGCAGGACATTGATTGACATCATGAATATCATCAATACCTGTATTCAACGTAAAATTGTTCTTCATAGCACGAAAGAAGGATACACTTTCGAGAATAACCTGAATAGTAAAATCCTGGGATTCGCGTTCGGGCTAGTCGCGGAAATCGAACGTAATCTTATATCCATCCGGACAAGAGAGGCTCTCGCGGTAAGAAAGGCCGAGGGAAAAAAACTGGGGCGCCCGTATGGCAGTTGTCCGCAGTTGAACGTGTTGATACAAAACAAGGAGAAGATTATCGAACTCATGGATAACAGCGTACCTTACAAGAAAATAGCCAAGAAATACAAAGTATCCATCTGCACCGTCAACCGATTTGTCAAACAACACATTAACGAAAGCAAGTAACAAGAGTAGAATAAATTAGAATTTTCATTACCGATGCCACTGACCAATCAAGAACAAGAACGTTATAATCGACACATTATCCTACACGACATTAGAATTCAAGGACAAGAAAAAATTAAAGAAACGAGCATACTGGTCGTAGGAGCCGGGGGATTAGGCTCACCTATATTATATTACCTCACGGCAGCAGGAATCGGCCATATCGGCATCATGGACGACGATGTTGTTTCGGAATCCAACCTGCAACGCCAAATATTATACGACACGACTCACGTGGGAACTCCGAAAGTCACCGTCGCCGCCACGAAATTAAAACAATTAAATCCATTCACCCGGATTACACCATATTTTACCCGGTTATCACTGGATAACGCACTGGAAATCATTTCCGAATACGATATTGTCATGGACGCGACAGATAATCTCCACGCCCGTTACCTGATTAATGACGCTTGCGTGAAGCTGGGAAAACCGTTCGTTTACGGCAGCATTTGCGAGTTCAGCGGGCAAGTGTCCGTGTTTAATTACCAGAACGGCCCCACTTACCGGGATCTTTTCGAGTACAATGACGAGATCGAGAATTTCTCGCAACCGCTGGGTGTCATCGGGGCATTACCGGGAATTGTCGGTTCCCTTCAAGCGAACGAGGCAATTAAAATCATACTGGAGAAACCCGGCGTACTTTCCGGGAAATTACTGACTATTGATATATTGAATAACACGTACCTTACTTTTGCCATCCGGAAGAAGGAACGAGGGGAGGAATCCCTGTTTAAATAAGTTTATAAGGTTTGTAAGGTAATGGACCCCTGGCGGGGCGCTTTGTCAATGTCAGCACGCGCTGACATTAAAACTACCCCCTCTAACTCCCCCTTACACAGGGGGAGAACACGTTCCATTGTAACATTGTAGCCTTTTTACCTGTTTCCTGCATCGTACCCCCTTCCCGGAGAACACGTTCCATTGTAACATTGTAGCACCTTCTCGCGTTTGTCTCTCCCCCTGTGCAAGGGGGAGCCGGTGGGGGTAGTCCTTACAAACCTTATGAACTTTATAAACCTTTTATTTCTTCTCGTACCCCGGCTTACCCAGCAGCATGAACATATTGTTCTTGTAGGCCTCCACGCCCGGCTGGTCGAAGGTGTTCACCCCGAGGATACCGCCGGAGATGCCGCAAGCCAGTTCGTAGAAATAGAATAGCTGACCCAAGTAGTACTCCGTCAGTTCCGGGATAATGACCCGGATATTCGGTACCCCACCATCCACGTGGGCGAGTTGGGTTCCTAGTTCGGCCATCTTGTTTACCTCATCAACGCGTTTACCAGCCAGATAATTTAGTTTATCAAGGTCATGGGCATCACAAGGTACTTGCAAGCTGTATTTCGTTTTATCGATGGAAAGAACCGTCTCAAACAGATTGCGACGTCCTTCCTGTATATACTGTCCCATGGAGTGCAAATCTGTCGTGAAGTCAACACTGGCGGGGAATATACCCTTATTCTCTTTGCCCTCACTTTCCCCGTAAAGCTGCTTCCACCATTCGGCAACGTAATGCAGTTTCGGATTGAAGTTCACCGTGATCTCAATCACATACCCTTTTTCGTAGAGGGCATTCCGAACAGCAGCGTATGTAGAGGAAAGCTCTGCCCCGTTACCTTTGCTGTACGCCCGCATATCCACGGCCCCTTTGAGTAAAGCCCGGACGTCAAACCCAGCAATAGCCACGGGAAGCAATCCCACCGGGGTCAGCACGGAGTAGCGTCCCCCAACATTGTCCGGGATAACAAAAGTCTCGTACCCTTCCCGGTCCGACATCGTTCGCAAGGCCCCCTTTTTCTCGTCGGTAATGGCCACGATTCTCTCCCTTGCCACGGCAACTCCCTCTTGCTCGATCAATTGATCCTTCAGTAAACGGAAAGCCACGGCAGGTTCGGTCGTGGTTCCCGATTTGGAAATCACGCATATACCGAATTCCTTATCTTTGAGGAACGCCTGTAACTCGTATAGATAGTCCTCGCTCACGTTATTTCCCGCAAAAACAACTTTCGTACCGGAATAAGCATCAAAACTACCGGACATGGCCTTGATCACCGCTTTGGCTCCTAGGTAAGACCCCCCGATACCCACGATGACAACAACATCGGTTTGTTCCCTTAACTTATTGGCACAAGCGGAAATACGATTCAATTCATCATCCGTGATATGGACGGGCAGATCGAGCCAACCCAAAAAGTCACTCCCTTTACAAGTTCCATCTTCCAAGTCCTTTAGAGCTTTTGTTGCTTTTTCTCGTTGCACGGTGATCTCTTCTTCCCCTACAAACGATAACACCTTCGAGTAGTCAAGTTTTATGCGATCCATTGTTTTCATGTTTTATATATTATTCCTCCTTCCTGGCTTTCAGCATATCCCTGAAGCGAGAGGCACTCTCGTAATCCTCGTTCTTCACGGCCTCATCCAGTAAACGGGTTAATTCTTCTATCGTGAAATTATACTCGGTTGTTCCGGATTTCTCCGGTTCAACAGGCTTTTGCCCGCTAAATTCTCCCGCGGCAAGATCGGAGATCGGGATGGCTGTCTTGGCAATCACGCTGGCCGCAATGTAAATCGGACAATTATAGCGCAAGGCAAGGGCGACGGCATCAGAAGTACGCGAATCAATCTTCAGCAGTTCCTCGCCATTCCTGAAACGCAGTTCTGAGTAAAAGATGCCGGATTCCCAACGATATATATAAACCTCTTCCAGAACCACTCCCAGACTATCCGCCAGACTCTTCATCAAATCGTGCGTCAAGGGACGCTGCGAGTGCAGGTGTTCCATCTGTATGGCAATGGATTGAGCCTCCGCAATCCCGATAATGATGGGGATGCGGAAGGCATCGTTCTCTTCCGCCAGAATCAGCGCGTACGCTCCGGTTTGTGACATACTCTGATAGGATAACCCGAAAACTTTTAACTTAATCCTGTCCATAAGCCTTGTATAACTTTAGGTCTACGATTTTCTATTCTTAGTTGTTACAATTAATGTACCATTCCGGCTCGTCAGCCCCGAATTCAACGCTACGATTTTTTCAACGGAGCCCTGTATATACGGGCCAGACCACCGAGACTTGTCTCGCGATACTTGGCCTGCATGTCGCAACCCGTCTGCATCATGGTCTCCACCACGTCGTCAAAAGACACCTTGTGCCGGCCATCCGAGAACAAAGAATAGATCGCACACTCCCGCGCTTTCTGCGAGATAAAGGCATTTCGCTCGATGCAGGGAATTTGCACGTAACCACCCACGGGATCGCACGTCAAACCTAAGTTATGCTCGAATCCCATTTCCGCGGCGTACTCGATCTGCATCGGGGAACCTCCCAGAATCTGGGCCGCCGCACCGGCTGCCATAGCGCAAGCCGTTCCCAGCTCTCCCTGGCATCCTACCTCGGCACCGGAAATGGAACCGTTGGTTTTCACGATGTTACCAATCAACCCGGCCGTGGCCAGACCTTTTATAATTCGTTTATCACTAATCTCCTGATCATGTTTCAAAAAGAACAACACGGAAGGTACGACCCCAGCCGACCCGCACGTGGGAGCCGTCACGATCTTACCTCCTGCCGCATTCTCTTCGGCAACCGCCAAAGCGGCAGCAAATACCATTCCCATGTGGCGTAGCGTACCCGCCGATTGCTGGGCCCGTACGTGGTAGGAACAAGCCTTGCGTGCCAACCGTAGGTTACCGGGTAACACACCCTCATTTTCCAAGCCGTTATGAATACTTGTAACCATCACTTTCCAAACCTCTTCGAGATAGTCAAAGATTTCCGGTCCCTCGTGCAGTTCCACGTACTCCACGAAAGAGCGTCCCTCGGCCTTGCACCAGTCCAGTATATCCGTCATTTTCGTGTCGGGATAGACATCTTCCTCCTTGAAGGTTCCCAGTTCATCCCATAAAGCACCACCACCAACACTGTATACCTCCCAACGATCCACGACTTCCCCGTTTCTTAAAGCCTCGAACAACATCCCATTCGGATGATGGGGCAGAGATTTCGTAGACTCCCATATAATTTCCGTGTCGTCCGGCCGATCGATCATCTTCTGGATGGCAACATCCGTTCCGTGCCCCACTCCCGTCAATGCCAGACTCCCGTACAAGGTCACCCGATAGCGCTCGGCATCCGGATTCTTTTCCTTGAAATAATACGCCGCCCGTCCCGGTCCCATCGTGTGACTGGAAGAAGGCCCGTACCCAATTCTAAATATTTCTCTGATTGATTTCACGTCCTAATTATTGTTATAGATTTTATTAATTTCCTGATTTATGATTTTAGATCAAGTGATTTCCACCTTATACCAATGTTTTTCTGAATCATAAATCGTAGTTCATAAATTGCGAATTAATCGGTTTTCAATAAAAAAAAGGCAGGCCTGTAAGCCGGGTTCTGTACCTTGCGGTTTCTATCATTTATCTACTCCGCGGATCACTCCGCAGCTCTAGCGACCTACCCCCTGGCATCGGTCGGGCAAACCTAAGCGCCAGTGTACATGGTCTTGCAACTCGTGAGGTGTACGGCTACCCCGATCACCCGGGATACCGGTGGGCTCTTACCTCACCTTTTCACCCTTATTCCGCAAACGGAACGGTTATTTTCTGTTACACTACTGCCCCCTCTCGGAGACCTTCCCGTTAAGAAGCACGATGCCCTGCGTTGCCCGGACTTTCCTCTCTCCCTCGCGGGACAGCGATAGAACGGCCTGCCTTTATATTTTAGATTTAATGATTTTAGATTTTAGATTCCAACCACACAAGGCCAACGCTTTAACTACCCCCTCTAACTCCCCCTTACACAGGGGGAGAACACACCACAATGTCACATTGTAGCGCCTTCTTGCGTTCGCCTCTCCCCCTGTATAAGGGGGAGCCGGTAGGGATAGTCCCCTCTAATCTCCAAACTCATCAAATCGTCTTCATTTTCAATTGTCAATTCTCAATTTTCAATTAATTAAGAATCGGGTCTTCCGGGAAATTCGCCCACAGCTTGTATCTTCCCCCCAGAGAACTCATGGCTTGTTCCCATAATCCCTCGTTCGGGATGGTAAACAACGTGTCGGTAGGAATCGTCCCCACCATCCAAGAATTCTCCTTCAATTCATTCTCCAACTGGCTATCTGTCCAGCCACTATACCCTGCAAAGAAACGAATCTCTCCTTCCAATACCTTTCCGGCTTTCAACATCTCCGTCAAAGCCTTAAAATCACCTCCCCAGTATATCCCCTTCGCAATCTCTTCCGAGTCCGGTATGTCATTTCGCCGATGGATGTAATACAACTGATTACGCTCCACGGGACCACCAATGTACACGGGGAAATGTACGCCTTCGAGTTCTTTTACCAACTCGGAAGTCGTGTAAGGTAACGGCTTATTCAATACAAAACCCACGCTCCCGCTCGGATCATGTTCCACCATGTAGACCACGGAACGGTTAAAATATTTACCTTCCAGAAAAGGTTCTGCAATCAACACCTTTCCCACCTCAACACGGTCATCATTGTGACGTATCTGAAACAGATCCTGAAATTCCTTTTCCACTAATTAATATTTTTACAAGTCAAATATATCTACTAACTTTGTATTGATAAAGCGTTAATGCAAAGATATAAAAATGTGCAAAATATTTATCATATCACTCCTATCTTTATTTATTAACAGCTTTGCAACAGCGCAGAGTGTTGTCCCGTCCGTGATTATGGGCAGGGACACCGTGCCCCATGTTCTTCTCCATGAAGTAGATGTCGTCGCCCGATTGAAGAATCCCCGGAAATACGCTCTCCAGCAACAACGGAATCAAAGGATGGTTTATAACGTGAGAAAGGTGTTCCCGTACGCGAAAATAGCTGCCGCCAAGATCAACGAGATTGAAAATAAACTAGCGCAAACGGATTCCGAGGCAAAACGGAAGCAGATTATCAAGAAAGAGTACAAGGAACTCATGCACACGTTCAAACAACCGTTGATGAAACTGACCGTCACGCAAGGGAAAATTCTCGTTCGCCTGATCTACCGAGAGACAAACAACACGTCGTTCAATCACATCAAGGAGTACAAGGGTACGGTGAATGCCTATTTCTGGCAATCGCTGGCCCTGTTGTTCGGGAATAACCTGAAAGCCGATTACGAACCGAACGGGCGGGACCGGGAAATCGAGCAGATCGTGCGCTCGATCGAAAAAGGGGGCCCTTCTCACATCACCCGGCGATAAATCCTGTTCTTGGCACTAAAATTACCACTCTTTGATATGATCGGAATTTAAAGTTTATTACTTTTGCCTTATGAAATACGAAGAGATAGTTGCAGATTTAAAAGCAGGGAAATATGCCCCGATTTACTTTCTATCGGGGGAAGAGTCCTATTTTTTGGACGATATAGCGACACGCATCGAGAAAAACGCCCTCACGGAGGACGAGAAGGCGTTTAACCAAACGATATTGTACGGGAACGATGTCTCCATGACCACCGTGACCGACACGGCCCGCCGCTTTCCCATGATGTCACAACGTCAGGTTGTCATAGTCAAGGAGGCCCAGAATATCCGGGATTTCGAGAATTTACTGCCTTATATTGATCATCTTCAACCGACAACGATCCTCGTGTTTCTCTATAAAAACAAGAAACCGGACAAGCGTAAAGGAGTTTTCAAAAAATTAAGCAGTTCTTCGCATTGCATCTATTTCGAGTCGGCCAAACTTTACGACAATAAGATCCCGGACTGGATTATCTCGTACTGCAAAGACAAGAAGTACATGATTTCGTTGAAAGCCGCAGGTATTCTCGCAGAAAGTCTGGGAAACGATTTGAGCAAGGTGGCCAACGAACTGGACAAGCTCATGCTCCTACTTCCCGGTGGCGGTGAAATCAAGGAGAATCTGGTGGAAGAACACACGGGGATCAGCAAGGAATTCAACACATTCGAACTCACGGCGGCTATCATACAGATGGATCACCTGAAAGCAAACCGTATCGTGAATTATTTCGAGGCTAATCCCAAGAACAACCCGCTGGTTCTCACGATCAGCATGTTGTTCCGGTACTTTCTGAACCTACTGACGTACCACTACCAGAAGAAAAGTACCCCAAACCAGCAAGAAATGGCCCGGTTACTGGGTATCAATCCCTATTTTCTGAAAGATTACACGGAAGGAGCGAAACGATATAACGCCATGAAATGTGCCAATATTATCTCTTGGTTACGGGAGTATGACCTCAAATCAAAAGGTGTTGGTAACGCTAACATTTCTGACGGCGAGCTTTTGAAGGAGTTAATATTTAAGATAATGCATTGAAATTCGCCACAGGTGAATTTCTGGTTACAAGTTGACAAGTTACAAGTTGGAAAGATAAAATCTAAAATGAACAAGGCTATATTTCTGGATCGGGACGGGACCATTAATTCTGATGAAGGTCATTATTACATATATAAGGTTGAAAACTTCGTTTTCAATCCCGGTGTTATCGACGGAATTCGTCGACTGAACGAGGCGGGTTATTTGATTATCGTGGTTACCAATCAAGGCGGGGTCGCTAAAGGGGAGTACACGATCGAAGATGTGGACAACCTTCACGTTCATATGTGCAAGGAGTTGGAAAAGCACGGGGCGCACGTGGATAAAATATACTACTGCCCTCATCACAGCAGCATTGCCCCCTGTAAATGCCGCAAACCATCGCCTTACATGATCGAACAGGCTATCCGGGAGTTTGACATCGACAAATCTGCCTCGTGGTTAATCGGGGACGGTTCACGGGACATCGAGGCGGCAGAGGCTGCCGGAATCCGGGGAATTAAAATACCTAAAAACAGCGACTTAACCCCGGTTATAGACTCCATCCTCAAGCAATAAGAAAGTTAACGATACGTCATGTTCGCAATCTTATTTGCCTTACTGCCAATGGTTATACTGATCATATCCATGGGGATATGCAAGTGGCCCGGAGATAAGAGTAGCCTGCTTACCCTTGTTATTACCGTTATGTTGGCCACTTTCGCCTTTGGTATACCCGCGCAAGAGATCGGTTTCACTTTAATAAACAGTACCACACGTGCTTGTATCACCATTCTTTCCGTTATCTGGATGGCCGTGTTTAGCTATAATATTCTACTGGATTCCGGCAAGATTAAAGTGTTAAAAGACCAACTGGCAACGATTTCCACGGACAGGAGTGTACAGGTATTACTGATCACGTGGGGGTTCGGGGGGCTACTGGAAGGAATGGCCGGCTACGGGACCTCGGTCGCCATCCCGGCAGCCATACTCGTAACGCTGGGATTTCGCCCGTTGTTCGCCGTCCTCGTGAGCCTCATCGCCAACAGTGAACCCACAACCTTCGGGGCCGTCGGTATCGCGGAAACCGTTCTCATGGAAGAGACCGGCTGCCCGTTACCTGAATTGTGTAAGGCTACCATTCAACAATTATATCCTTTTATATTCTTGATCCCGATAACTTTGGCTATATTGGCTGACAGACGCCGCCAAGCTTTACTCAAGAACATCTTGCTCGGTACGATTGTCGGGGGCGTATCCTTCCTAGCACAATACGCCACGGCCGTATATCTCGGCCCGGAGATGCCAGCCATTCTAGGCAGTATTTGTTCCATCATTATTATTATCGCATGGAGTAAATGGAACAAAAAAAGTGACACAATTCCCACGAAACACTCGCCTCGGCAAATATACCAAGCGTGGAGTGTCTACGGCCTTATCATTTTCTTTATATTACTGGCTATTCCCTTCAATTTCAAGGCAACGAGTTTATTGCTTTTTGCCGGAGCTTTTATCGGGGGACAAATACAGGGTATAACGACAAGCAGACAATTCACGTTACTAGGCCAAACTCTCGTACAAATCCGCAGTACCATTATTATGGTTATCGCCTTGGTCAGTATATCCGCACTCATGGAAATATCCGGCATGGTGCAATTACTGGCCAACACACTCACTTCCATCTCCGGGAAGTATTACGCTTTCTGGTCCCCTCTGGTCGGGGAAATAGGAACATTTATCACGGGTAGTGGTACTTCGGCAAACATTCTTTTCGGGAAGTTGCAAGCAGGAATCGCCGCAAACATGGACATCGCTCCTTCTTGGCTTGCCGCCGCCAACACCACAGGCACTACTGCCGGGAAAATTATCTCACCCCAGAGTATTGCCATTGCCGCCTCCGCATGTCAATTACAAGGCCAAGAAGGGGAAATCTTGAAACGAGCTTTTCCCTATGCACTGGTGTATGGAGTATTATTAGGAATTATAGTCTTTATAGGGTAATTAGAAAGCAGCCATCAATAAATCAATATCCCTGGAAACCAAGCCATAGCGATCGGCAATCACCCGTTTTGTCAACACACCGTTATAAACATACACGCCATGCCGTAATCCCGCATCATTTTTTATGGCAGTATTAAAACCACCCGCCCGGGAAATCTTATCAAATAAAGGAGTGAATAAATTACTATAAGCGATAGATGCCGTGCGAGCTACTCTCGACGGGACATTCGGGACACAATAGTGGATTACCCCGTTATATACATACGTCGGGTTCTCATGAGTCGTTGGCCCTGATGTTTCAATACATCCACCATGTTCAATGGACATATCCACGATCACCGCCCCCTGTTTCATCAACCTTACCTGTTCTTCGGACACGGTAATCCCGAAATCATCATCGAAGAAACGCAAAGCCCCGATCAGCACGTCGGCAGACAACAACGCCCTTTCCAAAACCGGCTTATGAAAAACAGAAGTATATACCCGTTGTCCCAGACAATGATTTATCCGGCGTAGACGCTCCAGCGAATGATCGAACACTTTCACCTCAGCCCCCAAAGCCAACGCCGTGCGAGCCGCATATTCCCCCAAAGTTCCGGCTCCCAAGATAACCACCTCGGCTGGAGTGATTCCCGTCACCCCTCCCAGCAAGATACCTTTCCCTTCCCGAGAATTGCTCAAGTACTCGCTGGCAATCATGATTGCCGAACTTCCAGAAATCTCACTCATCATCTGCACCACGGGATAAACCCCGTTCTCGTCTTTCAGAATATCGAACCCGACAGCCGTCACTTTCTTCTGCATCATCTCCACGACAGCCTCTTTTCGTAACTCGAAAAGCTCGATCGGTGACAGTATAACCTGCCGATCATGCATCATCTCCACGTCTGCCTGCATCACCGGAGTCGGTTTCAGTATAATATCCGCCGTGTACACTTCCTCGCAGGTATCCAACATCTGGGCGCCCGCATCGGCGTACTCCCGGTCATGGTAATGTGCAGCCTCTCCAGCTCCTCGTTGTATCATTATCGTATGCCCCATATCAACCATCATGGCCACGGCCTCCGGGGTTAAACACACCCGGTTTTCCCGTCGCTCGGTCTCGTTCGGTAAACCGATTGTCAATCGCTTCTGCCGGTATTCCCCAAATACCTCCTTTTCCTGGTATAGAAACCACTCCCGATTAATTTGGGCTCCCAATAATTTACCCGAGTTATCCATAACCTACACTTTAAAGTTTTTCTTCAATCACCAATTCTCTCCGGCCATCTGCCAGTTCGGAAAACTTGCATATCAACGTGTTTTCCGGTAACAGAGGCTCCACCATCTCCGGCCACTCGATAAAACAACGATTCCCGCTATAAAAATATTCCTCGTAACCGAAGTCCATGGCCTCCTCAATATTCTTCACCCGATAGAAATCGAAATGAAAAACCGAGTCTCCCGTGGCCGTCAGATACTCGTTTACGATAGCGAACGTCGGGGAATTCACATCATCCTCTATCCCCAAACACCCGGCTACCGCTTTCACGAAAGTGGTCTTTCCCACTCCCATCGGCCCGTACAGGGCATATATTGTGTTATTTCCGGTCCTTTCCAAAAACTCTTTTGCTACCCGATTCAAATCATCAACACCGTCAATTATCCAGCGCATAAACTTTCCTCTATTTTATGAATTGATTAATTACCTTTGTCATATACCCGATTGGAGTATACCACAAAGGTAATTATTAGTAAACGAAAAAACGAAACTAAAAGTTAGAATCTCCCCTACTTCTCAACTTCTTCAACGATCTCATCCTGTTGTCCGGCATCCGTGGTTTTCTCTTCCGTGGCGGCACCTTTCAGGAAAGTCGGTAGATTCAGCCCGGCCATGTTAAACAAATCATTCAACGGGGGAACCGATTTCATCATCCCCGAGATGAAGTTCGCCGTGGAGGTATTCCCGTTCCCGGCATTATTGCCATCCCAAACGGTAACCTTATCGATCTTGATATTCTTAACAGCCTCCACTTGTGTTCTCACCAGCTCCGGCAACTTATCGGTAATCAACATCATCACCGCCTTGTCGGGATCTCCGGCGGCGGCTTTCACGATTTGGGCATATCCTTCCGCCTGTTTTGTCAGCACCTCGTATAAACCTCGTGCCTCGGCATCCATCTTGGCAAAAATGGCATCAGCCTCTCCTTTCGCCAACCGGCGCAAACGTTCCGCCTCGGCCTCAGCATCTATAATCGCTTTCTCTTTGTCAATCTGTGCGGGAACCACGATATTAGCCGCTTGTGTGGCTTTTTCTCTTTCGGCACGAGCAATCTCGGCCTCTTTCTCTGCCATGTACGCCTCTTCCAAAGCCTTTGCAGCCTGCACTTTCTCTGCCGCGATAGCTTTACGGGCAGCCTCGGCCTCTCTCTCCCGACGGATTGCATCCGAATCGGCAATTAAAATCTTGGCATTGTTTTCTCCCTCCACCGCGGTTGCATTAGCCTCGGCCGTCCGGATACGAGTGTCCCGCACGGTTTCCGCGATACGAATATCTTTATCCCGATCTGCCTCGGCTTTACCGATCTCTCCAAATCGATTCTGCTCGGCCACGCTCTTCTTGGCATCATTGATCGCTTTCGCTGCTGCTTCTTTTCCCAAAGCCTCGATATACCCGGACTCATCCCGCAAGTCGGTCACGTTCACGTTGATCAGTTTCAAACCGATCTTCCGTAACTCGGCCTCCACGTTAGCACTCACGTTAGCCAAGAATTTATCCCGGTCGGAATTGATTTCCTCAATATCCATCGTGGCAATCACCAAACGTAACTGCCCGAAAAGAATATCCTTGGCCAAATCCTGAATATTTTCCTGCCGTTGCCCCAACAAACGCTCTGCCGCGTTCGTCATGCTATCCGGTTCGGTAGAAATACCCACCGTAAAACGACAGGGCACATCTACCCGTATATTCTGTTTACTTAAAGCGTTCGTCAAATTACACTCGATAGAGATCGGAGTCAAGTCCAGAAATGAAAAACTCTGGAACACCGGCCAGATAAAAGCCGCCCCTCCATGAATACAACGTGCGGAACTCACACCCCCGGTCGCATTCTTACCGGTCCGCCCGTACACGACAAGAATCTTGTCTGACGGACAACGTTTATAACGGGACAATATCGCCGCAAACGTAACAAATAACACCGCCACGATGGCGACAATCAAATACAAACTACCTTCCATACTTTCCATATATTCCTAAGATTAATAATAAATAGTCATTTAAAAACGCTCCACCAGTAAGGTGTTGTCGTTTATCACTTCCACGACCCGAATCGGGGCTCCCGTCTCCAATTCCTCGCCTGCTGTCAGGGCATCAAATTCCCGGATGGCTCCCTGTATCGAGATTTGTACTTTCCCTTCTCCCTGTTTTTCTCCCGGAATCTTTAGGTACACGTTCCCTTTGCACCCCACGGCATTTGCCATGTTGATCGTCCCGCTTTGTTCCATACGGCTCATGAATCTGAAAATAGCCATCACGGCCACCACTAGCAACACTCCGATCACGGCCGACACGAGAATCAACACAAACTGGTTTTCTATCGCTTTTTCAAAAGAGATGATCGACCAACCGAACCCCAGTAGGAAATTGATGAAATTACGGAAAGTAAATAACTGGAAAGGACCGCTATCCCCGTCTGTCGCTGTATCCGCACTCACGTCAACATCCATCCCCCCATCCGTATCCATCCCGATAAAAGTCATGATCGTTTGGATAACAAATACCAAACTGGCAAATAGCGTGATGCACCACACCGATTGCATAAATAACCCCAGAGAACTCCACCATTCTTCCATTACATTCAATTTAAATTAGACGATATTCACTAACTTCCCCACAAGCACACTACTACACAAATATAGACATTTTTACAGGACTTCCTACCCTCCATTAAAATTAAATATACATTCTACCGATCCGGGTAAAATACAAGATTAAATATCTAAAAATAAAAGAATAACAAATCAAAACTAGAGTTTAAAGTTTATTAACTATAAAAATTAGTTTTAAAACTAAATATTTTAGTTCTTTGTTGCAAAAGAAATAAACCATGAAAGGATTAACTAGCAAAGAAGAAGAAATCATGGGCTTTTTCTGGGAGAAAGGCCCTCTATTCGTGAAACAGATGCTTGCATTTTACGAAGACCCGAAACCGCATTTCAACACGTTATCCACCATCGTGCGCGGGCTGGAAGAAAAAGGTTATCTCGCTCACGAAGTTTACGGGAACACCTATCAATATTACGCGATCATTAGTGAGGAAGAGTTCCGCAAAGGCACCTTGAAAAACGTGATCAGCAAATACTTCAACAACTCGTACCTCAGTGCCGTATCTTCACTCGTGCAGGAAGAGGACATTTCATTGGAAGAATTGAAACAACTCATTTCCGAAGTAGAAAAAGCACACGATAAATAAACAACTTATGGGTACTTTCTTTGTCTATATACTAAAAACATCCATCTGTTTAACGGGATTCTACTTGTTTTACAGATTATTACTCAGCAAAGAGACTTTCCATCGTTTCAACCGGGTAGCATTACTGGGTATTCTACTGTTGTCCCTGCTTATCCCGTTCTGTGAAATAACCGTTCCCAAAGAATCGGAAGTACAACAAACATTAGTAACCATTGAACAGATTCTCACCCTGGCAGACCACGTTCCACAAACAGAAGTACAAGCCCTCCCTTCATCCATCCCGTTGTGGCTTCCCGTCCTGCTGTGTATTTATTTGCTGGGAATTCTTTTCTTCCTCGGACGTAATCTTTATTCACTGTTTCATATGCTCCGACTATTACATGGCGGAAGGCAGGAAAAGTTAGAAAAAGGTATTACACTCATCATCCATGACAAGAATATCGCTCCCTTCAGTTGGATGAAATACGTGGTCATTTCCGAGAAAGATTTGCAGGAAAATAGCAAGGAAATTCTCATCCATGAAATGGCTCACGTACATAATCGACATTCCATCGACCTGTTGATCAGCGATATTTGTATCATTTTCCAATGGTTCAACCCTGCATCCTGGCTCTTGAAACAGGAATTACAGAATATTCATGAATACGAGGCCGATGAAACGGTTATCCGTCAAGGCGTCAACGCGAAACAATATCAATTATTATTAATAAAAAAAGCTGTCGGCACAAGGCTCTACTCTATGGCCAACAGCTTTAATCACAGTAAACTTAAAAAACGAATAACTATGATGTTAAAAGAAAAATCCAGTCCTTGGGCCCGGATGAAGTACCTCTACGTACTTCCCGTTGCGGCAATCACATTAACCGCTTTCGCCCGTCCCGAAATCTCGAACGAACTAAACGAGATTTCAACTATCAAAGTTAATGATATTACTTCAATTCTCGATGCAAAAGAAGTAAATAATTCCCTTTTAATAGCCGATACCACCCAAAAAGTAGAAGTTAAAACATCTATGACCATATTTGAGGAAGTAGAGGAAAGTAGGCCAAGTACTCCCCGATACACTAAAATCAAGGTAAAAAAAGACACTACAAATTTGAAAGAATACCAAATTTCAATAACCAAAGCTATTGATGTTGCAACAGACACATCACTCTTAACGCAAGCAATATTAGCTGCTCCCAGTCTATTCATTGTAAATGGTCACGAAGTTTCTGTCGATTCTGTAAAAATGATCAATCCGAATAAAATCGAAACAGTTACTATTCTAAAAGATAAATATGCTAGCATTCTATATGGAAATAAAGGAAAAGATGGTGTTGTTTCAATTACTTACACTTCCGGGAGTCCGGACAAAAAAGTAACCTCTTATAAACTGGCAGACGGCACCACAGTCTATTTAGAATCAGAAACGTCAACAACCGGTTCTTACGCGATCATCCACTCTAAAGATACGTCCAGCCTTAGAACCGTGAAACTAAAAGGTGAAGCTCGATTCAAGATTGTCGAAAAAGATTCCATCATCGAGTATCAAGTCACCAGTGACACGTTAAAATACGGTATTCAAAAGAAAAAAGAGAAGTAGTATCGTACTTTCTTCTTGTACTGAGAATGTGAATTACCAAACAGTTTTTCATTTAAGGAAAGAACAGGGGAAAGTTATCTTTCTCCTGTTCAATCAGATAAAACGGTATATCCATATTACCTTTTAATCCTCTATCCGTGAAAACCTGTATGAAAGCGTGTAATTCCCTTTCATGGGTATATTCTTGTCAAAATTTCGATCTCCGGTATAGAACGGATCACTGACATAATCATAAGTTTCTTGCAAAAAGTCCAGGGGAATATATTGAACAATTCTCACTTCCAAAATATCACCATCTTCCAAAATTCGAAAATCTACCTCTGCCGGGGCATAATTCTGGTAGTCCGGGGAAAAATTCAGGTTTACCTTGCTGAAATCCGTTCTTAAAACAGAACGATGTAATCCCCATTCATTCATTTCCGATGGTAGATAGATTTGTTCATTCACAATATCTCGAACTGTCACCTCTGCCCCATCACAAAAATAGTTAACCAAATCACCCGTGAGTTTATTCGTCCGGATAACGTTCTTCCCCCCGGTATTCTCGAATACTAAAATATCGGTCGCTACACATTCGGGCAGATTTTTCACACCCTCCGTATCCCCGGCCATACTAGCTGTACTTGTCACGTAGTCCTTGCTCGAAAACTCCTTGAATTTCCATGATCCGACAAGATCATCAAAATTAACAGGCCCATTTATCGTGATATATGCCCGGTTATTAGAAAGTGAAATCATAAAATTATCTGTTTCCACGAGGCGAAGAACAACTTTATTTTTTCCTTCCTCTTTCTTTAAGAACTTCAGTTTCACCCGAGCCATATAGTCATCCTTCTGGTAAATAAACTGTTTTTCCCCTCCTTCTATTTCATAATGGGTTCCCAATACAGCCGTGGAGGCCGGATCAATTTCGAAAGGGATGGAAATATCGTAAGAAGGACTCGTGTACTCGCGTCCTCCGATATGCAACAAAGCAGCGACCTCCATTTCCGTGTATAAATTATACTCCGTGGAGAGAAAAGACGACGTGAATGGACTTTTAGTTTCAATCGGAATCATCGTTTGCCTGTAAATACCGGGTACATATCCGGTAACCTCTTGCAATGTCAAATGAATTTCCCTTCCCTCGGTCATGTTCGTCACCGGGGTTATCGTTATGATGGCCGAATCTAACCCGGCCTGCACGACAAATTCATGAGCTGAAAGCGAATAATCAATTCCTTCCTCCCCGGTTCCCGCCACGGTAAAAGGAACGGTAATATCTGCCGGTGCGGGTTCAGACAAACGAATCTCTACATTCAAAGATTCACTGGCTGGGAGAATATAATAGGGCCTTCTAAAAGAAACATCCGGGCCTTTATTATCATCGTCCGAGCAACCTGCCATTCCAACCCAGCAACTAATAACTATCAATATAAACAATATTTTTCGCATGACTTTCTGTTTTATAAATTCACAATTATTCTTCATCCGCCCGATCTGCCACGGCTTGGTTGAAAATTGCTCTTTCTACCTCAAGAGCGTCTTGTTCCTCGTAAGTTAATCGTGAAGTAGGAATAACGATACTTGTATCAATCACATCCTCTATACGGGGTGTCAACTCATCGCTATTATCACAAGCCGATAATAAAAGAGAAAACAAGAAAATGCATAATATATATTTCATACCTTATAATTTTTAAATTATTCATAACCTTCATTCTGCACCAAATTCGGATTAACACGTAAATCCTGTTTCCATAGAGGGAACGTGTACAGGTATTTCCATGTCGTGGATTTTATCCCGTTATATCCTACCCAAAACTCCGGACGTCCGTTCCGTTTCAGTTCAAACCAACGATCACCCTCCATGTACAACTCCTTGCGCCGTTCATTCAATATCGAGGCCATCAGAGGAGTCAAAGCCTTACCTTCCGCATCAACCGTCACTAAAGCAGAATTGTCAACTGCCGGCAAAGAAGACATCGTCAAAGGCACGTAATCCGTGATCCGTTTCGCCCGCAAACTATTCAAATACAACAAAGCATTATCCTCATCCTGTAAATGAGCGTAACTTTCCGCCATGATCAAACACATTTCCGCGGAACGAATTTGCATATTCAATCTCTTGGTGTTCAAAAATGTCTTATCAAAGAATAATTTGTAACGAATATCCTTTTCTTTCTCCTTAAACAGTTCCGCAAATTTAAGACTCACGGGCCGACGACGTGAATCCGTGGAATAACGGGTTTTGAAAGCCGTAGACAAAGTTCCCCTGTTGTATGAACATAAAATCACGTTTCCCGGTTTCGTCGTGAAAGGCGGTGTTGACTGGATCATAGCCTCATACTCCTCTCCTTCAATCAACGGGTATTTATCTAAAAGTTCTTTGGCCGTCGCCACTGCATTTTTCCAATCTTGCGCCCAGAAATAAGTTCTTGCCAAATAAGCCTTGGCCACGTCAACCGTGAATATATATTCCTCGTCGATCTGATTCAAAGAGATGCCCTTTTCAAATCTTCAATGATAAAATCCACGGTTTCCTGTATATTCCCTCGCCCCGGTTTTGCCTCCATATCGAAATGATCCACGATCGGGACACCCATGATTTCGGTTGCCCTTTGTTTTTCGTAAGGCTCGCACAATTCCCGCATCATATTATAATACAACACCGCACGCAAGGTGTAGGCTACTGCCGTGATCTTTTTATCCAACTCCGAATCCTTTTCTTTTACATTATCCAGCACGACATTCGCATCCCTCACGACTTGGAATAAATTATTAAACCGGTATATGGCAGAACCGATATAAGACCCCACGTAAATCGGAGTATACGAATTACTAACCGATTTAGAAAGGCTGGCATTCAGATTATCGGAAAAACATTCCCAGCGAAGTACATCATTAAAATTCCCCAGAATCTTATCGGATGTACTGGCCTCTATGTTATACAAATGCGTGTGTATCAAAGACGCGTAATCCTCCGTCGTCTCCGGTAATATCTCCCCGTAAGTCTTCGTTTCCAGATATTCATCACAGGACACGCAAAACCCGGAAAAAATCAGTAAAATATAAACAATATATCTTTTCATAACCTGCTATTTTTAAAAACCGATATTAATTCCCAATGCTATCGAACGCGTGATCGGATAAGTCGTTCCGGGAGTCTCCGGGTCAATACCCGAATAATTCGTGAACGTGAAGAAATTACTCATCATGAACGAAAAGCCCAACGACGATACCCCCACGTGGGTTAACCAGCGTTTCGGTAAGTTATAACTCAATGAAATATCCCGGATTCTCAAATAAGAAACATCTTCCAAGAAACTACCAAGTGTAACACTTGATGATGTCGGGTTATATTGATCCAGGTATAATTTATTCCCGAAAGGATCAATAATTCTGGGATACTTGGCATCAATATTATTCTTTGTCCAGCGATCCGTCATCTCCTTTCTCACGTTCAAGTGATTTCGATACAGATCACTATAAGCCGTCTGTGGTTTCTCCTGCGCATCATATGAACCGGAAACACTCTCGTAGCTCACGGGAGAAGAAATCTGGTTGTTAATCTTTGCCCCGAAAGAATAGGAACCTCCGACACTGCATGACAAATTCTTATAACTGAAACGTAGAGTAAACCCGCCCGTGATCGGGGCTATGGATGTCCCCAAATAATAACGGTAATTTACAAGAGATTTTAAATCAGAAGCCTCATTCACCACGGCGTCCGGACGCAATTTATACATATAAATCCCGTCATAGGGATCAATCCCCAGTTCTTTTCCACCAAAAATAGATTCCAACGGGTAACCGACATATTTCCCTTCACTAACGGTTCCCGATGGAGAAGAAAATTTTGACAACACGTTTCTGTTCCAAGCTATATTTCCAGAGAAACTCAACTTATAATCCCGACGATCGATAACCTTCACGCCTAAAGTCGCTTCCACCCCTTTATTCTCTATATCCGATGCGTTATAACTCTGAGCATTATACCCAGTTGAAGAAACGACCCGTACACGTGAAATTACATCCGTACTCTTCCGCCAGTACCCCTCAACTAACCCGGTAACACGGTCATCAAACAAACCAAAATCCAAAGCCACCTTCATATCCCTTGTCTTCTCCCAACGCAAATGGGGATTCGGGGCCTTATTAATTGATCCCATGATCAGATTATTCCAATATCTACTAGTGTTATACTTGATCACAAGTTCCTTCAACGTTCCCTGCACGACATTTCCGGTAAATCCGGTTGCCACCCGAAGAGTCAACCGGCTTAACACCGGATGTAAAGATTGCATAAAATTCTCATCATCCACGTGCCAAGCAAATCCTAATGACCATGTCGGGTTAAACTGTTCCTTACTACCGAAATTATTCGAACCATCCGTACGGAAAGAGGCATTCAGTATATAACGTCCCAGGTAGGCATATTCTGTGGATGCGTAAAAAGAAGCATACTTATTCTCCGACCGGGACATTCCGGACAATCCATCGATCAAACTCGTGTACCAGCTCGATCCATAAGTATTATCATCTTCCGGTGGTTCAGGCATACTCGCCAATCCCGTTTTCTCATCATACCCGTAACGTTTCACCGCGACACGTTTACTTTTAGAACCACGTAACTCGGCCCCGGCTAACACGTTAAGATAATGATCCTCAAACGTATTCGTGTATGAAAAATGTCCGCGTACGTTATATTGTTCCCCGTCCGTAGTAGACTGGGATATAGAACCGTATAGATTCTGGGTATTATTATTCTTGTCAAAACTCAACCGATCCTCGAAAGCGGCATACGACTCACGTCCCAAAATACTTTCCTCCCGGTTATTCGTGTAGCCATAAGAAGCCAACCCGGAAAAAGTCAATGTTTTAAGAATTTCAACATCCAGGCTAAATTGTCCGGATACAGAGAATTTCTTTCCTTCACTGGAAGTTTCCTCCATCTCCCGCAATATATTAAACCCGGCCGTGGGTTGATTTTCCGGTGTTTTCGTACCTTCATTAATAGAAGTCAGATTAAAATAAGTCATATCAGGCCGAAAACTACCATCTTCGTTATATGGACGCTCGTACGGATTAGCAAAATAAGCGTATTTAAACGGATCAACATTCATACTGGGCCCATCAGATACAAGATTCGATACCCGTAAGCCCATTCCCATCTTTACCCGTGTCGATGGAGATGCATTAATTTTCAAATTCACCGTGTACCGGTCATAACTATCCTCTTTCAACAAACCATCTTGATGAGCGTACCCTACCGAGGCATAATAAGCAAGCATATTTCCACCCCCGGAAAAAGAAAAATTATGCGTCATATCAAAAGAATTTCTGAATATAACGTCAAACCAATCCGTGGAATGAGATGCCAAATCACGGATATACGCATCTTGCTCGCTCGCCGTCATCGGTTCGAAATCCTCATCGGTCCATAACGTCCCGTTACGTCCGAGTTTGTTGGAACGTAACATCCCGACAATACCGACTACCGGGTAGTGAGCCGCATCAGACGCGTATCGATCTGCCGCAAACTCATCCCATAACTCCTGTTCCCACGCCAACTTTTCCGAGGCGTTCATCAATCCGGCATCCCGTTGAGGTTTCAAGCCGAGTCCGAAATGAGCCGAATAATTCATTCTCATTTTTCCCGGAGTCCCCTGTTTCGTCGTTACGACAATGACACCTCCCGCAGCCCGTGAACCGTAAATAGCGGCAGCGGCAGCATCTTTCAAGAACGTGATATTCTCAATATCATTCGGGTTAATACCCGCTATTCCATTCACGAAAATCTCGTTAAAGTTTTCTGACTTCACTTGATCCAACGAGATTTCAGGTAACTCATCCTGCACGGGAACCCCGTCAATTACCCACAAGGGTTCCGCGTTACCGGTAATCGTATTTGTTCCCCGAATCCTAACTTTAGCTGACGAGCCGGGACGTCCCGAACTTGCCGTCACGGCCACCCCGGCAACCAGACCTTGTAATAAATTATCCACGGATGTCGGAATCCGATTTTCCAGATCCTCTCTTCCCAACACGGCCACGGACCCCGCCGCACGTCGCTTGGTCGTCGTCCCGTAACCCGTGATAACAACCTCCTCCAATTCGTCCACTTTCTCTTCCATCACAACACGTACTTCTTTACGGACATCATTAACAGCAACCTCCTGGGACTTCATTCCGACAAAAGAAAATACAAGGACAACACTCTTCCGGTTCATAACAGGCAAGGTGAAACGTCCTGCCGTATCCGTCACGACACCCGAAGTCGTTCCCTTGATCAACACGGTCACTCCCGGTAAAACATTCCCGCAGGTATCCTGCACGATACCCTTTAGTAATTCCTGTTCAACGGTTTGACGACTTTCTCCCTTCACCCGCACAATGGCGATAACATCATTCACCAACTCGTAAGTATACCCGCTACCTTGCAATATACTTGTTAATAAATCACCTAAACTGACATTTTTCAAATGCAGGGAAACATTACCCACTCGTTCCAAATCATTTCCATTGTAAAGGAAACCTTTTCCTGTCAACTGTTCCACCTTCTTAATGCACGTTTTCAAATTGGCATTTTCCACCCTATACTCAGCGACTTGTTGAGCTTTTATCCCGGAAAACCCATTCAAATGAAACGCAAAAAGAAAAATCAGTAAATACTTCATGGCAAGAAATGTCCGATTTCCTCTCAAAGGAATGACTAATTCCCTACACCTTGTCTTTTTTTTCATAACTTTGTAGAGTTTACTTTGTTAAACATTACATGAGATTGGCAGAGGGTTGTGGTAAGCTATTCTGCCTTTCTCTCTTATTTATCTATATAAATTACTTTTCCATCCACTGTAATTTTCAAATCGGAAACCCGTTTTATTAAATCAATGATAATCATCATATTATCAAACCGAGGTAATTTACCAGTAAAAACTTCCTGCCTAGCCTCGGTATTAGCATAAAAAACCTGTACATTATACCATCTTTGTAATATCATAAAAACTTCCTCCACCGTGTGATTATCAAACTGGAAAAAGCCCTCACGCCAAGAAACGAACACATCGGTATCCACGTTCCGAATTTCCATTTTTCGGCTCCCCCGGTGAAACAATAACTGTTCACCCGGTAAAAGATCCTGCTCGTTTTCCGAATTCATACAGTCTGTCAACCGCACTTGCCCGCTGCAAAGCGTGGTTAGCGCTAACGGAGAATCCGCATAAGCCGAAATATTAAAAGAAGTTCCTAGTACACGTACGTTAAACTCATCCGTTCTCACGATAAACGGTTTATTTTTATTTTCCGCCACTTCGAAATAAGCTTCCCCTCTCAACTCGACTTCTCGCAAATCGCCACCGAAAGCCACCGGATAACGTAATTCAGACATTGCATTCAGCCAAACCTTCGTACCATCTGATAACGTCAAAGAATATTCTCCTCCTAACGGGGTTCGAATCATGTTATATTCGTCGATTGTCACACTATCTTTTTTCTCTTCGTAATAAACCACATTCCCCTTTACTTGGATATTGGAACTTCTTTCCCGCAATTTCATTTCCATCCCCTCATGCAGATCTACTTTTTGGCCATTTGCCAAAATCAATTCCGCGTGTTTCCCCCCGGCCGACAAAACAACCGGTATCTCTTCCCGAACTTCCCCCGTATGATTCACCAATAAACAAATAAATACCCCGAACAAAAACAACACGGCAGCAACATATGGCAGATTCTTTTTCATTCTTCGATTCAAATCATTCTGATACAAACGGTGTTGATTTCGCCTAAAAGCTTCCTCAACATCCACGCTCTTGTATTGCTCGTATTTATGTTTCAACTCAATAGCAGAAGACAATTTCTGATAAAGAACTCGATTCTGGTCATTTCCCCGCAACCATTCTTGCAAGACAAGGTTTTCCCCTTCTGTCAAAGTCCCCAAAACAGACTTAACAATTATACTCCTAATCTTCTCGTTATCCACATTCATACCATCTTATATTTTTCATACATACACACGAAACGAGAAAACGTGCAAATCATTTCCCTATTTTTTCTGAAAAAATAATCTTCATTATTCACTACAACAATTAAAATTCTGATCTACAACGAAATAAATCCTAAATCTATACAATAACACATTATTCCCACAAATTCTATAATTACAACACATCAAGTGTAATAAAATGTTATAAAATTATGATCAAATTCTTATCATCATGTTACCCGCTCCCATTCCGCTCCCATTCCCGTCCTACTCCGCTCCTATTATTATAACAATATATTATACTTACATAGCAAATATTAACATGATAATAAGTATATAATAATAATTTGATGACATGATAAACACGACTTGTAAACTTTGACAAAATAGTCCGGACATTTATCTTTTTATGAACCTTCAATAAAAAAAAATGAACTCACAAATCACACCAATAACATATTACCCCCAAAACATAAAAACTGATAACATTATTTTGTAGTAACTCTTTACCTCTTCTCAACTGACTCCTGACGGTTTCCTCTGATATCTGAAGCTTATCAGCAATTTTTTGATTTTCTTCCCCGTCCAGTTTCAATAAAAAAATTTGGCGACAACGTTCAGGCAGTTTCTGAATAGCAGCATACAACTCTCTATACACCTCTTCTTCCATCATCTCCCGCAAGAAATCCTCATCAGATTGTTTTTCAAAACCCTCGATAGAAACAGAACGGGAATCTCTTAAATAATTTAACGAACGATTCCGCACAGAACTATAAATATAAGCATGAAAGGACTTGTCATTTATCAACCTCTTACGATCCTCCCACAAACGACAAAAAAAATCCTGAATAATATCTTCTGAGGCCTCCCGGTTCTTCGTGAATTTTATGGAATAAAATAATAAAGGTGTGTAAAATTCATGAAACAAAGTCGCATACGCCTTTCTATCACCATTTGACACTTGTTTCACTAATATTTTCATGGACTTCATCATAACCTTTTATTAAAATATCACACCCATCACCAAGACAATATCTGTCTAAAACCTCCAAATTTTTCTCTTGATATTAACAATTTTCGGATGCAAATATCAAATTTATTAATAAAAATGACAATCCCTATATATAATGAAAAAAGAAAGTCCACTCACAAACAATAGGGAAAACTCCTTCTTGTTATATAAAACAACGAACCACCCCTTACGGAGTGGTTCGTAATCTTTTTCATTTACCTGAATAAATCAATACTCGTCCTCGTTAAAGAAAAAGTCATCTTTACTCGGATAGTCTGGCCAAATATCTTCAATACTTTCAAATATTTCCTCATCATCCTCGATATCCTGAAGATTTTCGATCACTTCCATAGGTGCCCCGGAACGAATGGCGTAGTCTATCAACTCATCTTTTGATGCTGGCCAAGGCGCATCTTCCAATTTTGAGGCAAGTTCTAGTGTCCAATACATAGTTATATCGTTTTTAATGTAATTTCTTATTTTTGCCGCGAATATATAGTTTATTTCTAATAATACAACTTCTTTTTCCTAATAAGAAGTTATTTAGACACATTAAATCTAATGTGTCGCCATAAATAACGCAAAACGATTTAAATTGTTACACTAAAAACTATTCATCATCGGAGAAATGAATCAACACTTTTCGATACGTGTTGAATATCTTCGCTTTAGAAACAAAACCAATATATTTATGATCTTGAAGGACGGGTAGATTCCACGCTTTTGAATCCTCGAATTTCTTCATAACAACCTCCATCGAGTCGTTGATGTCAATCACCACGGAAGGCGTTGTCATGAAATCCCGCACGTAAGTTTTCGAATACAATTCTTGATTAAACATCACTTTACGAATGTCATCCAGCAAAACAATCCCCAGCAATTGCTGGTTGGAATTCAAAACAGGGAATAAATTCCGGCTCGATTTGGAAACCACCTTTACCAGATCACCTAATGTCGCGTCCACCTCGATCGTCTTGAAATCCGTTTCCACCACCTTGTTCAATTTCATCAAAGTCAACACGGCTTTATCCTTATTATGAGTCAACAGGTCTCCCTGCATGGCTAAACGACGGGCATAAATAGAATAAGGTTCCATCCCTTGACTGGTCAGGTAAGAAATAACCGAGGTCAGCATCAAAGGTAGGAATAAGGCATAACCTCCCGAAATCTCGGCAATCAAGAACATGGCTGTTAACGGGGCCTTCATGACCCCGGACATCGTTCCCGCCATTCCCGCCAAGACGAAATGACTGGGTTCCACGATACGGATTCCGCTCATATTAATCAACATCGCCAACAAATACCCGGCAACACCACCCGTGAACAAACTCGGAGCAAAAACACCACCAACACCCCCACTACCATTGGTTAAGGCCGTGGCAATCACTTTTACGAATATCAACCCGACCACGAAAAGAATCATCATCCAGGCACTATCCCGAAAACCGAAGAAATAGGTATTATTCAATAATTTATCGGAATGTCCGGCCATCATGTCATCCAAAGCCGTGTAACCTTCACCGTATAGAGGGGGAAACACGAAAATAATGACACCTAACAAGGCTCCACCAATAGCTATTCTTTTCCATGTATGCTTGATACGCCCTAAGAATTGTTCTACCCGGAGATTCATCCGAACGAAATACACGGACAACACCCCGGCAAAGATTCCCAGTATAACGTAGTAAGGGAAATTGGCCATCACGAATTTATCCGTGATCTGGTAGGAAAACACGAAACCATCCCCCATGAGGAAGAATGTAACCACGTACGAGGTAATAGCCGTGAACATCAACGGCACCAACGAGGCCATCGTCAAATCAAGCATCAACACCTCCATCGTGAATACAATCCCGGCAATCGGAGCTTTAAAGATTCCGGCAATGGCACCTGCCGCACCACAACCGATCATCAAGGTCATCACCTTGTAGTTCATCCGAAACAAGCGTGCCAGATTCGAACCAATGGACGCCCCGGTCAACACGATGGTAGCCTCCGTCCCGACCGATCCACCAAAACCGATGGTCAGGGTACTGGCAATCATCGAGGTATAGTTGTTGTGTGGCTTGATCATACTATTGCGACGGGAAATAGCATACAATACCTTTGTCACACCATGACTGATTCCCTCTTTCACGAAAAATTTCACAAATAATGTCGTCAGCAATATTCCGATAAAAGGGTATATAAAGAAAAGTAAGTTACCACTGTCCACCTGCATTCGTTCCGTGAAAAACATATGAGTAAAATGTACCATATTTTTCAGCACAACTCCCGCCAAGCCGGTAACAATACCAACCAGAATACTCAACATGACAATAAATTGCTTCTCTTTGATATAACGGACCCGCCACACCAAAAATTTCCCCAATAACCCCTTTTCGTTAATCGCCGCCATGATCTAAAAGTGTATCAAACTATTTTTTCATTATACCTTTTATAGAACCATATTGCGGGTAGAAATCAATAGAAATACCTTCGTTATTGATGACATCCAAAGGGAATTGCTTGATGAATCCGAGTTGTGGTATAACACACCGAACAGTCATCACGGTCTCTTTTCCTTTCAGCAAACACAAATCGGCAACAGCCGGTTCTCGATAAGAGAGAGACGGAACCGGACGGGAATTCCCTGCCTGTTGGGCATCTTTTTTCGGAACATAGATATTTTTCAATTCAACAATATAAGGGATAGCAGACACGTTATTTCTTGCCGTGATCCCGTCGTTCGCAGAAAAACGGAACAAAACAATCGATTCATCGGCTTTTTCCGGAACAAAAGAGATGGTTTTAACCACTTCACGGGTTTCCCTTTTTCCCATGAACAAACTCATGTAATTTGCCTCAAGTTCATCCAGAGCTTTTAAAGCTTCTGACGTGGCCGAACCTCCGGCCAGTAATTCCAATCTCTTTTTACGAATATTGAATATCTCTGACGTGATCTCATCCACGTAATCTTTATTTTCTTTTAACACATGCCGTTCTATCGGGTCCCATACCCGGCGCATCTCACCTTCAACTTCCATCTCCGTGAAATTGGAATCAAGAACTTCCTTCTGGGTGGAACGAATACCGAAATACACGTAATTAATACCTGTTCCCACGCTTTTCTCCTTTTCCTCGTAAACAATCTCTTCGTCACGAGTTTGGTTCGTGATGCCACTTCCCACACCGGCTAAAAAGCCTTCAGGAGTTACATTCAATAAAATAGAGTTATATTCTCCGACAGCATTCACAGTATAAGAAGCTTTCGGATCAGGCAAGGCCCGCGGAATAAATTTGATGTTTTTAATCATCCATTCTTCGCCTTCACTCGTGATTTCCGGAGAAACACCTAACTGTTGTTCGGCATATTGTCGGAAAGGCCCCGGAATCAAACGACTACATTCCATCGTAACAACCACGTCGTAACTGATCTTTGGTAAAGTATAATCAACTGACACCTGCGTGGTCAATTCTCTCTTTTTCTGTCCCGAAACAGACAGGGATACTAATCCCACTAACCCGATTATAAAAAATAACTTTTTCATCTTTCTATCGCTGTTTAGCCATATTATATGTTTCCATCTTTTTCCACACCCAACCCAGTTTATCGGCAATGTCCCCGGCACGTGTACCTCTCATTCCCTGCTCTTCCGCAACCAAATCACCAGCCCAACCGTGGGCATATACCCCGATTATCGCCGCATCCAATGACGAATGTCCACTTGCCAGTAAAGCTGCAATAATACCCGTCAACACGTCTCCTGCTCCCCCTTTAGCCATTCCCGGGTTACCTGTCATGTTAAAGTAACATTCACCCTCCGGGGTAGCTATTATTGTATGCGCACCTTTCAGCACGACATACACTTGGTGTAGACGTGCAAAGGTGCTTAATTTATTTAATCTATCAAAATCATTTACACTTTTTCCTGCTAATCTTTCAAATTCTTTCGGGTGAGGAGTCAGCACTGCTCCATCCGGAAGAAGTTCCAGTAATCCTGAATCCGCTGCCAACAAATTCAAGGCATCTGCATCCAACACGATCTTTCCTCGCCACACGGATAATAGTTGACGAATTCCTTCTGCCGTGACAGGTGAAGTCCCGATTCCCGAACCAATCCCAACCGCTTGGATACGGGAAAGATTGTCTACACCGGAAAAACAAAATTCATTCCGATCCACTTCAACTAATGCCTCCGGCACGGAGAGATGAATCATTTCTTTCAACTTACGGGGAACATGCACGGAAAGCAGTCCCGTTCCGGACCGAATAGCCCCCTTGGCTGCTAACACGGCTGCCCCCATCATGGAATAAGAGCCTACTATTAATAAGGTATTACCCAAAGTCCCCTTGTGAGAGAACTTTCCCGGGATCAATAACCGGGATGCAACCACTTCTTCTGTCAGATAATAATAAGCAGCAGGATACTCCCGCAAGATAATCGGGTGTAAACGAATATCCAGCACTTCCCAATGTCCCACGTAAACTACATTTTCCGGGAACATAAAGGCTAATTTAGGAAATTGAAAAGTGAACGTGTAATCGGCCTTTATGATCGCCCCGTTATTTTCCCCGTTATCCTCTCCCATCAAACCGGATGGCATATCTATTGCTACAACCGGATGGGACAAACAATTTATCCGGTGAATTATATCTCCCAAAAATCCCGTTACCGGACGATTTAATCCGGCCCCGAAAATGGCATCCACCAGCACACTATTTTCGTCCGGCTGCAAATTATCCGGATTTTTCACCTCAATATAACATCCTCCCATATCAATGAAACGTTTCCTGTTCACGGCACAATCCGGAGAGAGACAATCGTTTTCATGCAAACCGAAAGCCTTGACATTCAATCCTTTTTGATGTAACAATCTTGCCACAACATACCCGTCTCCCCCGTTATTTCCAGAACCGGCCAGAATGTTAAAAATATGACTATTGGGAAAAAAAATCAATAATTTTTCTGTAAAAACAGTAGCCGCCCTCTCCATCAAATCTAATGATGTTACCGGCTCATTCTCAATCGTATATTTATCCAATTTTTGTAAATCCGATATCTTGAAAATTTTATTATTCTTCAACATGACGATAGGTTTCAAACGTTTTCAATGACTAAAGATAAAAAAATAATTTATATTTGCAGACTATTAGCGTGAACGAAAAAATTTAATTATTTACCAATACAAATTAAAAACAAAAGTTATGTTCAAAAATCATCCTAAAGGGTTGCTCACCGCGGCTCTAAGTAATATGGGAGAACGTTTCGGCTATTACATCATGAATGCCGTGCTAGTGTTGTTCCTATGTTCTAAATTTGGTTTGAGCGAAGCCGCCAGTGGTACCATTTATTCCTTTTTTTACGCCGGCATATACATTTTAAGCCTTGTCGGAGGTCTTATTGCTGACCGCACGCAAAACTACAAAGGAACCATTAAGACGGGTCTTGTAGTTATGGCAATAGGGTACATTATCCTATCTGTTCCAATCCTCGCGACATCGCAAAATACAACTTGGTTATTAACTCTTACTTGTGTTGCTTTGTTCTTGATTGCATTCGGTAACGGTTTATTCAAAGGTAACTTGCAGGCAATTGTAGGTCAAATGTATGATAATTTTGAAGCCGAGGCTGCAAAACAAGGGCCAGAAGCTCTCAAAATTGCAAAAGACAAGAGAGATTCAGGTTTCCAGATTTTCTACGTATTCATCAACGTGGGTGGTCTAATTGCTCCGTTCATCGCTCCGGTTTTACGCCAATGGTGGTTGGGAGTAAACGGATTATCTTATAACGCACAGCTTCCTGCCCTTTGCCACGAGTACATTAATAATGCTGCAAACATGGCTCCCGAAGCTCTTGCTAACTTACAGCAACTTATGACTGCTGCCGGAGGAGCTATCACCGATATGACAGCCTCTTGTCTCCAATATCTGCAAATTTTCAATGAAGGTATTCACTACTCATTCATTGCTTCTGTTGCAGCCATGCTTATTTCTCTTGTAATTTTCTTTGTTTCGCAAAAAACATTCCCGAATCCGGCAAAGAAAGCCGTAACACAGAGTGTAACCTACACGGCAGAGGAAAAAGCTGCTATGGCTAAAGAGATTAAACAAAGAATGTATGCATTATTTGCTGTTTTAGGCATCGTTATCTTCTTCTGGTTCTCATTCCACCAGAACGGTATGTCCCTTTCATTCTTTGCCCGCGACTTCGTAGATTCTTCTGCAGTTGCTCCTGAAGTATGGCAAGCTATCAACCCGTTCTTTGTTATTGTCCTTACTCCAATGATTATGGCAATTTTCGGATTCCTTGCAAGACGCGGTAAAGAGATTTCAACCCCAAGAAAGATTGCCATCGGTATGTTCATTGCAGGTTTGGCATTCTTGTTCCTTGCCGTTTTCTCAATCATGAAAGGTTATCCTTCCGCAGACGCATTCAGAGGTCTTCCTATTGCAGAACAAATGGCAGCAAAAGCTCATTGGTGGGTTCTTATCGTTACTTACTTCTTCTTAACAGTTGCTGAGTTATTTATCTCACCTCTAGGATTATCATTTGTATCAAAAGTTGCTCCCAAAAGTATGCTTGGCTTGTGTCAAGGTTTGTGGCTTGCTGCTACCGCTCTTGGTAACCTTCTACTTTGGATTGGTCCTCTCATGTACAACTCATGGCCGATCTGGCAATGCTGGTCAGTATTCTTGATCGTATGCCTTGTATCTATGGGTGTTATGCTTGGTATGGTGAAATGGCTTGAAAGAGTGACAAAATAACCTTATTTATCAACATATAAAAAAAGGGTTCAGAAATTCTGAACCCTTTTTTTATATCAAAATCAGCTCTTAGAAATTTATCTGAAGTCCCACTCCCAACACTTCCTTAAACTGTACTCTCGGACCCGCGGTACCGTCTTCTTGGGCGATCTTTACATCATTGTCATATAACAAATTTGTTGACAAAGTCGTTGAAAACCATTTATTAATCGCCATATTTAATTGTACCTCCCAGCGAACATCCACGTTCTGAGGATCTTCCAGATAATTGGAATATAATTCCAAACGAGAATAAACCTTCATGTTAGGCAAAAACTCGTAATTCACCTCTGCTTTCAAGTTTGCACCAAACTCGGATAATAGATGTTTTCCTTTATCCACACCGAAAGCCCCTTCATCTGCCAAACGACTGTCGGCAACAATAGTTCCCCTCCAAGAGGCCGGAGTGAAAGTGGCAGTGAATATCTTATTCGGACTCCAAGTAACACCGGTACCAATCATCAAGTATCCCGGAGCCATAAACTTTGAGATAAAGTCAGAATCCTCGATGTTGTAATCGTATCCTTTCGCAAACTGTGTGTTGAAGTTCAATAAAGCACTCCAGTAAAGTGTCTTGTAAATCTGATACCCATAAGTCGAGGCGAAGTATATCTTATCGTTTGTTTTCCGGGCACTCTTGCCATCATTTTTCGTCAAACCGTATCCCAGTTCCAAACGATTTTGCCACAACTGACGATCTCGTTTAAAATCGGCACTATATGTTATCTGGCTATCAAATGCCAAAGCAGACTCACCTCCGGCAGACCAACTACTCAAACTTACTTGCGTTAATTTTAACCCGAAGTAACCGGCTTTTGTCCATGCAGTATCTCTTACCGGTTGCGCATACAATTGTCCTAAACCCAATACAAATAGGGCAATAACAAAGAATCTTTTCATCATACTCTCATTAAATTATTTAGGTTTAAATTTTAATATCTTTTGACTGGTAAACGTAAAACAACAAAGATTTGTTATAAAAAAAGCAGGTTATTTTCTAACCTGCTTCAGAAGAAGTGTTTCTTCACTTATATTTTAGCACATAACTCGGAGATCTTCACAATCACGTTCACGATCTTCTCCATGGAAGACACGGGGATATACTCGTAACGTCCATGCCCGTTATGCGCCCCATTGGACAAATTCGGTGTGGGCAATCCCATAAATGACAATCTTGACCCGTTAGTACCACCGCGAATAGGAACAATCAAAGGTTTAATGCCCAATTCTGCCATGGCCTGTTTGGCTATTTCTACGATATATCTTACCGGTTCCAAACGTTCTTTCATATTCGCATACTGATCCTTCATTTCCAGAAGTACCGGCAAATCATACTTCTTTGAATATTCCCGAACCCCATTTTCAATGACGTCCTTTCTCCATTCAAAACGCTCCTTATCAAAATCGCGAATCAATATTTCCAACAAGGTTTCTTCTACCGTCCCTTTAATGGAATAGATATGAAAGAACCCTTCGTAACCGGAGGTATATTCCGGAGCATCTTTTTTAGGGAGACTAGCCATAAATTCATTAGCCACCTTGATTGAATTGACCATCTTATTCTTGGCATATCCCGGATGGAAATTACGCCCTTTAAACGTCAAACGAGCTAAAGCAGCATTAAAATTCTCACACTCTAACTCTCCGATCTCTCCCCCATCCAAAGTATAGGCAAATTTAGCCCCGAATTTTTTCAGATCAAAATGATCAACACCTTCCCCGATTTCTTCATCCGGCGTGAAACAAACTGCAATACGTCCATGCTTGATTTCCGGATGTTGAACCAAATACTCCATTGCCGTCAGAATTTCGGCGATCCCCGCTTTGTCATCTGCTCCTAAAAGCGTGTTACCATCCGTAACGATCAAATCCGTACCGACATAATTCATCAGTTCCGGAAAATCATCCGGTGACAGAGTGAATCCCTTTTCCTTGTTCAACAACACGTCATTTCCCCTGTAATTCTCGATAATCTGAGGTTTCACGTGTTTACCCGTCATGTCCGGACTGGTATCCATATGAGCGATAAACCCTATCGAAGGACACTCTCTATCAGCATTAGCAGGTACAAACCCCATGACATACCCGTAATCATCCACGGCAACATCCTGCATCCCTATTTTCTGCATCTCCTCGCAAAGAAGATAGGCAAACTGCAATTGTCCCGGAGTACTTGGAACTAAACCCGTCTCCCGATCCGATTCCGTGTGAATCTTAGCATACCTGATAAAACGCTCAACTACTGGCAGCATAAAATAATTTTAGATTTATGATTTATGATTAAGTGATTTATAATCCCGTAACGTGAATCACGCAATCATAAATCACACAATCATCAATTAGTAGGCTCTCGCAATCAACACCCTCTTATGAGAAGGTTTACCTGTTACCATACACTTACCCTCCTCATCGGGAGCATCGAATGGAATACAGCGGATGGTTGCTTTCGTTTCGTTCTTGATAAGTTCTTCAGTTTCCGGGGTTCCATCCCAATGACACAGGAAGAATCCGCCTTTCGTGTCCAACAAAGTCTTGAACTCCTCGTAAGAATCCACTTTTGTAATCAATTTAGAACGACGTTCCAAAGCCAGTTTGTATATATTTTCCTGAATTTCCTCCAACAACGTCTCGATGTGTTGTTCCACGCCTTCCAATGGCAATGTTTCCTTGGTCAAAGTATCACGACGAGCCACCTCAATCGTACCGTTTTCAAGATCACGTTCCCCCATAGCCAGACGTACCGGAACTCCTTTCAACTCGTAATCGGCAAATTTCCAACCTGGTTTTTGCGTGTCACGATCGTCAAATTTCACGCTGATTCCCGCAGCCTTTAATTTATCCATCAACCCGCTAACCGTTTGACGGATTTTTTCTAATCCTTCCAAACTCTTATAAATAGGCACTATTGCCACTTGCAACGGAGCTAACTTCGGAGGTAATACCAAACCGTTATCATCGGAATGTGACATGATCAACGCCCCCATTAAACGGGTAGAAACTCCCCATGAAGTTGCCCATACATATTCTTGTTTTCCCTCTTTCGTGGCAAATTGCACATCGAAAGCCTTCGCGAAGTTCTGACCCAAGAAATGAGAAGTTCCGGACTGAAGGGCTTTCCCGTCCTGCATCATCGCCTCGATAGTCAAGGTATCCAATGCACCGGCAAAACGTTCCGTTTCACTCTTATGCCCCATAATCACCGGCATAGCCATCCATTTTTCGGCAAACTCAGCATATACACGAATCATTTTCTGAGCTTCCTCAACGGCTTCCTCTTTCGTAGCGTGAGCCGTGTGTCCTTCTTGCCACAAGAATTCAGCAGTACGCAGAAACATACGCGTACGCATCTCCCAACGCATCACGTTAGCCCATTGGTTACAGAGGATAGGAAGATCACGATAAGACTGAATCCAGTTTTTATAAGTATTCCAAATAATCGTTTCAGAAGTCGGACGAATAATATATTCCTCCTCCAGTTTGGCAGCAGGGTCCACAACTACCCCACCTCCATTCGGATCATTTTTTAATCGATAATGAGTTACAACCGCACATTCTTTCGCGAAACCCTCCACGTGATCAGCCTCTTTTGAAAAGAAAGATTTGGGGATTAACAACGGGAAATAAGCATTACTATGCCCCGTTTCCTTGAACATCTTGTCCAATTGTTGTTGCATTTTTTCCCATATGGCATAACCGTAAGGTTTAATCACCATACATCCTCTTACAGCTGAATTCTCTGCTAATCCGGCTTTTACGACCAGATCATTGTACCATTGCGAATAATTTTCTTCTCTTGAAGTTAAAAACTTAGCCATCTCATTATTTTTTGATAAAACAGCAGCAAATTTAAAACAAAAACTAGGAAATCCGATTATTATTTTCTATTTTTATAACATAGAATACAAAACAAGCCGCATGGGATGCTTGTAACAGGGAAACACCGAATGAATGGTACGCATTTTGTTAGAAGTAAATAAACCAATAGTCAATGAATTTGTCATACAAGAAAGGAATTAATATTATTACTATGAAGATAGCATTATATTTTTCAGCATTAGCAGTCCTATTAGGCGCTTGCTCTTCCTCGCAAAACTTCACGCGAGCGCAGGAAGATGATATCTACTATGTTCCTGGTAAACGTTCCCTCTTCGCTCAAGAAATTAAAGACAAGACCGGAGTGGACATTACCTCGAATACTTCTTCTAGTTCTCAAATTAGTAAAAACACAAACAATGATAAAGTTTATCCGAAGGAAATAGATAACAGTGTAAACCCGAAATCTCATTCCATCGGTATGGCTCGTTATGCAACTGAAAAACAGGTGCAAAAAGAAGAGGCCAGAACCGGACAAACTGTTAACCGGGTTGCTGTTCCGGCAGATGACGGGTACTGGATCGGAGGCTTTAAAGGTAGTGAAAATGATTTGGAAGAGTGTGTCCGGATCATGAATCGTTACCCGGAAGGTTTCGCCTATTTTGGAAACGGGTACGAAATTGCCCAGAATCTTTCGTTCAGCTCCGACTGGAACGTGTACACAATTGACGGTCGCTACTGGTGGTTCCCCAGCAGTTCGAACGTGGGACTATACTCTCAATTAATTTTCGGTAATTACCCGAAATACATTTGGACCGTGATTTGGAACGATCCTCGTTTTGATAGTTTTGCATGGAGTAATAACGTAAGTTTCGGCTGGAACCGCTGGGGATGGGGAGCCTCGTTCGGTTGGGGTAACTCTTGGGGATGGGACCCATACTGGAACAATTACTATAGTTACGGTTATAATCCGTGGGGTTGGGGACATGGTTTCTACGATCCATGGGGCTGGAATCCTTATTGGAACCACTATTACGGTTATTATCCACACTGGGGACATCGTCCGGGACATGGACATCACGGCCCAAACTGGGGCAACCATCGACCGGACTGGGGTGGTGCCAGCAAACCAACTGTAACTACTCGGTATGCTCCTAAAAAGCAATACACGACGAATAGAAACGCCCGGTCATATAGTACCTATTCAAGAACTTCAAGAAGTTCCGCTATACAATCCAGGTCAAACAGCAGCCGCTACGAATCAGGCTCAAACTACAATCCATCGCATAACAACTCCAGCAATTCATCAGGAAGTTATTCTAGAGGGAACAGCGGATCTAGCTCGTATGGAAATAGTTCAACGACACGCTCCAGCAGTGGAGGTAGCGGACCTGTTCAACGTACAAATTCGGGTAGTAGAAGATAAGTCTAACTAACATTAATTGTCTATGAAAATATTATATATACTTCCGACATTACTCCTCTTCTCCTTATTCGTTTCGGCTCAAAACGAAGAGGATGCCCTTCGTTTCTCCAGGCAAACCCCATTCGGTTCTGCAAGAGTTACCGCAATGGGAGGAGCATTCGGTGCATTAGGTGGAGATTTAACAACCCTATCCACAAACCCAGGTGGTATTGGAGTATTCCGTAAATCTGAAATCAGTTTTACATCCATGCTCGATTTTGCTCACGCAAAAACAAAAGGTATTGATAATGAAAAAAATATGTATCTATTAGGAGGATTGGGATTCGTATTATCGTTCCAACCTATGAGTAATAAATGGAAAAATATCAACATCGGTTTTAATTATACGAACCTAAATAATTTCAATCGAAATATTTTCCAAGGATATTATGAAACTAATGGAGATTCATCCTTATCAAATATATGGAAAGAGGAAGCAGACGGTTTATCCCCGAAAGAATTAAATGATTTTACCACAGGACTTGCTTATGATGCTTACATGCTTTATTTAAGCCCGGAGGCGTTAGAAAACAAGGACTATGACTATCAAACTCCAATCAGAAGTATTGATCAGTTACAACATTATAAATACACGAGAGAACGGGGTTTTCAAAGTGAATATGCCATATCGGCAGGGGCTAATTATGATGACAAATTTTACTTTGGTATAACTTTAGGAATTCAATCACTACATTACAAATCGTTTTCCGTGTACACAGAAGAAATTGTTGGAGAAACAAATAACAAATTGGAAAAGTTCAGTATATACCAAGACTTTACAAGTAGTGGTATCGGGATAAATTTCAAAGCAGGTTTTATATATCGTCCGATTCCAGTTCTCCGTCTAGGTTTTGCCATTCATACACCTACATATTACGATCTTGATGCTTATGCCAATAATAATGTTTCTGCTAAATTCACTGAACTTCCGGTTGAAGACGCCAAACCTACGGACAACTTTGAATATGGAGAGAGTGCATGGACAGATTACTCCTACAAATTAAAAACACCGTGGAGATTTATGGCAAGTGCTGCAACAGTTCTAGGCCAAAGAGCTATTATCAGTTTTGACTATGAATATGTTGACTATACTACTGCAAAATACTCAAATGATGGTGCTAAAAACGAATATTTAGAAACTAATAATGCGATAAAAGCTATTTACAAAAGTACCCATAATTTCCGTGCCGGAGCAGAATATCGATTTAATAGTGTATTCTGTCTACGAGGTGGTTATGCTTATTCTGCCTCACCATACACGAAAGGAGAAATGAATGAAAAAAATGACATTCAAACAATCACTGGTGGTCTAGGATTAAATTTCGGAGTATTCTATGCAGACTTTGCTTATCTTCATAAGAATTCAAAGTTAAACGGTCTATTCTATTATTATGAAACTTCAAAGGGGGAAGTTATTGAATCACCCGAATTTCAGACAAAATTTAAAGATAACGAATTCAGACTAACATTAGGAATCAGATTTTAATAGACAAGAACGGGGACTATCAAAGTCCCCGTTTCTTTTTCGCTATTTGGCAAACTATTTCTTCATTTCAAATCCTAAAAGAATCTCATCATACCCATCCATTAATGAAGTAGTCGTTTTATCTGATTTTTTCAAAGCAGAGGATAATACACTAACAAAGTTCATAAGTTTTTCCGTATTGAAAAGTAATGATACCTGTTCTCCCGATTTCACTAACTGCACTTCCACACTTTTCACCGTGATCGTTTTTGCCAACACATAATGTAATGTCAATACACGTGTCTTCTCGTCCAAAGAATACGTTCCTTTTAATATCTTCTTCCCTATCGTATTTGTAAACGTACCATCACTATTAAACGTGTAGCTAAAATTCCCCGGCACAATCCCCAACTTTGTGTAAATATTCTCCATTTTTTTCTCTAACGCTGAGGTTACCAATGAACCGCTCGCCTCTTTCAACAAATCCCCACTCGTCATTTTACAAGCAGGCTCCACGTAATTCCAAGTTCCTTGAAGATCCGACAATTTAATCACATTACCTGTTACAAGATTCACCACGTCCTTTACCTTCGATGAATTCAAAATGTCCTTCAATGATTGGGCTTGTACTAATTGTACTCCCCCAAAGCACATCAATACACAACAAATTACAATAACTCGTTTCATAAAATATAATGTTTAGGTTTAAACACAAAAGCCTGTCTATCAGACAGGCCTCTATTTGAGCCAATTTGGGGACTCGAACCCCAGACCTACGCATTACGAATGCGTTGCTCTACCAGCTGAGCTAAATTGGCGATAACGGGTGCAAATGTACGACTATTTTTGTAATTTGAAAACGATAAATCAATTTTTTTCAACTCAAAAACGTACATTTTTTATACATTTGCGGCTACATTTTAATTATCAATAAGATGAAAAGAAAACTGCCGACAATTATTTTTCAATTTACCATATCACTTTCACTATTTTTATTCTTCATCACGAACATTTCTGCACAAAAGAAGGCTGTTGAGACCTCCGGAGACATTATATATTACGCAACTCCCGTCTTCTGTTTGACAACCTCTCTATTGAAAAAAGATTACCACGGAACCAAACAGCTTGTTTTTTCTACTGTCACAGCTGTAGGAATAAGTTACATATTAAAACATACGATCCGCAAAAAACGACCGGATGGAAGTGATTACCATGCTTTCCCGTCCGGACATGCAACCGTCACCTTCCAAGGAGCTTCCTTTCTACAACGCAGATATGGCTGGAAATTCGGTATCCCTGCTTACCTTTTATCCACTTACGTCGTTTGGGGACGGACTTATTGTGATAAACACGATTGGTGGGATATTCTCTGTGGTGCAGCAATAGGTGTGGGGAGTTCCTATATTTTCACCAAACCCTACGGCCGTACACGGATCACACTCACCCCTACCGTACTCCAGAAACACCCTGGAATCCACGCTTGTATCACTTTCTAACAGACTTCTAAATATTTTGTTAAAATAGTATTTAAAGAAATCATAAACCCTTTTTTTATCATGGTACATCCATATTATATGTCTATTTTTGTTTAAATCAGAACAACAACATATAATATGCAACTTTATATTTACAAAATAATTTTTCTTTTGTTCATGTTGGCCATACCCGTGACAATGTTTGCCCAAACGCAAAAGAGAGACACGATTAGAAAAGATACAACCACAATACCTGAAAAAAAGATTACCAAATACACACTAAAAGGTATTGTAACTGGAGAGCCTGATGACGAGACTCTGCCAGGTGCGCATATTTATGTTGGAGAAGATAAAAAACCGACAACTGTAACCAATGCCATGGGAGAATTCACCTTAAAAGACCTTCTTCCAGGAGAGCTGGTCATTACCGTTTCTTTTGTCGGTTACCAAGCTACAAGCAAAAAATATCTGGTAAAAGCAGATACAAATGTCGGAATGATTAATCTACTCCCGGAAGTACTGGAAGAAGTCGTTATTACAGCCAAACCACCTTTGATTATCCAGAAAGGTGACACGACAGAATTCAACGCAAATGCATTGAAGGTTCCGGAAGATGCTGAATTGGAAGATTTGTTGAAAAAATTACCCGGTTTCCAAATCGTCGACGGAAAATTAATGGCAAACGGAGAAGAAGTCAAGAAAATATATATTGATGGAACCGAATATTTCCTCAGCAACCCGATGGCCGCCCTCCAGACACTTCCGGCCAGCCTTGTCAACAAAATAAAAATGTTTGACGGGAAAAGTGAAGAAGCTGATTTCTCAGGATATGATGACGGGAAAAGATTCCGTTCATTAAACATTGAAACCAAGAATCCCAACCAGTTGAAAGTATTCGGTAAAGCCAACTTGGGATACGGCATTTCAGAAGACCTAGAAGATTCATTTAAAGACAATAACTATAACCTGGGTGTTTCTGCTAACGCCTTTAACAAAAAGCAGAAATTCTCCATCCAAGGAAGTCTACGTAACACGAACCAAGGATCTGAACTCCCCAACGCACAATACCACGGGAAAGGTGGGAATAATCGAGGGAAAAATTACTCCGTGGACTTCGCCAATACATTCAGTAAAGGTACTGATATAGGTGGGAGTTACAGTGGTAGCAACAGCGAATCCTATTCTGCCAGTTCCAGTATACAGGAATATTTCCCTTCTGAAAGTTTCCAGAGCAACATTTATAATTCAGAATCACATTCTTGGTCTGAAAGTTCAAGTCATAACGTGAATACCCGGTTTAATTACTCCATGAACAAGAAAAACAGATTCTACTTCACCCCCTCTTTTTCATTTAGCAAATCAGATAGTCGATCATTGAACATGAATAGTAATATTCAAGACAATGACACGATAAATATCACGAACAGTAAAAGACAAAGTCACAATGAAAATCGTTCCTTCGGGGGTAATTTCTCATGGATGCACGCTTTCCAAAAAACGGGACGGACATTAACATTAAACGGGAACATAAATATCAGTAAAAATGAAAACAATAATACACAACAAGATAGTAGTATTATAAACAAAAGAGATACGTTGCGTAATCTTATCAATACCTCCGAAGGTATATCAAATTCATACACGGGTTCGATCTCTTATTCAGAACCTTTAACGGAAAAAGCCCGATTATCGTTCAATTACTCTTTCAGTTACAACAAGAATAGTTCGGACAAAGAAAGTATGTCATACAAAGACGCACTTTTCACGGAAGTCATTGGTATTGATACGGCCTTAACGAATAAAACCAGTACCATAAGAACAAGTAATAACCTAGGCATCCGTTATGGGTATAATCAAGAAAAATTCTATTTCAGTGCAGGTGGATCAATCAATCTATCAAGAGAAGAAAATAGATACGAATACTTGAACGCACCGGACTCTAACGTGAGAAACAATTATTTGAATCTCTCCCCTCAAATAAATTTCAGTTATAGTTTATCCAAAAGATCAACCATGACTTTTTATTATAACGGGAATACAGATTCCCCTAGAGCCGAGCAACTACAAGACATTCTTGACGTGAGAGACCAATTAAATATTTCAACAGGAAATCCGAACTTGAAAAAAACATTCTCGCAATCAGCCTCAATGTCTTTTAGCCGGAACATTGTCAGTGAAGAAAATTTCAGTTTCTTGAACGTTAATCTTAGTTTTCGAAACTCTTTCAACAATATCGCCACGGCAACACAATTTATCTCAAAAGACACGGTTATCAACGGTTACCAAATATTACAGGGAGCCCGTCTCTCCCGCCCCGTTAACTTAAACGGGCAATGGGGGCTTTCCATGAATTCCAGTTATTCTTTCGAGATCAAAGCATTAAAATTAAGATTAGGCCCTTCCTTATCTTATAGTTATTCTCGTACACCTTCTATCTACGATAATATAAAGAACTTGACCAGTTCCCATAATGCATCATTCGGACTTAATATCAACAGTAACGTATCTGAGAATTTGGACTACAATATATCTTCCCGTACTTCTTACACCAATTCCACAAGTACAACCACGGAAGGTTCCAGTTCTTTCTCTCAATCTGTTAATGCAAGTGCCAAATGGGTTTTCTGGAAAGGATTCATTCTTGCAGGAGACTATTCATATAATTACACGTTAAGTAAAAAAGGTGGAAACGTGAACCAATCCAACAGTCTTCTAAACATGGAGATCGGGAAAAAATTCATGAAAAATAAACAACTACAAGTTAGATTTAAAGCGATGGACATTTTACGTCAAAGGAACCTGTTAAATTACAGTATTCAAGACCTGTATACTCAAACTAGTTACAGCACAAACGAGCGAAACTACTACATGCTAACTGTTTCCTATCGATTTAATTCCATTGGTAAAAAGAAAGAAGGAAGAAATGGTCCGGAAGGGCCACCACCTCCCGGATTCTTCTAAAAAAATTTAACGGGAACCTAATTCCTTAGCTTGTTCGAGATACGCTGTATTTCGAACATCTCCTTTTTTATCAACACCATAAGCAATAACCTCCCCGACAGAATGCCAACGCATATATTCTGCCAAAATTCGATAGGACTCTTGCACCCCTTTTATTTCATTTTCAACATCAGTTGCTGCTGCAAGCAGCAAGACACACTCTTTACCTGTCAGACTTCGTTCGCTTTTCTCCACGGTATAAGGATACAAACGATCTATAACACTCTTCAACTGAGTTGGCCAACTAAAAAAATACAGAGGAGAAGCAAACACGATCATATCCGCCTGCTCTATTTCCGGAAAAATCTTCTCCATATCATCCGACTGCACGCAAGGAGTTCCCATGGACCAACACATACCACAGGCAAAACACCCGTTTACCTTGTAACCCGGAACTTTTATCACACTTACTTCATACCCCTTGGCCCTAGCACCCGTGGCAAAGGCCTCTGCCAGCATATCACTGTTCCCGTTTGGCCGGGGACTTCCCTCTAAAATTAAAATGTTTTTGCCCATAATTTATTGTTTTATGATATACAAAAATACGTATTTATTGCTTCACTAAAACCACAAAAGGAAAAAACTCCTTGATCACGTGTCAAGGAGTTTTCATTTTTTAATGTACATAACGAATCTTTATCCGCTCTTGTATCTGAGTTGGAGGTAAATCCGTGTCAATCTTTATCTTATAACTCCTTCCCGGAATTACATCTATATAATTATCTGAAAAGAAAATCGATTCTCCCGGAATATAGAACATAACATTGCAAGCCAGTTTATCCGAGGAAACCCGAATAAATTTCTCTCCATTCTCCTCTCCTGCCTGTATAGAGAAATGAGGTGTCAGCAAATCTAAATCCTTATGATAAACGAAATAAACATTCTTTTCATCCAAGACCTGACCACCTTGTAAACGTACCACAAGCATCATCCCATTCTCAGAACCACCCGCAAGCAACGACTCCCGGTTCAATTTCCACAAAACCGTCGAAGTATTTGCCGGTACATTTACTCCTCTTTCAGTCAAGAAAATGAGATTACCATGAAAATCAAGAACCTCAATGCTCAATGTCCCATGAATAGCCTCCAACCTATCACTCACGGCATAAATTGCCAAGGAATCCCCCTCCCATTTCGGAGCAACGATCACCTCTTTAAAACAATCCCGCATCATGTAATGCGCCGCTTTCCATTTATGGTAATAATCCGTCGTCGACCAACTGGCAACAGGCCAACAATCATTAATCTGCCAGATCAGAGAGCCCATACAATAAGGCATATTCCGACGATGTGCCTCGATACCCATTTTCGTAGACAGTCCCTGCAACACGTGGGTCATGTAAATAAATTGTTCAAACTCTTCCGGAACCCGGTAATACATTTTCATATAATCCAGAATACGCCCGTTACCAATATAACTCCTTTGGTGTGATTTCATCACCTCCGATTCTATATCATAATCCTCCGGCAGTGCATACGTTTCTATCGTACTCATCTCCGGAAAGGACTGAAACCCGTATTCACTGCAAAAACGGGTTGTCACCTCATCAAAGCTTTCCAATGGTCGGAAACCATGCCACACACCCCAATAATGTTGATCCCCCGAAGTCGTCCCGTCCAATCCATGTTGATCCGGTTCCGGTCCCGCCATCGGTGAGGAAGGCCAGTAGTCATCTCCGTCCGTGTAATCCTTCACCACTTCGGGAAGTATCTCGTGAAAAACGGTATAGTAAGCCTTGAAAACCGTATCCTGTTCCTCTTTCGTGAAAGCGTTCTTCCATCCCCATCCCCCCGGCGCACCGTGTCGCCAAGCCAAAGCGTTTTCATTATTCCCACACCACAAAGCGATACTAGGATGATTCCGAATCCGAATAACATTATCAATAGCCTCCTGACGCACGTTATCCAAAAATTCTTGATTCCCGGGATACATCGCACAAGCAAACATGAAATCCTGCCACACCATGATCCCGTATTTATCACAGAATTCAAAAAATGCATCATCCTCGTATATGCCACCACCCCATATTCTGATCATATTCATGTTGGCATTCGCTGCATCTGCCACCATTTTCTCATACAAATCCGGGGTTACACGAGGCAGAAATACGTCATTCGGGATAGCGTTAGCCCCCTTGGCAAACACGGGTACTCCATTCAACTCGAAACCGAAAGACTCTCCCCATTGATCCTTTTCTCGAACTAATCTCAACGACCGTAACCCCGTCGTTACCTTCTTTTCCGCCACAACTCCTTCCTCGCTAGTCACCAGAATCGTGAAATCGTACAAGTTCTGTTCCCCTAACCCGTTACTCCACCACAAGCGAGGATTCTGAATTACATAAGGAATAGTTATTTTGTTTTCACCTTTTCTTAACTCTTTTGGCTCCTGCAACAGCACCTTCCCCTCATTCATAATCACTATCGTGACACTCTGTTGCTTGTCCGAATTCACACAAACCTCCGCCACCAGTTGAGCCTTTTCCTTTGTTACGGAAGGCTGGCGAATAAACACATCCTCCACCTTCACGTCATTCCAAGCCTCCAGAATCACCGGACGCCAGATGCCGGAAGTCACCAAACGAGGCCCCCAATCCCAACCATAATGGTAAGGAGCCTTACGAGTATACACGCTAACCCGGTCATTTCCCATCTCTCCCCGAACGCTCTGATCATTATCCGCGGGTAGTCTCAAACCGTAACGTTCCATCTCTTCCCGTCCCTTCAAAGTCGGGGAAGCAAACACGATACGCAACTCGTTACGACCAACTTTCAGTTTTCCTTCAACATCAAACCTCCACGTCCGGAACATATTATCCGTATTTCCCAATTTCTCCCCGTTCAAATAAACATCAGCGTATGTATCCAACCCCGTGAACGTGATCCGTTGATTGACCTTTTTCCCTATTTCCTCCGAAACAGTGAACTCCGTTCGGTACTCCCAATCCTTCTTATCAATCCATTGCAACTGCAATTCATTCATCCGGTAAAAAGGATCTTCAATCTTCCCGCTAGCCAACAAATCCGTGTGTACCGTACCGGGTACTGTTGCGGGCAACCACGTCCCCGAATCCCTCTGCCGGAATTGCCAACCGGAATTCAGCTCCGTACGAATCTCTTTTTCGGTTGAACACCCGATCATTCCCCAGGTGATACAACCGAAAAACAGCATCCAAACTATTTTATTCATTGGACTTTGACTCTTGTAGAATATGTTTTGCAAAATTATAACCTAAAGCCTCGTAACGTTGCGTCAATAACTTTGCCCGGTTCAGGAAATTCGAGTACTCTCTCGCCTCTTGCGGAGTCCATGCCACCTCTGCCAATGCAGCCATACGCGGCAATAACATATATTGAGCATGACTAAAAGTCGTGATATACTCCGCCCACAAATTAGCTTGTACCCCAATAATTTTCTTTCCTTCCTCGGCCGTCAATCCCTCTGTCGGGTTCAAACTATATACTTTTGCAACATCAACAAAACCACCAATACTAAAAGGTTCCTTGTCAACATCCTTAGATTGATAGTAATCAAAATAAGCGTAGTCATTCGGCACCATCACCACCTCATTCCCTCTCTTTGCTCCTTTGATTCCGCCCGTCTTACCTCTCCATGACATGACAATTGCCGTTTTAGAAACATCTCCTTCCAATATTTCATCCCAACCGAGGATTCTCTTCCCCTTCTCTTTCAAATACGCCTCGATCCGGTGAACGGTATAATTTTGCAATTCACCCTCTTCCTTCATCTTTTCCTGTTTCATCCGGGCCTGACATTTCTTACACTTTTTCCAAGCATCTCTCGGACATTCATCTCCCCCAATATGGATGATCTTTCCGGGGAACAATTCCGCTACCTCATCCAACACACCTTCCCAGAACTCAAACGTCTTCTCGTTACCGGGGCAAAATACTTCCGGGAACACTCCCCACATCTGGCATACCTCGTAAGGTCCACCCGTACATCCTAATTCCGGATAAGTAGCCAAAGCGGCAAGCGCATGTCCGGGAAGCTCTATTTCCGGAATGATCGTGATATACCGATCGGCAGCATATTGAATAACTTCTTTAATCTCTTCCTGCGTGAAAAAGTAGGGGCCGTATGGAGTCCCGTCATACTTTCCCGTATTTTTACCTATCACAGTCTGTTTCCGTTGACTCCCGATTTGCGTGAGTTCCGGATATTTCTTGATCTCGATACGCCATCCCTGATCATCCGTCAAATGCCAGTGGAACACGCTCAATTTATGTAAAGCCAACATATCGATAAAAGTTTTCACCTCATCCACCGTAAAGAAATGACGACACACGTCCAGCATTGTTCCTCGATACCCTAACCGAGGCTCGTCCTGAATCTGCACGTTTTGAATTCTGATCCGATCCATCTTCTCCCCTTTTTCCACGCCCACGGGCATCATCTGCCGTAAACTCTGCATGGCATAGAAAACCGCCTTTGAACTTCCTCCCTTCATATTAACCGCATTCTTCTCCACCGTCAAATCATAAGCATCCGCTTTCATAGAGGGGTCAACAAAAATATTTATCGCATTCTTTTTCGTTTCCCCATTCGCCACGGTTAAGGCCTTCCCGAAAGATTTTTCAACCAATGTACTCATAAAAGTACAAGCCGGTTGCAAATCATCCGCACCCTTCACCACGTTAATCACTGTTTTTGGAGATAGATAAAAACCGCCATCCGCAACTGTTACCTGCTGAGGCTGAGGAATAATATTCACCTCTTGATTTGGTTCACTGGCACATCCGCCAAGCAAAATAATACACAATACTACGATTGAAACAAAACTGATTTTTTTCATAAACGCATTTTTAAACACAACAGCCAAGATAAGTTAAAATTCGTTCCCGTGCAAATATTATAATTGTTCTATTTCTTCATTTGTTAAACCCGTACTACGAATGATGGAATCCAAAGGTACTCCTAGCTTTTTCAAATTACGAGCAACCTCAACAATTCCTTTTAATTTTCCTTCCACCAAACCTTCTGCCCGTCCTTCCACTCTTCCCTCCACCTTTCCTTCTTCCCTTCCTTCAGCTCTCCCCTCTGCTCGTCCTTCCACTAACCCCTCGAACTTGGCCGTTCCCAGCACGTCATTCTGGATCATGATCGCGTCAACGTGACGATCGTATGCCGCACGCTCTGATGCATCCATGCTATAATAAATCAATTTTTCCCGTGCTTCTTTCAATCCCGGAGCCGTTGTATCCGGACGGATATGATCATTCTTCAGGTAATCCAACCATTCCTCCAACGGCGTTGTAGCCACTTGATTAAACTCGTTCAAACGAATCAAGAAATACTCCGGGAATATCTCCGAAGGTAGGCGACGCACCAAAGCATCCTTTTCCTTCACGGTCACCTGCAGACGATCCCCCGTGTGAACCCCCGTGAACGTGTTCTGCCCGTGATAAAGGTAATCATCCCCCTTACCTATATCAAAATAAAGAATACTAATTGAATATACTTTTTTCACCTCCGAATAGAGATTACCCAACTTGATATGTTCCGTGATCGCTTTCGCCGCCCCGTAAAGAATACGTTCAAGGAAATAAAGCTCCCGGGTTACCTGCACCTCCACGATAATGATCTCCCCCTCGCTATTCCGTGCCTTAATATCCACTCGGTTAAACTTATCATTATCACACTGCTGATTACTCTCACTTTCTAGAATTTCCATGATATGGATTTCCTTACCCAACAACACCGTGAGCAAACCTTCCAACACCCCAAAATTCGCTTTATCACGCAATAATCGTTTCACGGCCCAATCAAATCGTATATACCTATCCTTCTCCATAACACAGCCAATTTAGTTATTCTTCACAAAGATACACTTTTCCACGACAAACGTTCCTTTTTTCGGGGAGAATATATCATTATAGAGACGACACACCTAATATAATGATTTTAGCATGAGCAACCACATTGCCAGATAAAACGTAGCATCTGTCACTTTACATACAGAACCTCCTTATCCCTGTATTTTCCCATGTCCGAAATAATCACCTTCTCCCCGACCGTCAACCCCTGCAACACCTCCACGTATTCGAAACCACTCTCTCCCAGCATAACCTTCCTCTTTTCCACTCGTTCCCCATTGCCAACCCACAAATCATAATCTCCCCGACCCATGTAATAGGCCCCCGTCGGCAAACGCAACGTTTCATCCTTCATGGCATGAGTAACATGTACATCCACTTTCAACCCGGAGCGCAACCGGGTGTTACTCTGATCATCCAGAAACACGACAAACTTGATGACACCGTTATTCACCGAGGGCGTGACATTCCCCACCGTGCCGGAAAGCTTTTCGTTCCCGATCACCACGTTCACCCGGTTCCCCGCGGTAATCTTATCCGCATAACTATCGGCAATCTCGCCCTCCACCTTAAAACTCGACAAATCAGACAATATCGCCAAATTACTTCCCTGCGCAACAGAAGCCCCAACCTGATCATTAATCCAAGTCAACGTGGCGGCACGAGGTGCCATCACTTGAGCCTCCCCAAGTGTCTTGAACAACAAGTCCATGTTCCTCTTGGCAATCTTGTAATCCAACTCCAGCGAGCGAATTTCCGATTGTGAAGTACTCTTTTTATTTTCAAACTTCCGTTTCAATTGTTCCAATTGCATTTGTTTCACCGTGTAATTCAATTCCGCCTCCCGCACCTTTTCCCTCGTACTGGCCCCGATACTATCCAGATAGCGCTCGTTATTCAGCGACACCAAAGTTCGTTTCAACATCATCTCGTCAATATCCACCTGCATTTTCATTTCCGCCAAATCACTCGCTATCGTTTTACGCTGTAAATCCAATTTATTCAACTGCATCTCCAACGACTCCTTCTTCGTTTCGTACTCCGTCCGTATCGTTTCCAAATCCAACTGTAACAACGGTTCATCTTTCTGCACCCGATCCCCCGACTTTTTATACACTTCCAGCACCTTCGAAGACACCGGAGAAGTGATGATTTCTTCTGCAAAAGGAACCACCTTTCCCGTGGCATACACGGAAACCCCCACTGCCCCCTCGTCCACCACACCAAAATTCACCTCTGCTCCCCGAATCTTGGGTTGAAACATATTCACCAAAAAAGAAAACACCCCCACGCATATTATCACAATCATAGTACCCCTTACGACCATTTTCCGTTTACGTCGTCTTTTTATCTCCAGAGATATTGCCTGATCCATAATCTAATATTTTTCTTGTTGATAAATTATATCTTCTCTCTTTTCAAAATCATACAAAGTCAACCTACGCAAGGCATAAAAATACACCCATGACGAATACAATTGACTCACATAAGTACGTCGGGCATTATCCTGCTCCGTCTGTGCGGCATTCAAATCCAGCACACTGATCTGCCCCAACACGAAAGTCTCGTATGCCGTCTTGTAACGCTTCCGGGCTACGGTATCCGCCAAACGCACGATCTCGTTCAGCCGATTCTGTTCCTGATACTGTTTTACCGCCGTCATCACATCTTGTTCGAAATTCAATGTTTCCTTCTCCACCTGTACCCGTGTGATCTCTGCTTGCGAGCGGGCCAACTCCACCTGTCCCCGTCCCTTTCCCCAATTCAATATTGGAATACTTATCCCCAAACTAACTGCCTCCCGATTTCGTAAATTCTGGTATGTCTCTTTAAAAGTCCTATCACTTCCAGTGAACCCGATCGAAGCATAAACGTCTGCCTTAAACCCTCTCCCGGCTTTTGCTTGTGCCACCTGCTGACGTGCTTGCAGCATCCGGCAAACCACATCATAACGGAAAGGATTATTCCTATTCGCCAGTTCCATAACCTCTTTAAACGTCACCTCGACTTCCGGACACTCTTCCGGCATATCAGGAACAATCACCACACGTTCATTATATCCCAGATAATTACGCAAAGCAAACATTTTCTGCTCGTAAGCCTGCTCCGTCTGAATCAGCGAAGACGAGGCATTCAAGTAATTCAACTTCAATTGCAACAAATCATTATCGGAAATCAATCCCCTCTCCCGTTTTCCTTGTGCTATCTGCATCAGTTTTTCCGAATTTTTCAAATTCTGCCGATCAATATCCACGTTAATCATCGCCAGCAACAAATCGAAATAATATGATATAACCTGTACTGCCACGTTTTCCATGTTCACGGCAAACTGCTGCTGAGCTTGCTTGTACTTTTCCGGCTCGATCTTCATACTCCATTTCAAAGGATTCGCCGTGATCAACGGTTGCGAAAAGATCACGTTAAACGGCACGCTCATATACTCCGTTGTCTTGTCACCATCCAACTGGTCCACCCGCTCTACCTGTGATTGTAAGGACAACGCACCTCCCGTCAGCGGGATATTCTGCGTCACCGACAACGCCAACTGCTCCGAAATCGAATTACTGGAAATATATTTGTACGTCCCATCTTCCTTCAAATAACTCGATAACGTCCGGTTAAAACTCGGTAATGTCCCCGTCAATGTCACGTTTGGCAACAAATCGGCCCTATAATTTCGATATTGCCAGTACGCTGATCTCAACTGACTCTTTGCCACCATCGCATCCAGCGACTGTTCCCGTGCCAGACGAATCGCCTCTTCCAAAGAAACGACCTTCTGTTCTTGTTGAGCTGCAACAGGTAAAACTACCAATAAACACCACCATATAAATAATCCTTTCATCATATCTCCATTTTTACTGTTACGCTTCTCGCATCGCCTCCACGGGATTCACCTGCGCCACTTTATAAGCCGGCCACCAAGCACTAAACACCGCAAAAACAATCATCACGACCAAAGTCATCCCGATTGCAGCCACGTTTACCCTCGTCCATTCATACACGAAACCGAAAAGCACCATTCCCGGCAAGGCAGCCAAAACACTCAAAATTAAACTTTCCATTACGACAAGACCTATCAAGCGCTGTTTCGTGGCTCCAACCACCAAACGCAAGGCAAATTCCACTTTCCGCTTTTTAGAATTTAGCCAAAACAAACCAAATGTCCCGATAAACGCGAAAAGTAACAAAAAAGCCGTAGGAATAGCTCGCATAGCAACACCAGAAACGACATCGAACATAGATTCTCGTTTCAATCCGCTCATTTCATAACAAAGCGATACCGCCTTTTCAGCCAACCCCAGTCGCTTATATTCCTTGCTAAAACAAGAGTGAAACTCATCCTCGTGTCCCGGCTTGATCTTGGCACAACATTCCTCGTAAGAAAATAATTGTTCCTCATCCCTAGGAATGATTATCGCCGTAGGCATATCGGAAAAAACATTTTGTTTCACGCCGGGACTTATCCCCACGATAGTCAACGTACGTCCCCCTAGGTACAATCTTTTCCCTATCGCCTCACTCCACCCCAACTTATCCATCAACTGGCGAGTTATGACTGCCGGACGAGAGCCGTCCTCCAAAACATTATTCGTAAGCCACTCTCCTTCCTCCAATTTCGGTTGAAAAACACTCTCCGCCTCTTTATCAGCAAACTTTACAATAACTCCCACGGATTTCCCATCCGCCTTAACCGTGTCGGCAAACATCTCGTCATAATAAACATCCGAACGTAGATAAGGAGCCAAACCGTCGCTCCGGGTGATCACCACCACGAACGGTTCCTTCCTCAATTTTTCAATAATAATATTCATTCCCTGTTCCACTTCCCGCGTATCCTCTAAACTACCATTACCACCACCATGCAACATATACCCGAAAAACACCACGTCATCCGTGTTTAGCAATCCGGGTTCCCGATATTTGTCTATCGCTCCAAACAAAGCCACCATACTTACCATCAGAATAATAAATATCAACATTTGCTCCATCAATACCCCGGCATATTTTCTCCGTTCCTGCCAAAGCATCTTTAATACATGACCTATCATTTAGAACCTCCTTTCAAAACCGTGGCTATATTTTTCCGGGCAATAATATATGCCGGGATTCCACCGGATAATAATGTAAACAACAACGAGAGAGGAAACACCCCGCATAGAATAACCAAATAATCCAAATCCTCTATCAACGATATTTGTCCCTCGTCTCCATTATTAAAAAATGACACGCTGATCCAATCCGCTACCGGATACGTCAGGAATATACCTAAAATAGCCCCGACAATCACCAACAGGGCGATCTCGGTGATCACTTGCATGAACGAATCCCAAAGCCCCGCTCCCAAAGCTCGTTTCAACGCGATTTCATCCGAATAATTATCCACGTTCGCCATGTTCAAGGTAACAATATTTATCGCGGGAATAAGTAGCAACAAGAGAATAGCCACGGGAATCCCGTAAGCATACAAATCAGAACCGAAATTATCAATTCTTGCCTCCCGGAATGTATATAAATTCTCCGGTTTCACATCCACTTGCATATTTATCAACCTCCAATAATCCCTAACTGCCACGGCAACATCTTCTTTCATATTTTGGACGGGAACATCCCGGGGAAACAGGACTCCCAAATCGTAATACCCAAACCCGCGAGGCGAAAAGCTATTAAAAACATGAGGTATCCATATCCCGTCCGCACGAATCGCGTAGGTCGAAAAATTACGCACCACGCCGATAACCGTGTACTCTCTCCCCTGAATCTCCATTTTCTGCCCGACAACATCTTCCCTCTTGAAAAACATCCCTGCCATATCCTCCCTCAACACGACATATGCGTCTTTATTCAGGCATTCCTGTTCCGTGAAAGGACGCCCTTCTATAAAATGGAACTGGTTAATTTTCCAATAACCTCCATTTACAAAAGCAAAAGAAAGTGTCTTACACGCGTCATTCACGGCCACCTCCCCAACACTATTATAATACATGAAATAATCCTCTTTCGCCCGTATCCTTTCCATCAACCAAGCTGTACTCTTCGAGTATATGCCTCCAACATCCCGTCCATTCATATCTTGAAAAGTGCTGAACACAATTGTCCTATCACCATTTACAAAAGGAGCCTTATTACTGGTTGTATCATACACGAGTTGGAGCATGATAATAATGAACACGAATGTAAACGCAGTACCAATCACGCAGAACAAAGCATACACTTTATTATGCCCTATACTACACAATGCTGATCTTAAATAATTCTTCCATTTATTCATAATCTCTTTATTTACTATTCCTCCCGCATCGCCTCCACGGGATTCATGCTCTTTTTCTTCACTTCAACGTCACCGCCGGGTTTACCTTCGTCACCCGGTAAGCCGGATACCAAGTACTCAACATCGAAAACATAACCATAACAAGCACCGTTATGCACACACCCGTCCATTCCGGCAAAGTATACTCATAAATAAACATGGACAAGAGAACTCCGGGCACACAGGCTAGTAAAGTAACAACAAAGCTTTCCAACATCACGAACACGAGTAACTTACGGGGAGTCGCACCCACGGCCAACCTCAAAGCAAATTCTCGTACTCGTCTTTCCGAATTCTGCATAAACAAGCCAAACGTACCGATAAATGCGAAAACAAACAGGAATATCGTGGGAACGGCTTGTAACATAATATTCACGAATGTTGTACTACATGCACCTCTTTTAGCTAACTCCATATTTATCGCAAACGGCTGAGCTTCTTGAACGGGTATCAATCGTTGAAATTCATTATAATAAGCCATAATAAACTCCTCCCCCTTGCCCGGCTCTACACGAACACAAAGTTCCCGAAACATATCATCATTCCCCATCGTATTACATGGTATAATGATCGTTGGATCAGAATCCAAAAAAATCTTATGTTTTATTCCGGATAGCACCCCCGTCACCGTAAAATTATTTCCTCTCACAAAAATTTTACGTCCAAGAGTTTGCGTCCATTTTAATTTATCAACGAGTTGTTGCGTAACGACACAAGCGGACGATCCATCCGCCAATCTATTGTCCGTGAGCCATTCGCCCTCCACAATTTCCAGATGAAACACCTTACAAGCCTCCTCGTCTGCTCCTTTGTAATTCACACGATACATTTTTCCTTCAACACGAATACTGTCATACCAAGCATACTCTCCCACATAAGGAGTCATCGCCATACTTTGTGTAATCCCGACCACATAATCCAACTTCTTCAAATTATCTGCCACAACATCAATACATCCTCCGATCCCTTCCTTATCGCAATCTTCACTCGCAAGTACATAACCAAAACAAACCGTATTATCCGTATCTAGCAATCCCGGCGAATACATCTTATCCAAAGTTACAAAGACAGAAACCACCACCAGCATCAATACAATGCAAACCGTTACCTGCTCTATGAAAATCCCATAAAATAATTTCCACGAATTCCTGATAGTCTTAAACACGTGCCCGATCATTCAGCACCTCCTTTCAGTACCACCGCCATATTTTTCCTCACAGCCAAGCAAGCGGAACAACCGCCCGTCAGCAGTGTAAATACAAGCATTAGAGGGAAAATTCCACCCAGTATAACCAAGGAATTAATATCCGTAACCAAAGAATCCGTACCGCCCGTCACGCCATTAACACACACCTCCTCGATCCAGTAAACCATCGGAAAAAACAACAATAATCCAAAGAACACCCCAACAACCACAAGAATCAGATTCTCCGTCATCATCTGAAAGAAAAGGGCCGAACGAGGAGCCCCTATCGCTCTTCTTATTGCAATTTCCTCGGATTGTTTATTCGAATTCGCCACGTTCAATGTCATGATATTAATCGCCGGAATAACCAAAAGGAGCAAAAGCACAACAGGTACCCCGTATGCCAACAAGCGGACTCCCACTCGGCGAATCAAACTCTCTCTCATCGTGTACAACGTTTCCGCGGAAACATCTACTTCCTCCCCTTGACGAGAATAATAATTCTTCACCACACGTACGATGCCCTGCTTTGCAGCAATCACAGGCATCTCATCCGGGAACAAAACATAAATCTCATAAAAACGATCCCCGCTAGGTGTAAATGTATTATACTTATCCGACAACCAGAACTTCCCGGATATTCCCGTTGTAAAAATAGAAACATCTTTCACCACCCCTGTGATTGTGTAAACGACCTTTTGACACTCTATTTTTTTGCCCACGGCACTCTCTTCCTTGAATAAAATATCTGCCATACTTTTATCTATCACGGCAACGGGTTGTTTCTTATCGAATTCTTGCCGTGAAAACGCACGCCCTTCTTGAAATTCAAACTGAAAAACATTCCAATAATCTGCATTCACGTAATTTACCGGGCGAGTAATAAATGTATGCTCACCAAAAACATCCGCAATCTCAGTGTGGCTGACTGCATACAAATCATATCCCTGTATTTCCTCCATAAAACCACTTACTTCCTTGGCAGAAATTTTATATAAAGGGTTACCTTGTGGATCTAAAAATTCATCAACACAAACAATCCGGTCCGCATTCACCATCGGCGGCTCGTTACCAACAACAGAATAAACGAGTTGCAACACGATCGCGATAAACACGAACGCCAACGCCGTACCCAACACGTAAAAAATTGCAAACGACAGGTTGTGCCGGATATGGTAAAACGCTGGAATTATATAATTTTTCCATCGATTCATAACACTAACTTTCCGTCAAACAAACGAATGATCCGTCCGGTTTCCTCCGCCAATCTCTCATCATGCGTCACCATCACGATTGTCGTCCCCTCCCGGTTCAATTGTACGAGTAAATCCATGATCTCCGTTCCCATCTTACTATCCAAATTTCCCGTCGGCTCGTCCGCCAGAATCACTTTCGGCTGCCCGATCAACGCCCTCGCTATCGCCACCCGTTGGCATTGTCCCCCGGACAACTGCGAGGGGAAATGTTTCAAGCGATGAGTCAACCCGACCTTTTCAATTAATTCCAGTGCCCTTTTCTTATTGGCCGATGCAGAACTTCCCCGGCGATACAACATCGGCAGCAACACGTTATCCAACACGTTCAGCGACGGGATCAAATGGAAACTCTGGAAAATAAATCCTAGTTTCTGGTTACGAATCCTCGCCATATCCCGATCATACAAAGAATCTGCCCGGACATCATCAATAATCACCCAACCACTCGTTGGCTTATCCAACAACCCCATAATATTCAACATCGTACTCTTTCCACACCCCGAAGGTCCCATGATAGCCACAAACTCACCTTTCTCCACCGTCAAATTAATATCTTCCAATGCCCGTGTCTCCACCTCGCTCGTGTAAAACGTTTTATTAATATTTTCTAAAGTTATCATACGATTTAAGTATTAGTTGATTCATGATTTATTTTACCATTACAAACATAACGAACTCCCTCCTAGGAAACCTCCCCGAATTATTGTAAAACTATTGTAAAATTTCGCTCCCGACATATCGCTCAACCACAACTCCTTGTAAAATCAATTCTAAATACGTAATTTCGTCTCGTCTATGTGACGGCAACCATTCAACAAACGTGCATGTTGAAATGGTAAAAGGAAAGTGAATGAAACACGATTTAAGAATAATAGGTTACATCACGTTCACGATATTCATTTTATTGTGGATCAATCAATTATTCTCCGGTATTAAATTATACGAAACCGTCAAGACACGCTGGCAAATTCACATGGATTCTATTATCGAATCAGTTATTCCCCCATACATAGAAATATTACAAACAGACTCCGTTCAAGAACGAACCCATCTTTTCTCGTCACTAGACAGCGTATTACGTATCCAAACACTCGATGCCGTTCATTTCACCATCGCACAATTAGACAGCACAAATCAAATCATAGTCCGGTTCCAGCATCACAAAACACGCACGCCCGACATAACACGAGGAAAAAACTTCCCGATAAATAATCTTTCCCACGAATCCTTGGCCATTTATTACAATTTTCCAATCTCCTTCTTTTTAGAGGAATCATGGCAAGACATCCTCGCCATTGTCGCGCTGACACTACTACTTGTTCTAGGTTTACAATACCTCTCCCACGCCCAACAACATCTATCCCGCCTTCAAGAAGAAATGATTAAACAAGTCGTGCATGACTGGAAGACCCCTCTTGCAAGTATCGTCACCCTGTCTGAACTTGTAGAAAAGAAATCCATCCCCGAGGATGACGAAAAGGGACGTGCGAAAATCCGGCTTATCCAAGAAGAAGCCAACCGACTGAAAACAAGCTCTCAGCAATTGCTTAAAACGTTAAGTGGGCTCGCCCACTTGAACATCACCCGGGACGAATTTAACCTGAAAGATGAGATACTCTCGTTATTCGAGAAACAATACCTCGCCAACCACGGACAAAAAAATATCCAGTTAAACTTGCGCTATCTCGTTGAATCCGAAATTGTTTATGCATCACATTTCTACCTACTCGGCGCTCTTCAAAATCTCTTGGATAATGCCGTGAAATACAGCGGAGAAACGCCACAGATCACCGTAATCTGTTACCAAAAAAGAGGAACCTTCGTTATAGAAATAAGGGACAACGGTCCCGGTATTCCCAAAAAGCAACAAAAATATATTTTCAACAAATATTATCAGGCAAACAAAGACTCTACCAATAAAAAAGGATACGGTTTAGGCTTGACATACGTCTACAACGTCATCAAAGCCCACAAGGGAAAAATCACGGTGGACAGCCCGCCGGGAAAAGGATGTACATTCACGATATACTTACGCAAATGGAAGAAAAAATAAATATACTCTATGCCGAGGACAACACCACGGCCGCCATGATATACACGGAAATCCTTGAAGAAGCCGGGTACACGGTAACCCTTGCCAAAGAGGGGAACAAGGCATGGCAACTATACGAAACCGGAACTTGGGATCTCCTGTTACTTGACATGGACCTACCGGGAAAAGACGGCCACGAACTGATTCGCCTCGTACGGGAAAAAGGGGATCAGATCCCGATCGTGATTCTCAGTTCCGTCAATCACAACCATGCCCTGTACGAGGGAGCCGACGATTATCTCGTGAAAGGTTGTAGCGTGGACGACGTGAAAGCTCGCTTGGACAAGGCTATCGCCAGAACCAAACGATTGAACACGGAAAAAGAACAAGGGCTTTTCCGCGTCTCTCCCGACACCACCTTCAACAAAAATAACCGACTGCTCACCATCTCCGGTAAACGAGAAGAGCTGAAAAGTATGGAATCAAACATCTTATGGCTATTCTGCCTGCGGATCAACGAGGTGATTCCCACCGTAGAAATGTGCGAAACGCTCTGGGGTGTCTATACCACAGACAAGGAAAAAGCCCTCACCAGATACGTCTGCCTGCTGAACAAAAAACTGAAAGCGGATAAAAGCATCGCCATCCAAAACGAATTTGCTCGAGGTTACAAACTCGTGAACGGCTTGTAGTATAAAAATTCACCCTAGGCCCTCAAATACGTAAATGCAAATTAATGTCACAAAATGTGACATTATCACTAACATATTCTTACCAAATTGCGAGCCGCTCCCATTCCGCTCCCATTCCGGCCCTATCCCCCTCCTACAATCAAAATTAAATATTGCAATTAATTTGTTTTTTTAAAGTAATCTATCTACATTTGAAAACTCCTATATAGCATTATTTTAGTCTAAAAATAGGAGACTGACTCATAAACACGACCGAAAGGTCAACAAAATCAGAAAATACATGGCAACATTAAACGATTCGGTATTACAAGGAGCCTCTGGGAAAATCGGGGGATACGTGACTTACTCGGTAGGAAACAAAACGTATGCCCGAAAATTGGCAGACACCATCAGCAACCCGCGTTCGGAAGGACAAACGACACAACGTTCAAAGCTCCCCGGAGCCCAGACCATGTACCGTGCCACACGAGGAAGCATGCTGGAAAAAGTGTACACGCTCGTGGCTCGGGAAGAGGAACGACGCTCCGGCTACCACTGGTTCCTTCACACGAACATGAATATGTTCGGCCCGAATGACTACATCGATTACCCCCGGCTAGTCCTGTCGGATGGTAGCCTGCAATTACCTTTCGGGATGAAAGCCACGGCCATTCACGCAGACAAACTGGAACTGGAGTGGCTGGATAACACGTCAACCGTCACCGCACAAGCGACCGACCAACTGACCGTTGCCGCCATCTTTGACAACGAACCCTATCAACCCGTCGTGCTGGATGACACAGGATTCTGCCGATCAGATGGAAAAGCCATCGTACCCGTCCCGGAAGGAACATGGACAACAGCTCATTTTTATTGCTTTTTCGCAGCCCAAGACGGGAAACGTTACTCCCCCTGCATGTATTTCTCTATTTCCAAATCTTAAAACACGAATATCATGGCAATCTTTAAACCGACCATATTTCAAGACATCTCCGGTTCCGTCGGCAACGTAACCTCCTACAAAGTGGGTAAAACTCAAATCGCGAGAGGAAAACCGGGTTTCGTGAAGGACGCGAAAACCCCGGAACAATTGAAACAACGTGCCAGACTTAGCCTGATCACGAAATTGCGTCGCCGTTTCCTCAAAATCCTATCCGTGGGGTATTGTTCCCCCTCCGGCAAGATATGCGCCAACTGCTTCACCCGTGACAATATTCACAAAGTGAACGCGGATGACGTGGAAAATCCCACCGTGGACCTGTTGACACTCTCGCTCTCCGGTGGCGGGTTACGATTACCCCTCATCGAGGCTGAAATGGACAAGGAAAAACGGCTGGTCACCTTCCGGTGGAAACAACAACCATTAATGCCTTTCATGGCTAAAGAAGACCGCTTGATGGGTGTGATTCACGAACGGGAAGAAAAGAAAAGCCGACTCGTGGAACTCGGAACTAGAAGCACAAGCGGGGAAAAAGAATGGCTGTTACCGGAAGACTGGGATGTAAACCAATTGGTCGTGTACGGTTTCGCTGTCAGCGCAAACGGGCAGAACGCATCGGGGACACTGGGATTACTCGAAACTAACGGGAACGCCTGATCACGAATCAATTTCCAGATTCGTGAAATCCCCCGTGATTTCAATTCTCGGTTCCGGATATTCAAAAAGGGCAAAACGGGATTCCGTGCGCCCTTCAGCATAATCCCACAACGAACTATAATCCTCCACACGTTCCCCCAACGCTTGCAATTGGCGTAAATAAGCCGCGATCGACTTGCTTTCCACGATATAAATCTCCCCCTCGTGATCCACTTGAGGGCTATGCCGTCGTCCCGCATCCAGAGAAAAACGTAAAATACGCTTTCCCTCCTTTGTCATCCCGACCGTCTGGTACGTCATGCTCTTCCCGATTCCGGGCAGGTTCATCACGTTTCGATCCGTGGCCAGAAACGGTTGCCGATATTTATCCAACAAATCCGGTAATTCAGCGGGAATCCTTTCCGGGTATTCCAACAATTCCAAGACCTCCTTTTCCAGCTCCACGGGCAAATCCCCGTACACTTTTTCCTCCAACACCTCTTGTAGCGAACGACTATTCGGGACAAACAAGGCATAATTCTCCTCGAATCCCTTCACGGAAAAAGTGTAATACGTCAGAATACCGATTCGATTCAAAACCTCTCTCAACCTCGCCGTATGTCCCCGACGTGAAGCCGCCACCGTGAACACAGCCTGATTGGTGATAATCCATCCGGCCTCCAGCAAGCGCCGGGTAGCCAGAATTACCTCCTCGGTCACTTCCAAAGGCGACTCGAAATGAGTCTGTATGAAAAATTGCTGAATCCCGACCTGTTCCGCCTTCTCCCGGAATCTTTTCAACACCTCGATCAACCCATCATTTACACGACTGGGTAAATAAGCCAATAACCTCGAACCCAATCTCACCCGTTGAATCTCGGCATATTTTTCTCCTTTCCCACGTCGCTTGTTCAATTCTCGCTTGCGCACGGCCATACGGAAAACGGCATCCAAGATTTTTTCCAACGTCTGGTTCTGACTCATCAGTGCATCCCCTCCCGTGATCAAAATATCCCGCAATTGAGAATCATGCTCGTAATACATCATCAGGCGCTCCATCTTGACTTCCCACCCGTCTGTCGGTTTCAGCCGATCCAAGTTAAAATTCAAATGTCCTTTCTGAAAGTCGTACATACGCTGGCATAAAGCACACAGCCCGCCACAAGCCCGTCCCATCGAATCCGGGATGAAAATAGCCACTTCAGGATAACGACGATGAATATTCGTGGCATTGGGCAACAACCACCCGGCAGCATTCGGTTTTCCCGGTTCCACCACATCCTCTTTCTCCCACGCCCGGATCTGCCCAAAATTCTCCACCAGCTCCTCGGAATAGATCACGTAACTCCGAATCGTGGAATCATCGTACCCATCCGTCCGAACGCTCAACAAGGAAAGATAATAGGGAGTCACGAAAAACGGGATTCCTTTCTGCTTCGCCCGGTGTAAAAGCTCCATTAACTCCGGCGATAACGTGTCACCCATGAACAGGTTCAACTCATCCGGTTCCCGGACGGCTAAAGCGAGATGAAATTTATAATCCCCCCACCATTCACCCACCAACTCCCGTTTTCTCTCCATGCTCATTCCCTCTTCAAAACGATAACGGGTATTCAACTTATCTCTCTTCTCTATTTTCCCAATCAACAAACCACATATCCGCTCCCGATTCTCCCGACGCTCTTGAGCTACATCCTCATCCATCCCGGTTTTCCAACGTCCCCGCCATTGATCACATTGCGCCCGCTCCGGTAAAACGACTTCATCTGTCTGGTATTTCTTAAATAGATAATACCAATCCAACAAAAAATCCGGATGTATGCCATCCCCCTCTCCCCGTAAAGCTTGCCATAACCATTTAATCGGTTCATAACGAATCTTCTCCCCCGTGGAAAAATCACGAATATGCCGGGTCTCGTTCATAAACATCCGGAAAAATCGTTTTATAGACGAAGAAGTCGAATGTTTTGTCAAAGCGGCACGCACGTACCCCTTCAGAAATTGTTCAAACTCTTTCCAATCCTTACTAAGGCTTGCACCTTGCATGATCGTCGGGAACTCCCGCTCAAATAAACTCACCAACTCTATACACGAAAAATTCAATACATCTTTCTCCTTCACATTTTCTCCTTATCTTAGATTAAACAAAAACGACAAATGGATATCGCCCAAACAAGTCCCCGGAAGTCAGGGTTTCGAATATTTATACAGAAAATAAATATCTGATGTTTACAAATTTAATAAAAAAAGAGAAAGTTCGCAACCTACAAAACAAAAAAAGACGCCGCAATCTCGTGGACACGGCGTCTTTTTCAATATTTACGTGATCTTATTTAAGATCTTCTTCTGTCAGATTTTCCAACAATTTACCATACATCATTCCGGAACAACCCAATATCATGGCCATATAAATAACCATCAAACAAAATGCAATAATAACCCCGATAAACGGAATCCAAGTCAATAACAAGGAAGCTACTAAAAAGGCTATATAAACAACAAACATCACGGCAAAAATGATCCATTTGTTGCCATAAGTCATTTTATTACTCAATGATAACGCTTTGGCCGGATTCACCCCCTTGTCCAGTACAAGATAAAGGGCTTGACTCCAAATAATCCCCAACACGATACCGGGTACAACAAGAAAAACCATGGCCATCAACACCCCTGCCGTGTACCACCCACAAGTCAAAAAGAACTCACCCATATAACGATAATATTGTTTCTCGAAAATACAGAGAGGGGAAAAAATCTCACCTTTACTGAATTTAATGGGGATCGTCATGATAGCTATCGTGGTTCCCACATTCACGTAAGGAATCCAGATCGTTAAAAGCCATAATACAATTGCTCCCAAAAGAGAAGGCAGATTTTTCATTCCCACCAAAAAACCTTGCGATAACACGCTACCAAAGTCTAATTTCTTTTCCATAGTTCTAAATTTAGGTTGAGTAATTAAATCCTACACACGACCTACCACGTTGTCATTCACAAATATAACAAATTTAAACGGAATAACAATTTCATTTAGAACACGAAAAAGAGAAGATATTAGAAAAAGGGAGTCAAAAAAAATTGACTCCCTTTTCTAATATCTCGTTTTATTATTGGTTGTCTGCCAAAGCCTGAATTCCTCTCCCGCACCCTCTTCTCGTTTGTTCTCAAAAGGGATACAACGCATAGGCCCATCCAACACGATCTCTTTATAGATAAAAGAATCATCAAATCCACCGACAGCGGCATCCTCCTTCGTACAGGCATAATACACCCGTTCCGGTCTCGCCCAGTAAATCGCCCCTAAACACATGGGACACGGTTCACAACTGGAATAAATTTCACACCCCTTCAACTGGAAAGAATCAAGTTGCTTACAAGCCTTGCGAATAGCATTCACTTCCGCATGAGCCGTGGGATCATTATCCGGAACAACCGTATTCCCGGAAGTTGCGATAATCTTACCATCCCGCACAACTACCGCCCCGAACGGTCCTCCCATCCCCTTCTCCACGTTCTCCACGGCAATACGAATTGCCTCCTTCATAAACTCCGGATTATAAGAGTTCGCCTCCGGCGAGTTGCAGGTTGATTGGTTACAAGTTACAGATTCTTTCATCTTTTAGTTTTTAACTTTTATCTTTTTCCCGCTTCTCCAAATCATGTAAATCCCGATCAATACAAACGGAATACTCAACCATTGCCCCATATTCAAGGTCATGGCGTTTTCGAATTCTTCCTGGTTCTCTTTCACAAACTCGATCACAAAACGAGCGGTAAAGATCAGTACCAAAAACATTCCAAAAAGAAAGCCCTGACGATCTTTCGCTTTCGTCTTCCAATACAAATGCATTAAAACAGCAAAACTGATCAAATAACAAATCGCCTCGTACAACTGTGCAGGATGACGGGGAGTCATCGGATCAGGCATCCCGGAATGTACAAAACGGAATCCCCAAGGCAGCTCTGTCGGTAAGCCGACAATCTCCGAGTTCATCAGATTTCCCATCCGGATAAAGAAACCGGCCAATGCGATTGGAATTACGGCACGATCCAGAATCCAAAATATTGATTTCCTACTTACCTTCTTGGAATAATACCACAACCCGGCAATAATACCGATTGCAGCCCCATGGCTGGCCAACCCTTGGTATCCTGTAAAACGGAATTCCGGTTGAAACCGAACCGGTAGAATAATTTCAAACGGATGAGCGCTATAATATGCCCAATCATAAAAGAAACAATGTCCCAACCGGGCCCCGATCACAGTGGCAACCGCCACGTATATCCACAACTTATCCAACCACTGCTGGCTTAACCCTTCCGACTTGAACATCTTCTCCTCTACCTTATACCCGCACACGAAAGCCAAGGCGAATAATAACCCGTAATAACGAATCGAGAAACCACCTAAACTAATTAATTCGGGACTAACATCCCAATTGATAAATAATGAAACCATAATTATTTTGTGATTTAGTGATTTATGATTAAGAGATTCAATGATTGCATAATCACGGAATCATCAAATCTCTTAATCACCGAATCAGTCTATTCTTCCCCCTTCCCGTGGCAATTCTTGTATTTCTTACCACTTCCGCAAGGACACGGATCATTACGTCCTACCTTGGGGCCCACTTTCACGGGCTCGGTTTTACGGGGAGCTTGATTGGTCTGAGCGGCAGGAGCATCACTACGTCCCATACGCATCTTACTTAAATCAGTTCGTTTCTCTTCAGCCTGTTTCACTTCTTCAGGAGCCTCAAAAGGAATTTGTCCCTTCATCAAAGTAGACACGACATTCTTGTTGATTTTGTCCACCATACTCTTGAACAAGTTGAATGACTCGAACTTATAGATCAATAACGGGTCTTTCTGCTCGTAAGTTGCATTCTGCACGGATTGTTTCAAATCATCCATTTCACGCAAATGCTCTTTCCATGCGTCATCGATATGAGCCAACATGATAGACTTCTCGTAAGCACGGATCAACTCCTCACCTTCAGACTTGTAAGTCTTCTCAAGATTAGCCACGACATTGTAAGCCCGTTTTCCATCAGTAAACGGCACCACGATATTCTTGAACATTTCCCCTCTCTGCTCGAAAACATTCTTAATTACGGGGAACGCCTGTTTAGCGATAGTCTCCGTCTTACGACTGAATGTATCCCGTACCTCTTTGTACAGTCTCTCCGTCAAATTGTCGGCAGAAGTCTTCTGGAAATCCTCCTCTTTTATATCAAAGTCTACGGCAAGATATTTCAACACATCCATACGGAAACCTTCTAAATCATTAGCCTCCTTGTGTTCTTCCACCAATGTCTCGCAAACATCATACATATTGTTGGCAATATCCACACCGATTCTCTCTCCCAGTAACGCATGGCGTCTCTTCTTGTAGATCACCTCACGTTGAGAGTTCATCACGTCGTCATATTCCAACAAACGCTTACGAATACCGAAGTTATTTTCCTCCACCTTACGTTGTGCGCGCTCGATAGATTTGGTAATCATGGAATGTTGAATAACGTCGCCTTCCTCGTGTCCCAAACGGTCCATCACCCGAATGATTCTCTCGGAACTGAACAAACGCATTAGATCATCCTCCAATGACACGAAGAACTGAGAAGAACCCGGGTCTCCCTGACGTCCGGCACGACCTCTCAACTGACGGTCTACACGACGTGAATCGTGACGTTCCGTACCGATAATGGCCAAACCACCCGCGGCACGTACCTCCGGACTTAACTTGATGTCAGTACCACGACCGGCCATGTTGGTTGCAATCGTAACCACTTGTGATTTACCGGCCTCTGCAACAATATCAGCCTCCCGTTGATGCAACTTCGCATTCAACACGTTATGCTTGATACCCCGCAATTTTAACATACGGCTCAACAACTCGGAAACCTCGACGGAAGTCGTACCCACCAACACCGGGCGGCCTTCTCCAACCAATCGGGTAATCTCCTCGATCACCGCGTTATATTTTTCACGTTTTGTCTTGTACACGTAGTCATTAGCATCCTTTCGGATCACCGGTTTGTTTGTCGGGATAACCACAACGTCCAGTTTGTAAATATCCCAGAACTCACCCGCTTCCGTCTCTGCCGTACCGGTCATACCGGCTAACTTATGATACATACGGAAATAGTTCTGTAAGGTGATCGTGGCAAATGTCTGCGTGGCAGCCTCTACTTTCACATTTTCCTTCGCTTCAATAGCTTGGTGCAAACCGTCTGAATAACGACGTCCTTCCATGATACGCCCCGTCTGCTCGTCCACGATCTTCACCTTGTTATCGATAACCACGTATTCAACATCCAATTCGAACAACGTGTATGCTTTCAACAACTGGTTCACTGTGTGTACACGCTCAGATTTAGCGGCATAACTTTGCACCATCTGATCTTTTTTCTCCAGTTTCTCTTCCTCCGTCAGGTTCATCTTATCGATCTCTGCCAATTCAGAACCCACATCCGGCAAGATAAAGAAGTTCGGATCTTCTCCCGCGGCCGTAATCGTATCATGTCCTTTATCCGTCAAATCGATAGAGTTCTGTTTCTCATCAATCACGAAATAAAGTTCATCCGTAATCTCCGGCATACGACGGTTATTCTCCTGCATATAAACATTCTCGGTTTTCACCAAGGTAGCCTTATTTCCTTGTTCACTCAAGAACTTGATCAATGGCTTATATTTGGGTAATCCCTTATATGCTCTCAACAACAATATAGCCCCCTGTTCCTCTTGTTTCCGATCACCGCTAGCCAACAACGTTTTAGCTTCCGTGAAAATCCGGGCAACCAACTCACGCTGCATACGCACCAACTTCTCCACACGAGGTTTGTACTCGTCAAACATCTGAATGTCCCCCTTCGGAACCGGACCCGAAATAATCAACGGGGTACGAGCATCGTCAATTAACACGGAGTCAACCTCATCGACAATCGCGTAATGATGTTTGCGTTGTACCAGGTCTTCCGGGTGGATAGCCATGTTATCTCTCAAATAATCGAAACCAAATTCATTGTTCGTTCCAAAAGTAATATCTGCCTGATAAGCCTTCCGTCTCTCCGGGGAATTCGGCTCCGTCTTGTCAATACAATCTACCGACAACCCGTGAAACATATAAAGAGGTCCCATCCACTCGGAGTCACGTTTTGCCAGATAATCATTGACCGTAACCACGTGTACTCCGCGACCCGTCAAAGCATTCAAGAATACAGGCAAGGTAGCCACCAACGTTTTACCTTCACCGGTAGCCATCTCGGCAATCTTACCTTGGTGTAACACGGAACCACCTATCAACTGCACGTCATAGTGAACCATGTCCCAGGTAACCTCGTTACCTCCGGCCAACCAAGAGTTGAAGTAAACGGCATCCTCACCGTCAATCTCCACGAAATCTTTCGTTACGGCTAAATCACGATCAAAATCGTTAGCCTTCACGACGATCTCTTTATTTTCTTTGAAACGTCTTGCCGTATCTTTCATCACGGCAAACGCCAAAGGCAATATTTCATTTAGAACATCCTCTAACTTCGTGTTAATCTGTTCTTCCAGCTTATCAATCCGGTTATAAATTTCCTCTCTTTCCTCGATCGAAGGTTTCTCATTCTCTACTTTTGCTTTCAAAGAAGCAATTTCATCCTCTTCTGCCTTCACGTGGGCATGAATCTTTGCTTTCAGATCAGCTGAAATCTGTCTCAACTCATCATGGCTCACGCCTTTAATCTTTTCCCACTCTGCATTTACTTTTGACGCGATCGGCAATAATTCTTTCAAGTCACGATCAGACTTGTTACCAAAAAGACTTTTTAATATATCGTTAAATCCCATAGTTTTATATAATTGAAAAATGAAAACAAATTAATTTACAATTTATGAATTACGATTTACGATTCAGAAAAACATTGGCTAGCAGGTGAAAATCACCTAATCTAAAATCATAAATCAAGAAATTAGTAGGATCGTAAATCTAAAATCATAAACCCGAAATCATTCCATTTTCCCGGGAGCCCGGATGGGATTTGCTGCAATTTCCGGGACTTTCCAACCCGGTAGAACGACAGACGAGTAAGTAGTATAAACTTTTACGGCATCCACGGTTTCCGCGTGACTCTGATTGTAGAAATCACCATAATCGAAATCCTCCGTGGATCTTTTCTCGGTAGAAACCGTGATAACCTTCTCGGTAGAAGAAACCAACAAACGATAGCAATCTGTCCTAACAGATACATTCCCCCCACGCACATTTATCGGCAGGGTTGCCACGCATCCGGCGACAACATACAAGGCTGCTATCAAATATTTGTTCATTTCCATACCGCCAAAGATAATGCTTTTCTCCTAACTTTCAGTTTTTATCTTTTAGTTTTTATCTTTTTAGATTCCGTGATTCCCTCCCACCATCCAATACTCTTGGTAATCACAAAATCATTCAATCGCCAATCACAAAATCTTACTCTTACAGTTTTTCCCCGAAAGCCAAATCTCCGGCATCACCAATTCCCGGATCAATATAACAACTCTCGGTCAGATGCTCATCCAATGCCCCCGTCCAGATCGTTACCGGCTCATCTTTCAAAGCCTCTGTAAGTTTTTCTATACCTTGACGACTGGAAACAATAGCCGCAATATGCGTGTGCGCAGGCCTTCCACCCTGTTTCAATAACTCGTGATAAGCCACCACGATTGAACCTCCCGTGGCTAACATCGGATCTACCAGCAATAACTGTTTTCCTTCCAAACTTGGCGTGTAAATAGAATCGAAACGAATTTCAAAATCAATATGATTTTCCTTATATTTTCTTCTTGCCGAAATAAAAGCACTCCCGGAACGATCGAAATAATTCAAAAAACCTTGATGAAAAGGTAATCCTGCACGCAACACGGATGCCACCACCACCTCTTCGTCTGCCAATCTGACATCAGCCACGTTAATCGGTGTCTGTACTTGCTGCGTTGAATAATGAAACGTCTTACTGATCTCGTAAGCCATCACCTCACCAACCCGTTCTAAATTCCGGCGAAAACGCAACGGATCTTTTTGAATCTCTTTATCTCTAAGTTCTGCTAAAAAACGATTATAAACCGAATCCTCCTTGTTAATAATATACACCATTTTATCTATTTCTTTTCTTAAACCTTTTCTATCACACGCACCTATCCTGTTTTAAAATCTAAAATTTAAAATCTTCATTTATTCTATTTCTTCATACTCCGCATCCTCAATCTCTCCGCATCCCATCTTCTGCTGTTGTTCGGCCTCATGTGTCTCTTTACGCAACTGATTAACCTTATAATGATTAATCAAATCCGTTATCCCGTAAAATATCGTAACAGCACCAAAGAAAGTTATAATTCCTTCTTTCGCCGAGAACGGATTAGCAAAAACAATCAATCCGGCCAACAAAATAATTACCGGATACACGTAACTCAACGGAGCGATATGCCCGAATTTCCTCGCAGAAGTCAACATCACCAACTGACCAATCCCCGCAACAATCAAGATAAATCCCAACAAATACATCAACATATTGGTGAAAAAATCAGCCATCGACCACAACAGAATACCCAAAATAATGCTTCCGATACCGTTAAAAGAAGTCAGTCCCCTGGCCGAACGCTCATCCTGATCCCGCATAGAGACCAGAAAGGAGATAATTCCGGTAACACAAAATACGGCACCGATAATTTTTACCGTGTAATTTAACACTTCAGTTGGCCACAGCACAAGTACAAGACCCAAAACAATCGCTACGATCGATTTGACGATGGTCCTTTTGTAATTTCCGGAAGTATAGATAATCTGCATAACTTCTATTTTTTAATTTATACGAAATTCGTCAACGAAAGTAGTGATTATTTTTGAAAAAATTAAGCCGGACGACTTGTCCGGCTTAATTTTTTATTTAATCAGTTCAACACTTCGCTTTACAAACTTATTCAGCGCCTCGCCTTTCAGCAGTCCGTTCGCCAATAAAGCCAAATCAATCAACTGACCAACAACCTTATTACCTTTTCCATATTCCTCCAATAACGAGTTCTTCTGCTTGTTCAGATCGGCAATCGTCTTGTTGTATTCACTCTTTCGATCTTTATCCACTTGAGGAATCTCCTCGTCTTTCTTACCCTTATTCAACTCGTCCAGCTCTGCCTGTTTCTTTTCAGTCTCCTTAATCTCGAAATTAATCGGCTCCAACTGGGCACTCATTTCCTTTTTCTCGTTTTCCAGGATTGCGTTCACCAACTTATGATCCGTGTTCACCACCAAAGTGTACTGATCGCCCATTGCCCCGTAGAATCCCATTCCCGGATTCATGGCTGCCATCTCTTTCATACGACGCATGAACTCAGAACGTGTCACAATCACCGGATCACCATTCTCACCCATCGCCTCAAAATTAACCATAAACATTCCTTCTTCCTTCGGTAACTGGGAAGTAAATACGGCACGCAATTCCTCTTGCTCCTCGTGACTCAAAGCAACCTCTTTTGTCTCTTCCTTCGGGATCAACTTGTCGATAACATCCGAATCCACCCGAACAAAACGGTGATCGGAATTCTTTTGTTCCAAATGGTTGATAAAGTGTGTATCCAACTGACCATCCATCAACAACACATCATATCCCTTACCCTTGGCAGTCTCGATATACGTGTATTGCTCTTTAGCATCCGTGGCATACAGGAACACCACCTTATTATCTTTATCCGTCTGGTTAGCTTTGATCAAGTTCTCGTACTCTTCATACGTGAAGTATTTCCCTTCCGTATTCTTGAACAAGAAGATACTCTTGGCTCTCTCGGCGAATTTTTCATCCGTCAACATTCCATATTGGATGAAAATCTTCAAATCATCCCACTTCTTCTCGTAGTCTTCCCGCTTATTCGTGAAAATATCATTCAAACTGTCAGCCACCTTTTTCGTGATGTGACTTGAAATCTTCTTCACGTTACGATCGCTCTGTAAATAAGAACGGGACACGTTCAACGGAATATCCGGAGAATCGATCACACCATGCAACAATGTCAAGTACTCCGGCACAATTCCTTCCACGGAATCCGTCACGTACACTTGATTACTATATAATTGGATCTTATTCTTCTGAATCTCGAACTTGTTGTCGATCTTCGGGAAATACAATATACCCGTCAGGTTAAAAGGATAATCCACGTTCAAATGAATATGGAACAACGGATCTTGAGCCATCGGGTATAATTCACGATAGAATTTCTCATAATCCTCCTCCGTCAGATCAGCCGGTTTACGGGTCCATGCCGGATTCGTATCATTGATCACGTTATCTTCCGTCGTATCTTTGTATTCCCCGTCCTTCCACTCTTTCTTCTTTCCTGAAATAATCTCTATCGGCAAGAACTTGCAATACTTGGTCAACAACTCATTCACCTTAGCATCTTCCAGAAAATCCTTCTCTTCCTCGCTGATATGCATGATAATATCCGTACCTCTCTCGGCCTTTTCCGTCTCTTCCAACGTGTATTCCGGATTTCCCTCGCATGACCATTTTACAGCCTTCGCCCCCTCTTTATAAGATTTCGTTACGATCTCCACCCGATCACTCACCATGAACGAAGAGTAGAAACCTAACCCGAAATGCCCGATAATAGCAGCAGCGTTATCCTTGTATTTGTTCATGAACTCCTCCGCACCGGAAAAAGCGATCTGGTTGATATACTTCTCCACTTCCTCCTGCGTCATACCGATACCGTTATCCGATACCGTCAGCGTCCCTGCCGCTTTGTCAGCCTTCACCCTTACCTTCAACTCACCAAGTTCACCTTTAAACTCCCCGTTCGAAGCCAATACTTTCATTTTCTGAGAAGCATCCACCGCATTCGAAACAATCTCTCTCAAAAAGATCTCGTGATCCGAGTATAAAAATTTCTTGATAATCGGGAACAAATTCCCTGTTGAAACTCCAATCTTTCCTGTTGACATAACTCTATATTTTTAATTTAATTATACTTCAAATTTTACGACAACTAAATGACAATAGTTATGCCAAACCCAAATTCCTGCCGATTTGACAGCCGCACCTTCACCTACAACAACTTTTTCATTATACAAAAATACCCCGGACTTTCATCCGGGGTACTATCTCTTTTTCAATCACGAAATCCTTACATCATTTAACGATCTTCATCAACGTCAAAAATATAATTTTAAAATACTCTTTCAAACATTGATTATCTATATACTTCATGTTATATCGTATCTTATCCGGCATAATTTGCTCCACGTAAGCCCGGTCCGGATCACTTGCTTGTCCCAAGATGGTATTTTCATCCGCATACTCGATAGAAGCATAATCCGTTATACCCGGCACTACTGCCAACACTTTACGCTGTTCGACAGAATACATATCCACATACTTCCTCACCTCCGGTCTCGGTCCCACCAAACTCATCTCTCCCCGCACCACGTTCAGCAACTGCGGTAACTCGTCCAGTTTATACTTTCTCAGGAAATACCCGACCCGTGTTACCCGTGAATCCTTTGCCCCCACGGTTATCAAACCCTTCTTATCCGCCCCGCTCGCCATGGATCGAAACTTAAACAACCGGAAATCCTTACCATCCCGCCCCACTCGCACCTGACGATAAAACACACCTCCCCGGCTATCCAACACGATACATAAAGCTATAATCACAAAAATGGGTGATAGAACTATCAAGCCCAATAAAGAAAAGAAAACATCACAAAAGCGTATCACGCCAAAACCTCTTCTACAGAACAAATAACAGCATCAATAACCGTTTTTACCATCTCCTCACTCAACCCATACCACACTGGTAAAGAAATCTCCCGGCAATAATTATCGTAAGCAACCGGATAATCTTCAATCTTATACCCCTTATTCTTAAATGCACTCAACAAAGGTAAGGGTTGAAAATGCACGTTTACCGAAACATCCTTGTCAAAAATCCGCTGAATAATCTCATCCCGTTGTTGCTCCGTAATTCCCTTCACCCGCAAACAGTACACATGATAAGAACTCTTCCGGTCTTCCGTTTCATAAATCGGCAATTCTGCCCATCCGTATCGGGCAAAAGCATCAGTATATTGATCATATATACACTTCCGGTAATGCAAAGTATCATCCTCGTAACGAGACAACTCCACCAAACCGATAGAAGCCATAATATCCGTCATATTCCCCTTAAAACCGGACACAAGCACGTCATAACGCCACGCCCCCTTTTTCGTCTTGGCCAGCGCATCCTTATTTTGTCCATGCAAAGTATATGTACATAAATACCTATACACCTCCTCGTTATCAAAAGGCTCCGGCAAATTCAACATGATCGCTCCACCCTCCGCCGTGGTCAGATTCTTCACCGCATGAAAAGAAAACACCGAAACATCAGCCAGGCATCCCGCTTTCCGCCCCTTGTATTCCGCACCTATCGAATGAGCCGAGTCCGACAAAATCAAAATCCTTCCCAATTTCCTCTGCTCTTCCGTCTTCGCCAGAAACAACGTTTTCACGTCCTCTGCCTCCACCAATTCAAACAACTCATCATACGCACATGGCATACCTCCCAAATCAACAGGCATTATCACCTTTGTCTTATCCGTGATCGCCTCCCTCACTTTCTCCAAACACACGTCAAAATCATCCGCATTCACATCCACCATCACCGGTTTCGCCCCACAATGCACGATCACATTCGCCGTGGCACAATACGTGTACGCCGGTACAATCACCTCATCCCCCTCCTGTACTCCAAACCACCGTAGTACAACTTCAAGCCCAACAGTATTCGAGTTTACAGCCAACGTCGCCTTGTTTCCACAATACGCTGTCAACCTCCGTTCAAACTCCTTCGTCTTCGGTCCCGTCGTAATCCAACCGGACTTCAAGGTATCAACAACCTCATCAATGACCTTCTGGTCAATTCTTGGTGGTGAAAATGGTATCATAATCAAAATTTTAAATCCTAAACACTCAATAATGTATCCAATATCTTCTCGCCTGCATCTCCATTACCATAGAGTCGATTTTCAAAACCCTCTTTATTTTTAAAGATCATAACATTAACACTACTGATAATCCTAGTAGGTTCACTTCCAGCAAGTACATTAAAACCTTTCTCGACTAATTCAACCCACTCTGTTTCATCTCGCATTGTCACACAATATTTTTCAAAAAAATATGCCTCTTTCTGTAATCCTCCACTATCAGTCATCACTAACTCACAGTTTTTCAACAGCCAAACCATCTCCAAATAGCCAACAGGATCGATAAAACAAATCTTACTTCTAGCAAAATCATAGTTAATCGCCAATAATTTTCCCTTTGTTCTTGGGTGTAAAGGCAATACAACAGGACATTGCTCAGAAATCGTTTCTAGGGCATAAAATATATTCTTCAACCGAACCTCATCATCTGTATTTTCTGCTCGATGTACAGTACACAATACAAATTTTGATGGGATAATCTCTTGAGGCATTCTTGCTCTATTCAAATAAAATAAAGCAGCATCCTGCATGACATCACCATTTTTTACAATATGACAATCAATATTATCATACCCTTCTAACTTCAAATTTTCAATTGCTTTATCTGTTGGACAAAACAAAACATCACTAATCCGATCTGTTAATATCCTATTAATTTCTTCCGGCATAGTCATATTAAACGAGCGTAACCCCGCCTCCACATGAGCCACTTTTATATGTAACTTTTTTGCAGCCAATGCACCTGCAAGTGTGGAATTAGTATCCCCATACACAAGAACCCAATCAGGCTTCTCTTCTAACAATACTTTTTCGATCTTTTCCAACATTTGCCCCGTCATGGCTCCATGACCCAACCCATTTATATTTAAATTATAATGTGGTTTCGGGATACACATTTCTTCAAAAAATACGTCACTCATGTTAGCATCAAAATGCTGTCCGGTATGCACTATTATTTCTTCAACATGCTGAGATTGTGTAAACGCTCGACTAACTACCGCAGCTTTTATAAACTGCGGACGGGCTCCAATAATTGTTACAAATTTCACGATCAGTCTACTATAAATAAATTACTACAAATTTTTTCCAATTCTCGACATATATTACAATAATCAAATCTGTTTATTTCTTCCTCCTTCGCATTATAAGCAACAGATCCTGTATTCATTTTATTTACGTATTGAGACAAGATATACCTTTTTAAATCATCTAAAGCACTTCGTTTTCCCACATATTCACATGATATGCCAACATTCAGCATGTTTATCAAAAATGTTAATTCCGCATTTGGTTTATCTCCAGTTACTAAACCTATTATAGGTTTCCGAGCATGCAAATACTCTAAAAATTTACCAGTTAAAATTCCTTGCTCTTGCTCCGTATTCCAACTCAAAACAACTAAAATATCCGAACACACCTGTAATTCCAAAGATTTTTGACGGTCAATAAAACCATGATTTTGTACAAATTTATACAAACTATCATCTTCTACTTGTAAAAGTAATTCTTCAAAATCATCTCCTGCGTAGTGAAACTCAACATTTCTCATATCTATTTTATTTTCACGATACAATTCAAGTAACGCTCGAAATAACATAGATAAATCTCTCAATCCTGAATACAAACCACCCGTATATGTAATAATTAATTTACAACTTTTTGATGCCAATGAATTTTGTAACTGGGGCATTTTATTAAAACCATTATAAAGTACCTGTACATCTACATTCTTACATTTATGACTTAATTGTTTCAATAATATGGCTTTTTGCCCTTCAGATACGACTGTTATTACATCTGAATTTTTCAACATTTTATTTTGAATCATTGTATATATTCCTTTATACACTTTAGGTGTAATCGTCGAAACAATCATATCTCGCATATCACTGATCCAATAAGTTGCATATCGTTTTCTTTTTACACAAAATCCTAATAAAAAAGAACTTAAAGGTCCATAAGAGGAAATAACAATGTCAAAATCCTTTGATTTACAGATTTTAGACAAAGCTTTATAAGCATTCCAAAACCAAAAAATATCCTGAAGCAAAGCAAATGAATGTCGTCTGAAAGCAATAATAGAACTTTTTGTTTTCTGATTTTTAGTATTACTCCTTAATGTTACATTTGTAATTCTTTTCCGTTTTAAACGTTCTAAAAAATTATTTTTACTTATTCGATAAACAACATACCCATTTCTAGCATCTTTTGTGTTATTACTAGATTCCCCGCTCGTCAAAACAGTTATATCATGTCCTAAATGGTATAAGTTATCTGCAAAATTAGTCGGTCTTATTGCACCAATCAGATTTTCTGGAGCAAATAATCTAGTGCATAATAGTATTTTCATTAAAATTAATTCTATTTTTTAAATAAAAAAAATATTCAGTGTTCATCCATGCTAAAACAATCCAATAATCCCGTGTTTTATCAATATCTAAAGTGAACATAACAACAAGCATTGCAATAAAAATAGAAGATAAAATCAAATTATTTCCTTTCATAATTCCATTTATCAAGGAAACTATGTAATAAAAAAATAATAACACTCCAATTATTCCATATTCAACAAAATATTGTAAATATTGATTATGTGTTATATTTAGTCTATGGGTATAATTATCTTTTATAGCAGCTCTTTCATTAGCCATCCCCATTCCTGATACAAAATATTTATCGATATTAGATAAATAATCTCCCCAAACATCTAACCTCCCAGCTCCCCTATCTTCTTTAGCTTTATCTATCGAAAATCTCAATTCTATAGCTGTCTTCATTTCAATAGGTAACCTTGTATAAAACCAGCCTAACATCACAACACACAAAAGAAAGATTCCTAATAAATGGAAAAATTTATATTTATGAATCAAGTAATAAAAGCCAGCCAATGCAAAAGCTAATATTCCACCACGAGACATCGATACAATAACTCCGACAAATGATATTAACATAACACCTATTGTCAAGACTCTAAAAAGGATCTTTTTACACTTATAATAACAATAAAGTCCGCCAAAAAAACTTATTATAGCCGAAAATGCCATTGCATTAGGATCCATGACGCCCCCTGAAACTCTTATTGTATTTTCGGCAATAAAGGTTCGACCTCCAATTAATAGTGTTACCACAAAACCTAAACTATAAAAAAAGATATAAATAAAGAACAGTTTTTTATCTTTCAACAAAAAATATGTCAAGACACAACTATATGCACAAAAAATAAAAAAACGTAGAATCGTATTTCCTCCCGCTTCAATCTCTCTCGAAAAATCATTTTGCAATCTAACAGAACTTTGTATTCCAAAATTCAATACATCAGGATTAAATACAAATATATAAATGAGAGTATGAAATGATATAAAACAAATTAGATATTTAAAACTTTTAGATAAATAGCTTTTCCGTTCTTTTACCAAAAGAACATAGTATATTATCAATGCTAAAGCTGCAAATAAAAAAAATTTAGACACATTTATTGATAAATGTTGCATCCCCTCCCCCCATGTCGCAAAAAAAGCTGAAAAGGAGACTAAAATATTTTTAAAAAAATATTGTAACTGATAAGAAGTATTTTTAACCAAATTAGACTGAACGCCAAATTCCATAATTAACTCATAATAATTGCTTTTCTAAATCAATCACAACATTAGAAATTGAAAACTTTTCTAGTTCACTCCCAAGTTCTTTTCCTCTTTGTTTACTGCATTTTGTACACTCCACAATTGTATCTATCCAAACCTCTTCTGGTTCACGCAATGAAACAAAATGAACTAAATCAGTAATTTTAACCTCTTTCGTAATAGAATCAGAAACTACACACGGTAAACTAGCAGCCTGTGCTTCAACTATCGTTACAGGAAAGCCTTCATGAAAAGAAGGTAATAAAAATATATCTGCCATTTGCATTAATGCTGAAATATCCTTTCTTTGTCCTAAAAAATATACACAATCACTTAACCCCATTGAATAAACCTTCTGTTTAATAGAATTTATTAATTCACCCTCCCCAACGAAAAATAAAATAAAGTCCATATGTCTATTCATAAATTTCATCATCAAGTTGAGTAAAAAAATATGATTCTTAACCTCAGAAAAACGACCAACATGTAATAAAACATGTTTATTCTCTATTCCCATTTGTTTCCGATATAGTTCTCTAATTCTTATATCAAAAGAAAATTTACTTATATCTATTCCATTATTTATTATCATTACGTTTTGCTGAGCAGTAAATTTTTTCCCATATAACCAATTTGCAGCATTTTTAGAACAAGCAAAAAATAAATTAGCATGCTTTAAATAAAATCTTCGATAGCAAGCATGCATTATAATCAAAACAAGTCGCTTAAATTTATTAGAACACTCAAAGCTACTACCATGAGAATGCAAAATTATTTTAGAATTTGAGTATTTCTTTATCACATTTAAAATAGTAATATTAGCAAATACACTCAAATTAATCCAAATATAATCATAAGAATTCTGTTTCAATAATCTCTTTAATTCATTTCTAAAACGAATTGGTTTATTACCCCACAAAGGTAGCCTATAAACACAAAAAGAGTCCAATTGATTTTCATAAAGACATTCACCTAAAGGTAATATTATATCTACACAAAACAAATCTTTATTCAAACGCTGAATAATAGATTTTATAATCATTTCAACCCCACCTAATTTATTTGACATCCCATAGATCAAAATTCTCTTCATTTATGTGTTATTTTATATAAACAAATCAATTTTTCAGCAATAGAATAATTAAGACAGAAAGAAATAGCTAACACTTTACGACAAAATGATATTGGAGAAAATAAAAGTAAAAAGATATTCTTCCGCAATTCATGCGTGTATTGATTAATAATCTTTTCCTTATTCACAATTTCACTTGAAATTCCATAATATGCAATTTTACTTAAAAAAGAAAAATAAGATCGAGCTTTTTTTACTTTTGCAAGAAATATAAGACGCTTATTTTTAGTTTCATTACACAATTCCACTAATCTAGATGTTACTTCTAACAAATCTAAATCTTTCAATTTCAATTGTCCCCGTGTAACACTTTCACTGCCCTGATAATAATAGTATACAACCTTATTCACAACTATCATTTTTTGAGCCATTTGTAGTAACTGAAAGTTTGTATTAATATCTTCATATATTATACCTACAGGAAACCTCAAATTGTCAAACAAGCTTTTTTTATAAACAAAATCACAAACTCCATATATACCCTCTTTTGTTCCTCGATACATGTATTCTAACAAGATATCTTCACCTTCAAATATCTTTTCTGTTATTTTCCCCTGCACAAAATGAATATTCCCATTAGTCTCTATCCTTTTAGCACGTACGACATCGCTTTTGGTTGATTCTAATCTCGCAATTAAATATTCATACATATCAGCAACAACCCAATCATCACTATCAACAAAACCTATATATTTACCTTGTGCATTATCTAGACCAACATTTCTCGCAGAAGATGCACCCCCATTAATTTTATGAAAAACTCTTATTCTTTTATCTTTATCTGCGTACTCATCACATATCAAACCAGATTTATCTGTGGAACCGTCATCAATTAGTAATAATTCATAATCCTTAAAAGTTTGTCGCAAAATAGAATCTAAGCATCTAGACAAAGTATTTTCTACATTATATACTGGAACGATTATACTTAATTGCATAAAACTACTATCTTAATTTATAAATCATCGCTTTTATTTTAGCAGGAGTTATTGTTATAATAAACATTACTATAGCAAAAACATATGAAAAAAAACCATAATGCAATTTTTTATTAATCATAAAACGATCTTTAAGCATACTCCAAGCTCTTTTTAATCCATTCCTTCTCTTGAGAAAAAAATCTTCCGTAATTCTAAAATAAAGTACAGTATTAGGAATATTAGCAAAATGACACCCATTCAAAAAGCCATCTAACCATAACATTGTATCTTGATTTTTCCGATATTTATCACGATAACCGCACACTTTATCGAAATAGGTTGACCTAAACATAACCGCAGGATGGGCTAAAGGATCCCTATATCTAAAAAATCTAAAACAATCATGATGTGATAACGGATACATAATTCTCTTATTTCTTAATTGAGTATACTCATCAATTTCTTCGATGGCACCACCGACCACATCTATTTCAAGATTATTTTGCAAAAACTTTATTTGATATTCAAAACGTTTTTCTTCTGCAACATCATCTGCATCCATTCGTGCATAATAAGTTATTCCCAATTTTTTAGCTACTGAAATTAAATCATTTAAAACACATGCCAACCCCCTATTAGATTTAAAAAAAGAAACATTTACATTTTCAAATGAATCCAAATGATTTAAATAATCATGAACTTCCTTAGTAATTATCCCATCTACCCCTATCAAAAGGATGTAATTAGAATATGTCTGCTTAAAAATACTATCTATTGCTAATCGTAAATACTCTAATTTATCTCCATTATAAACAGGTAACAATACACCAATAACAGTAGAAGTATCCATTATTTAAAATATTCTTTATACCAAGTAACAAAAGAATTAATACCATCTGATAAATCAACTTGAGGCTTATAATTAAAGTCTTGCTCGAGTTTATTTGTATCTGCCCACGTTTTAACAACATCTCCAGGTTGCATTCCAACGAATATCTTTTTTACTTTTTTTTCAAAAGAATTTTCCAACAATTCTATAAATTGGAGCAGATTCTCTGCTTTTCCTCTCCCGATATTATAGACATCATTTAAATGTAAACTATGACCTCGCATTACCAAATATATACCATAAACGATATCATCGATATAGGTAAAATCTCGAGCTAATTCTCCTTTATTAAAAATTTGAATTACCCCACCTTCTTTTATTGCTTTAGCAAATAACATTGGAGCCATATCAGGTCTTCCCCATGGACCATATACAGTAAAAAAACGTAACCCGATGGTATTTATTTGATACAAATGAGAATATACCGCAGCCATTAATTCATTACTTCTTTTAGTCACAGCATAAATACTAACAGGGGCATCAAGTAACTGATTTTCTAATAAAGGAAAATCTGTAGCATCACCATACACAGAAGAAGAAGATGCATAAACAACTTTTTTACATTGGTAGGATTTACATGCTTCCAAAATATTCAAGAATCCTGTTATATTTGAATGAATATAAGCATGAGGATTCTCTAAACTATAACGAACTCCAGCTTGTGCTGCTAAATTAACAACCAAATTAAAATGATATTTTTCAAAGAGGCTATTTATCAATACTTGATCTGCAATATCCCCTTTTACAAATTTATAATTATCAAATTTACTAGAGGTAATAATCTGTCTATCTTGTATATTCTCAATTCCACATTCTTTCAAACGATTTAATTTCAAAACAGGATTATAGTAAGAATTAATATTATCAATACCTATAATCAAATACTCTTTAACTTGAACTAGTTTTTGGATTAAAGAAAAACCAATAAAACCAGCGCTCCCCGTCACCAATATTACCATATTCTTTTATTTATCCTATACATTCGTATATAAAACCATTTTCCAGCATCTCTCTTCGATTATATATATTTCGACCATCTAAAATCACTGGTGTATTCATCGACTTTTTCACAATATTCCAATCTGGAATTCTAAATTCTTTCCATTCAGTTAGCAGCAACAAAGCATCTGCTCCAATCAATTTATCATACATATTTTCAGCATAGGAAACTTTTTTACCTAAACGTTTTTTTGCTTCAGGCAAAGCAATTGGATCATAAACTGCCACTTCACATCCTGCCGTCAAAAGAAGATCAACAATCACTAATGAAGGAGCTTCTCTCATATCATCAGTATCAGGCTTAAACGCTAATCCCCATATCACAATTTTTTTACCATTCAAATCTCCATGATAAAAACTTGAAAGTTTTCTAAAAAGAACTCTCTTTTGAAGCCCATTTACTTCTTCAACAGCCTCAAGTACTCGCATTTTATATTGATAGTCAGAAGCTGTTTGAATAAGGGCTTTAACATCTTTGGGGAAACAAGATCCTCCATATCCACACCCCGGATATAAAAATTTATTTCCAATCCGTAAATCCGACCCTATACCTTGACGAACCATATTCACATCAGCACCTACTAATTCGCACAAATTTGCAATATCATTCATGAAGGAAATTCGAGTTGCTAACATAGAATTAGCTGCATATTTTGTCATTTCTGCCGAAGGAATATCCATAAAAATAACACGGAAATTATTTAACATCAATGGTCGATATAACAAGCTCATTAATTCCCTAGCTCTTTCTGTTTTTGTTCCAATCACAACTCTATCAGGTTTCATAAAATCTTCTATTGCAGAACCTTCTTTCAAGAATTCAGGATTAGAAGCTACATCAAATTCAACATCCACTTTTCGTGAATTAAGTTCCTGTTGTATAGCCTTTTCTACTCGCATTGCCGTACCAACAGGCACTGTACTTTTAGTTACAACTAAAAGATATTTGTTTAAATATTTCCCAACAGCATGGGCTACATTTAATACATATTTCAAATCAGCTTTTCCATCCTCATCAGGAGGTGTACCAACAGCACAAAATAATATATCAACTTGATTTACAACTTTACTCAAATCTATTTCAAAATGTAAACGTCCTGCTTTTACATTTCTACTTACTAATAAATCTAAATTAGGCTCATAAATAGGAATGATTCCTTCTTGTAGTTTTTCAATCTTTTCATTATCAACATCTACACACGTAACATCTATTCCCATTTCCGAAAAACAAGCCCCCGTAACGAGACCAACATATCCCGTTCCTACTATCGCTATTTTCATTTTATATGTTTTTATTCAAATCCTTAATCTTTTTAGCAGGATTTCCAGCAATAACACAATATCCTTCTAAAAAACTTTTAGTAACCACACTCCCTGCACCAACAATTGTTTTTTCACCTAAAACGACACCAGGCAAAATGACAGAATTCATTCCAATCCAACAATTCTTTCCTAAAACAATATCCTTTGGTTCACTTCTTTGATCTAAATTATCAAGATCATGATTTTGTGTTATCATCCCAACATTCGATGCAATATAACATCCTTGTCCTATAATAATCTTCCCACAACCTTGAAAATAATTACCCATCATTTGAAAATTATTTAAGTCATCCATGTGAAATTTTATATTTTCACTCTTAACAACAATTATTCGATGTGAAACAGGCCAAGGAGTCTTTTGATTTATTCCTCCAATTTTTTGCCAAATAAAACTAGACCATATCCATTTCCATCCATCTGCCCCTGGAGAACAAAACCAACGTGAATTCAAATCTAAGGATGGAAATAGTAAACGGGCAAAAATTTTACCAAACAAAAAATATCCAACTAATTTAGCATAAAACAAAGGACGAGTTATATATTTAATCATTTGCTTAGATTAATACAATTTCACTAAATTACAGTATTCTAAAGCTAATACTGCATTTATATTAGATGGTGTATTTAAAAGATAATTTAAAGACCACTCATTCTTGCCTCTATAATAATTAACAACTACATAAAATAAGTTTTCATCTTTTTCTACATTCCTTTCCCGCAACATATTTTTTATATATCGTATTATCAAAAAAAATTGCAATGGAAATATCCTCTTTACTTGTGAGCAAAACGAAGAAGATGAAGATTGTATTTTTAGAAAATCAACAGAAAAATCCTTAAAATACTTTTCCATTAAAAAAGTATGATACAAATATGATCCTTTTTTTTTCTCCCATTCTATAGAGTTCCAAAATTCAGAAAATTCTGTATCCCAAAATAGAAGACGCCATTCTAACCCAAAAAATTCATATATACGCACACTATTTACAATAAAATGAGATTGACGAACTTTAATTCCCCAGTCATTAAACAGATTCCAATATTCTTCCATATCTCTGCATCTGATCTTTATTGATTGCTTTATTTTTCTCTGTATTTCTTTTTGGTAAGTCCATTTCAACACATTTAAATTACAATACTTTTCATATAGTAAACGATCTAGAGATAAATTATTATTAAAAACAAGATGACTCCCCCCCAACAGATCTGCTGAATGTCCCGGCAATACAACTGCATTATCAGATATTAATTTTCTTTTTACTAATTCTTTAATCGCAATAAAATCTTGTATACAAGGAACTGTATTTAAATTTCCCGCAAATTTTTGATATTCTGTATAAAATTCTGAACAACATAAATCAATCCACAAATCTTGAGTGTATTCTACAAAATACCACATAAAACCTAGATTCTCTGCAACTTGTTTAGATATTCTAACTTCATCACTTTCAGGAACACCATAAGTAAAACATACAATATCCGATACATTATATTTCTTACAAAGACAAGCAATTAAACGGGAATCATACCCTCCACTTAAAGGAATAACAATTTGCCTTTCTCCTATTGTCCGTAAAATTCGACAAAAAGCTTTTTCAAGTTTTATCGACGAAATATTAATTAATTCTTGGTCTGTCTTTCCTTGTATTTTCGGGAAAATATGGCGATAATAAACACATTTTTCATATATTTTATTATTTGACAATAAAACATACGAACCAGCTTCGACACTTTTTATGTTCTCATATAATGTCTTATCCCCATACAAATACCCCATTGCTAAGAACTCTGCTATAACAACATCCTTAAAATCAGTATTTTCATAATATTTTTCTAAAAAAGATGCATTATCTGATATACAACAATTTTTACCATCACACACATAAAGCAACGGATAACTTCTTATTTGATCAACAATCAAATAATATTCATTTCCATTTTGTATTATAGCAGCAAAAGAACCATTTAATTCTTCTAACGATTTTGATAAATCTCCATGTTTAATTCGTTCACTTAAATATAAACACAAAGCTTCTTCCTTGATTAATTGCTCTCCAATAAAAGCATAACCAATAGAATATACATTATTCCCTACATACCAAGATCGATTATGAGTATCTAGTAATATTTCCATAATTTGTATAGATTAATTCCCCATTTTCTCTTTAAATATCCTAAAAACATATATCGATAATGAATATATTTAATTTGCCTACGAAATCTATAAAATCTATAAATATCATACAGAAAATTAATTACGATATTTTGTTTAAATCGATGTGTATTAAAGTTTTCGTAACATTCTTCTTCCCAAAGACACTCATTTTGCTCATAAATTTTTGTACACTCTGAACCTTTCCTAACTCTATCCAAAACTTCCTTTAACTCATGTTCAGATAAAATAGAAATTCCTTCTTGAGAAAAACGATAATAATATTCATCAATCTGATAACATCCTTTCTTATCAAAATGTAAGACAGAGTAACAACTTATTGTTGCATCTATATTTGATTTCGAGTGATAATCAATAGAAATAAAACCATTACCATAACTCCAACAAATAGGGATCTCACCTAAACTATATCCCTGATAAATATGCTGATGTCCTGAGATTAATGCCGCTGGCAAAACTTTATCTCGAATTTGTTTTAATAATTTAACACGCCAAGGAAATGGAATTGAATATAATTCATCAAAACCATGAATGAAATAAATTAAATGAGAAGCATCACAACTCTCAACCATTTCTATAGAATTTAAAGACTTCCCATAGGATGTTAAAAATTCATCACTTTCATAAGGAGTAACTACACCCCTCAAACGAAAAGAGATTCCTTTTTTATTAATACTCAACTCTTCCAATCCTTTTACTCCAAAAGAAAGTATTTCTTCTTTAGTCAAAGCTTCAATAGAATCATAAATTCCATCTAATCCATAATCATCTATATGATTATTGGCCAAAAGAGCAACATCAACTCCGATCTTTTTTAATATTTTCAAAAAGTTCGGATCTGATTTTAAAAAAATTCCTTGTTTCTTTACTGGTGATAAATTTCTATTTGAAACTACCGTTTCTATATTCGCAATAACAATATCTGTATTTTGCATGACAGATATCAAAGGAGTAAAAAAATCTATCGAAGGAACATCTATATTATGGAAAGAAACATCTCCTACAATTCCAATAGAAACAGAATTATCTTCTTCTTTTTTTCTTATTTTATTTATAATAGGATTTATCATTCGCGAACAATGTCTAATGGACTTTTTCTAAGTGCATTCAATAGATTAGACCATTTTTGTTTAGATAAAATCATAACAAAAAAAATTCCTACAACATTCACTAAAACACCCGATATCCCAAAAAGAAGAATTGACAGGTATATATCACTATAAATTCCTCCTATAATAATTGCTACAATTCTAGTTATTATTATTAATATTGTTAAAAATAACGACAACCCTTGCCGCTCCAAAATGCTAAATATCAAACTTAACGGACTAAAACACAATTTTAAACAACACCAAGGAGCCAACATTTCCGCATATTTACCAGACATCGCCCAACGATCTCCCAAAAAAAAGGCAAACAACTCCTTTCCCCATAAAAAAATGATAAGAAATACAGGAACTCCTATCTGTAATAATAAAACAAACGAATCCGAAACCACTTGTCCTATCTCCCCATTATGCTTTGCCTCACTTAACCTTTGGAAAAGAACTTGTCCCAAAGCAGAAGCAATCAGAGCTAAAGGTAATTGCACCAACGTCAAAGATTGACTATATAAACCAACGTCAGAATCAGAAAAATAAATTGATAATAAAATAGGAACTATCAATAAAGAACCTGTATCTAACAAACCATTCCATGTATCAATCAAGGGGAATTTTTTATACCGAATCAACTCCTTCTTTATCGCATAGTAAGAAACACTACAATAATCAACATTACGATCTTTAAAACAAATTATACTACGCCATAAAAATTCCCCAAACAAAATAAACAGATTCACAAATATTAAAGATGCAACAGAAATAAATCCCATAACCCCTACTCCAACATTAACGATTTTAGTCCCTCCAGAATTAAATATATTCAATAAAGCATTCTTTCCAAATTGTTTATTTCTATTAAACCAATAAAGTAATATTCTATTCCAGCAAGTAAAAAGTACAGCCAAAGGAATAAATATCACATAGGATTCAATACTTCCATAATTCCCAATTCTTAAAAGAAAATCTTTTCCTAACAATACAATTATAAATAGAAATACAGACCAGAGTAGAGCTATAAACATAGAACCGTGCATAATATCTATGGCACGTTTTTTCTCTTGAGGTAACATTAATGCTAGTTCGTAACGCCCACTACCAAATACAGCCAAAATACCTACCAAAGAAGTAAATAAAGCATATTGTCCTACTATCTCTGGAGTAAAAAGACGAGCAAAAATAGGTATTGTTAATATACCTATTCCTTGTGCTAATGCTGCTGATCCTGCTATTTTAAATGTATTTTTGAAAAACTCTTTTCCTAATGCCATTACAAACTCCAATACTTCAATTCATTTATCTTCCCTCTGTACATTCCTTTCACATCTACTAACACCGCATTATCATAAGTCAACGACTTGAAATACGTCTCGTCCAAATCCTTGTAAGCATCATGCGAAACAGCCACGATCACAGCATCATAATTATTCCTCGGCTTCTCGATCAACCCGAAACCGTACATCTGTTTCACCTCTTCCGAATCTGCATGAGCGTCAACCACGTCAACATCAACTCCGAAATCTTTCAACTCGTTAATAATATCAACCACCTTCGAGTTACGAATATCAGCCACGTTTTCCTTGAAGGTCATACCCATAACCAAAACTCTAGCCCCAAGAATTCCCTTACCCATATTTATCAATTTCTTCACCAGTTTCTTGGCGATGTAACCTCCCATCGTGTCATTGATAAAACGCCCCGCACTGATAATCTGCGTGTGATATTTTAACTCGCTCGCCTTGTACACCAGGTAATAAGGGTCAACACCAATACAATGTCCTCCCACCAATCCCGGGTAGAACTTCAAGAAATTCCATTTCGTCCCGGCAGCCTCCAACACGTCATACGTGTTGATTCCGATTCGGCTGAAAATAATCGACAACTCGTTCATCAAGGCTATATTCACATCTCGCTGCGTGTTCTCGATAATCTTAGCAGCCTCGGCCACCTTGATATTCGGGGCTCGATGAACTCCCGGCTTAACCACGAGCTCGTAAACTTTGGCGATGACATCCAGGGCTTCACCATCACAACCGGAAACAATCTTGATCGTGTTAGGTAACGTGTGAACCTTCTCCCCGGGGTTGATACGTTCCGGTGAGTAACCAATTTTAAAATCAACACCCGCCTTCAAGCCGGAAATCTCCTCCAGGATCGGCAAGCAATCCTCCTCCGTGCAACCGGGGTAAACCGTTGACTCGTAAACCACGTAATCCCCTCTCTTCAAGGCGTGAGCGACCGAACGTGTCGCGCTTAACAACGGGGTCAAGTCCGGTTGATTATGTCGATCTATCGGGGTCGGTACTGCCACGATAAAGAATGAAGCCTCCCGTAACTCGTCAATAGAGGAGGTAAACTTTATATCAGCCTCTTCAAAAGCGGTATGATCCAGCTCTTTACAAGGATCTATCCCCTGTCGCATCTTCGCGAGACGCTCCTCGTTGATGTCAAAACCGATAACAGAAATTTTCTTGGCGAACTCTAACGCGATGGGCAAACCCACGTAGCCTAAACCGACAAGTGCCAGCTTGGCTTCTTTATTCACTAGTTTATTATACATGACAATTGGAAATGGAATGTTGATAATTGAAAACGAAAGAATGTTATTTCGTCCAGCCAAAAGGATGTTTCACGAGAGGCAATTTAGCCAGCGGGTGATAATCACCTTTCAAACCTATCGGTTCCGCGTTACGGATATGATGAACGATATTTATACAATTACGCACCTCGTCCAAACCAAAACCTTCACCGGAAAGAACGTGCTTGTAACTTTCCGTGTGCAACTCCGTGAAACCGTTACTGAACTCGAATTCCTCGCCCTCGATACGGATGGAACGATACGTGCGCTTTTCTCCCTCCACGGCATTCTCCGGCAGGTTATTGGCATTTATGCTCAAGAAATAACGAACACGAGCACGTTCTAGCTCCAAATACCCGGCTACACGGTCATGGCTCTTCACGTGAACGATGTTCTCCTTCACCCCACCGAAAGCCCAGGTCAACATGTCGTAAAAATGAACACCGATATTCGTTGCCACGCCTCCACTCTTGCGCTCGTCACCTTTCCAGCTCGTGTAATACCAGTTACCGCGAGAAGTGATATAAGTCAGATCCACGTCGTAAACTTTATCTTTCGGACCCTCGTCTATTCGTTTTTTCAAGGCCTTGATCGAGTCATGCAAGCGAAGTTGAAGGATGTTGTTCACCTTGTGCCCGGTTTCCCGTTCCACCTCGGCCAAAGCATCGATATTCCACGGGTTCAACACCAGCGGTTTCTCGCAGATCACGTCAGCACCCAAGCGTAACCCGTAACGGATATGAGCGTCATGCAAGTAGTTAGGTGTACAAATGGAAACCATGTCTACCCGGTTATCATCTCCCTTTATCCGAGAACAATAACGATCGAACAATTCCATCTCCGTGAAAAAGGACGCTTCGGGAAAGAAACTGTCCATGATTCCCACGCTATCAAACTTGTCGTAAGCCGCTACCAAACGATTACCCGTGTCTTTTATGGCACGTAAATGACGGGGAGCGATGTAACCGGCCACCCCGATCAAAGCAAAATTCTTCATGATATATTTAACGATTTCAATTATGATTCAAAACCTTTACCCTTCAATTCCCACATCCCCAATATCTCGAAACAAAAAGTTTCTCTACCCACTATTCCGGTATTTTCTATAGAACCAATGATATTACTCAAAATCTCCTTCTCTTCTTCATTCCATCTCTCTAAAAACATCGTATCTTCTGACAAATTTTTAAAGCATCTCTCCGTCCGCAACCACTGCCACACTTGTTTTTGTTCCAGATTATCGTAATCTTCAGCAATCTCCTCCGCCATCTCCAAACACCACTCCTCCCCCGTAAAATAGTACCAATTACAAAGTAATCGACACACGTTAGGAGTTTTATCCGGTATCACGATCTCCCCTTGCTCATCCACGGTCAATACCCGATAAGCCATATCCAACGCCTCATTCAAAAGATCCATATCCGAATATGTCTGATAAGCATCCATCAAATCAGCCACGTACCCTATCCTTTCGTCCTCCTCGATAGAGGTATCTTTCATTGCCTTAGACAATTCCTTGGCTATTTCACGTAACCGTTCATGAATTTCCTGCAGTGTTCCGTACTCCCGTTCCAAAGTGGGAGAAACCCGTACCATCGCATACACGGACAAATAACCATGTAGCAAATGAGATAATGACATTGCAGAACAATCCCTTACTCGTACATCCCGAATGGTCATGTACAAGTCATGAAAAAAATCATTCTTCATTCTTCTATTCTATCTTTTCCAGAAAACTACCAGGAATATACGCTGTAGCTAAAGACACGACCCCTTCCAGCCTTACGACCACTCTTTTATGACCTTTCACCCGGATCAATTCACCTTCGATTCCGGCAAAATCCCCTTTTATGACACGTACTTTATCGCCTTTTTTCAGATTCTCGTTCACCACCTCCACCATTTCTTTGGAGAAATCAAGCAAGAATATAAAATCATTCATCTGTTTATCGGGAACAATCAAGAAGTTACCCGTTTCCCGATCCCTCAAATAACGCATGTCAAAAGCATACTCTTGAATCAATGACATGCAAGATTTAAAGGTCGTATGAATAAATACCAGATTAGGAATAACCGGTACTTCAATTAATTTATCAACACCATGAATTTTTCGTGCAATTTGTTGGAACGGAATGAAATTCTCGATCCCCATGCTATCCAAACGCTGTTTTATCTTTTTCTCCTGACGACAAGTATTTGCAACATACCAATGTAGCTCGTTATCGGACAATTTAAGCATTACATAATTTTTATTCATTCATTCCAGGACAAAGCTGCGCCTCCTGATCATCCACGGAGTGATCTTTGCCCGAAGAATTAAATAAGACGCTCTTTTCCTAAACGTCCGCCTCTTAAACAGAGAGGACCATATTAGACAAATGAACGAGGCAAATGTAGTTCATAAAGAATTTCAATGCAAATTTTCAAATACATTTTTCCTCTAAACTTAATAAATGCCTGAGTTTCAATATCTCTTACATCTCTTCGTTATCTCTTCGATATACTATCGATGAACACATGCTCTATAGGAACGAATGGATTACGAAGAGATAACGACAACATATACACTATATGTATTTCCAAGACAAACGAAAGTATGGTTTTGTATTTTTAAAAGAAAATAGAAAGTCCGTAGACTAAAATTCATTACCTTTGCCCCCTGCAAATAAAATCAGGAATGAAGGTAAAGAAATTTTATATCGAAACTTACGGTTGCCAGATGAACGTGGCAGACAGTGAAGTGGTTGCAGCCATCTTGGAAGACAAAGGATACCAACGGACGCAAGAAAAAAGTGAAGCTGATGTGATTCTGGTGAACACCTGTTCCGTGCGTGAAAATGCGGAACAACGGGTTCGCGGACGGGTACAAGGATTTTCCGAGGTAAAGAAAAAGAACCCACACGTGCTGGTCGCCATCATGGGATGTATGGCAGAACGTTTGGGTGAGGCTCTTTTTGAACAGGAGAAGAACGTGAACATCGTGGTTGGTCCCGATGCGTACATGGATCTCCCGCTCTTGATTGAGAAAGCCGAGAAAGGCGAGAAAGCCATCAACATTGAACTCTCTACCACGGAAACCTACAAGGACATCTGCCCTTCCCGAATTGACGAAACAGCCATATCAGGATTCGTTTCCATCATGAGGGGATGTAATAATTTCTGTACCTATTGCATCGTTCCGTACACACGAGGACGCGAGCGTAGCCGAAGTCCCAGAAGTATTGTCAATGAAGTTCTAGACCTTCAATCCAAAGGTTACAAAGAAGTGACACTACTCGGTCAGAATGTAAATTCCTACCTTTGGCGGGGAGATAATCAGGAAGTGAATTTCCCGGCATTACTTGCCATGGTTGCCCAAACGGTACCCAACATGCGTATCCGTTTCGCCACGTCACACCCAAAAGATATGAATGATGACATTCTACGTGCGATAGCCACCCATTCCAATATTTGCAAACACATCCATCTACCCTTCCAATCCGGGAGTAATTCCGTACTGAAAGACATGAACCGAAAATATACCCGTGAATGGTATCTTGACCGGATTCATGCCATCCGGGAGATCGTCCCCGATTGTGGAATTTCCACGGACGTGTTCGTCGGGTTCCACAATGAAAGCGAGGATGATTATCAGCAGACTCTTGCCTTGATGAAAGAGGTGATGTTCGACTCCGCTTTCATGTTCAAATACTCGGAACGTCCGGGTACCATGGCTTCCCGCAACTTGCCGGATAACGTGGACGAGGAAGTAAAAGGACGTCGTTTGCAGGAACTCATTGATATGCAGGTGGAGATTTCTCACCAAAGCAACTTGAAAGACGTGGGCAAAGTATTCGAGGTACTCGTGGAAGGGGTTTCCAAGAAGAAATCGGATGAACTTTTCGGTCGCAGCAGCCAGAATAAGGTGATCGTCTTCCCAGATAACGGGGCTAAAGTCGGAGAACTCGTTCAGGTTCGTGTCACGGAATGTACCCCTGCAACCCTTATCGGCGAAGCAATAAATCAATAACCCTAATCGAAAATACTCAATTTTCAATTAACATGTCTCGTAAACTCCTCAATGAAGAACTGAACCGACTCACCACGGAAGAGTATAAAGACGCTGAAAAACTCCCGATCGTGGTCGTACTGGACAACGTGCGCAGCTTGAATAACATTGGTTCCGTGTTTCGCACGTCCGATGCCTTCCGGCTTTCCAAGATATATCTTTGCGGTATCACAGCAACACCACCCCACCGGGAAATACACAAAACAGCCCTCGGAGCAGAAGAAAGCGTGGACTGGGAGTATTTCGAAGAAACTACCGATGCGGTTCAGGCATTGAAAAATGAGGGATACACCATTTTATCCGTGGAACAAGTGGAGAACAGTATTTCCCTAGAACAATTTACCATCAAAAGCGGACGAAAATATGCTTTCATTTTCGGAAACGAGGTAAAAGGCGTACAGCAGGAAGTGGTTGATCTTTCGGATGACTGTATCGAGATCCCCCAATTCGGGACCAAACATTCATTCAACATATCCGTCACCGCCGGAATCGTGCTATGGCAGGTCATCCATCCGCTATTTTATAAACAACTGAAATAAGTCATAAAGTTTATAAGGTTCATAAGGTTTATAAAGTCTTGTTTTATACAGACAGACTACCCCCTCCAACTCCCCCTTACACAGGGGGAGGGCTAAAAGGTAGCATATGCGACCGTTGGTAAAGCGCCCCGCAGAGGTCCATGAACCTTACGAACTTTATAAACCTTACGAACCTTCAAACTATACCAATTTTATAAACTCATTTTCATCGCCTCCACGATTTTCACGGCTTCCACGGCTTCCCGCACATCATGAACCCGGAGAATATGTGCCCCTTTCAACAGGGAGATCGTGTTCAGTACGGTTGTTCCATTTAATGCCTCTTGGGGTGTAATCTCCAGTAAACGCCAAATCATTGATTTCCGGGAGATTCCCACCAATAAAGGATAACCCAAATCCAGGAAGGACTCCATTTTACCCATTAACTCGTAATTATGGGCTACGGTCTTTCCAAAACCGAATCCTTGATCCAATATTATATTATTAAATCCCAAAGCATTTAAACGAGTAATCCGTTCCGTGAAAAACTCCCGAACCTCACGCACGACGTCATCGTAATGAGGATTAACCTGCATATCCTGAGGTGTTCCCTGAATGTGCATCATGATATAAGGAAGTCCTAATTCCGCCACCGTCTCGAACATCTTGTCATCCATCGTTCCCCCGGAAATATCATTAATGATTATCGATCCGAGACAATGACTGATCTCTTTCGCCACGTCGGCCCGGAACGTGTCAATCGATACCGGAAAATGCGGGTGGTACTTACGAATCAATTCCACGGCAAAACTCAACCGGGACAACTCCTCCTGAGCATCCACGAACGCAGCCCCCGAACGGGTTGAATATGCCCCGACATCAATAATCCCGGCTCCCTGTTCCACGATCTCATCCACCCGTTCCATGATCTTCAACTCGCTCGTGTACTTTCCCCCATCATAAAAAGAATCCGGTGTCACGTTCAATATACCCATCACCACGGGTTTCTCCAAGCTAACCTTTTCCGCTCCGATCGTTATATGTGTCATAATTTTCAACTTTCGATTTCCAATATTCAATTATTTGAGTACTTTTACAGGACAAATTAACAATTTATTTTTCAGATTTCATTATCAAAAATAAATAGAGTATGCCAAATACAGCACAAGAATATGATAAAGTGATAGATATATGTCAGGATATCTTCGTGAAGAAAATGCAGGACTACGGGACAGCCTGGAGAATACTCCGCCCGACCTCCATTACCGACCAGATATATATCAAAGCAAACCGTATACGCAGTATTGAAGAAAAGGGGATTACGAAAGTCGGGGAAGGCATTGTTCCCGAATTTATCGGGATCATTAACTATTCCATTATGGGACTGATCCAACTCCAACTCGGACCGGGCAACGACACCCCCCAAGATGAAGTCCTTCGCCTGTATCAAAATTATTTTCATAAAGCGAAGGAACTGATGCTTGCCAAGAATCACGATTACGATGAAGCCTGGCGGGAGATGCGGGTCAGCTCGTACACCGACCTGATTCTGATGAAGATTAACCGTACGAAACAGATAGAAGATCACCAAGGTACCACGATCATATCGGAAGGTATTGATGCAAATTACTTCGACATGGTAAATTACGCCGTTTTCGGGTTGATTCGCCTTGTCGTGGAGCAAGAGTAAGGTCTAACTGGAAAATAAACAAACATGAGACTCGTCAAAAACCTGTGCAGGATTATTGTCGGGATAGTATTCATCTATTCCGGATTCGTGAAAGGAATTGACCCGTTAGGATCTGATTACAAATTCACTGACTATTTCAATGCTTTCGGCATGGGCTGGATGAACACGACCACGTTGTTTTTCTCTTTCGCCCTCTCGCTGGCTGAATTTCTGATCGGAATTGCCCTATTGTTTAATTTATGGGTATCCCGTATGGCATGGGGCTCTCTGTTATTCATGGCTTTTTTCACCCCACTGACCCTTGTACTGGCACTAACGAATCCAGTGAGTGACTGCGGTTGTTTCGGGGATGCCATGATCTTGACGAACTGGCAAACCTTTTGGAAGAATATCATTTTGCTCTTGTTGGCCATCATGATCTTCGTGTACCGCAAGGAATACAAATCATCGCTTCCTTTGATGGGACAATTTTCGTTTCTCACCCTGGCAGGAGCCGGAATGCTATGTCTTTCCATCTATTGCTATCGTCACTTACCCGTACTGGATTTCCGTCCTTACGCTGTCGGCAAGAACATCACGGAAGACATGAGACTTCCCGAAGGAGCCGAACCGGATCAATACGAAGTCACACTAAAGTATAAGAACAAGCAAACCGGAGAGATCCGGTCTTTCACGGAAGACAACTACCCGTGGCAAGACACGCTGAACTGGGAATACGAGAGTAGCTCGGAGCGACTGGTAAAGAAAGGGTACATCACACCGATTCATGACCTTGTAATCGAACACCCCACGCTTGGTAACATCACAGAAGAAATTCTGGAAGACGATAATCACACGATCCTCGCCGTAGCATACTACCTTAACCAGAGTGATACACAATATCAACCCGCCATCAACCGACTGGCGGAGTACGCCCAGGAAAAAGGGATTCGTTTCTACGGATTAACCTCATCCTCGGAACGGGATATTGAAGCATATAAAAAGCGGAATCACGTTCCCTATGAATTTTGTACGGCTGACGAGATTCAGTTAAAAACCATGATTCGCTCTAACCCCGGCGTGATCATTCTCCGGGAAGGCACAATTCTCGACAAATGGGCCGGAAAAGATGTTCCCGAGGTGAAAGAATTACAGGATACCAACTTGACAGCTTATTGCGTGTATTCAAGGGAACAAATGCAACGAATTTATTTGGTTTACTCCATTATCCTTCTTTTCTTTGTAGCATATTTACTGATTCCACGTAGAAAAGGGAAAAGAAACAATTAAGCACAAACAATTCAAAACATAAAGATATGAGAAAAAAGATTGTAGCAGGTAACTGGAAAATGAACAAAACCTTCGCTGAAGGAGTTGAATTGGCTAGAGAAGTGAATGATTACGTGAGATATAAAGAAGGCGGAGAAGGCGTTCTTGTTGTTCTCGGTACTCCCTTTATCCACTTGGCAAAAGTGGCTCATAACATCACAGAATCTTCCATCATGGTTGCTGCCCAAAATTGCGCAACGGAAAAAGCCGGAGCCTACACGGGTGAGATCTCAGCTGAAATGATAGCTTCCACGGGTGCTAAATGCGTGATCTTAGGACACTCTGAAAGAAGAAGCTACTATGGCGAAACAAGTCCTATTCTCGTGAAGAAGGTTGCACAAGCCCTAGACAGCAAGTTGGAAATCATTTTCTGCGTGGGTGAAGTACTGGAAGAAAGAGAATCCGAGAAACATTTCGAAGTTGTGAAACAACAGTTGACCGACGGACTCTTCAATCTTACCCCGGAACAATTCGCTCATGTGGTAATCGCTTACGAACCGGTTTGGGCTATCGGTACCGGTAAAACCGCTACTCCCGATCAGGCACAAGAAATGCACGCCTTCATCCGTTCTGTTGTAGCAGAGAAATACGGACAAGCCGTAGCTGACGAAACCTCAATTCTTTACGGAGGAAGCTGTAACGCTGGAAATGCCGACGCTATTTTCTCCAATCCGGACGTGGATGGTGGACTTATCGGTGGTGCATCCCTGAAAGCAGCAGATTTCTTCGAAATCATCAAAGCGAGAGCAAGACATTAAATAAAGGGCGAAAAGCCTTTTTAGTTCATAAAGTTTATAAGGTTCATAAAGTCCAAAGTGACGGGTGTCCTTCGGACCGTGTTTAATGGCAGCACAAGCTGCCGTTGGTAAAGCTCTCCTCAGGAGTCCACGGACCTTATAAACTTTATGGACTTTATAAACTTTATGAACCTTATGAACTTTACAAACTCTTATTTCTCTTCCTCAAATCCCTTATAAAAGGTGGAACCAGACACACGATTAGCTGTGCCCGAGGCCAGCGCAAACAATGCTGGAAACAGATCATTGCCAATCCAATAAATAACGTAGCTCCCACGAGCACCTGCAAAGGCAACCACAACAAACCTTCTTCGGGAATGATCATCGGAATCAAAGCAACAGCTCCCGCCGGGGCAAAGAACTTTCCTAGAAATTCAAACAAAGAAAACATACAAATAAAAATCGGGAGTACGACCATAACTTCCGGTAAATGCAAGTATTTATGTCCCACAATCTGAAAGAACACGCCAATAACAGCCGCCGTGAACAAGACCAATAAAACTTGTACGGGACGATTGCGGAACCCGGCCTTCGAATTGGCAAACTCCACGTAAGTCACGATCAACGGAGGAAGAATGAAGTACAAATTTCTCGTATAGATGGCCAATGCGGCAACCGCTATCACGGTCACCAATAAAAACGACCAACGTACCAAGCTATCCTTCCAATGGACAATCACGGGCGTATAAGTCACCCTCTCCCGCAATCCAACTTTCTCCATCCCCCATTGTCCACCAACAACAATAACCGACATAACAAGTACAGCTACCGGATAAACCCAACTTTCCGTGCCCAATAACACAGGTAACATACAGGCAGAAATCTGCGGTACCAAAGTTGCACGAAATAACGTGAGGCAAATTGCGGCAAAAATAAAGGCAAACGCCAGATTCACAAGCAAGGGGAAAGGAGAATAACGTACAATACACACACCCGCCACAGCTCCTAAAATCATGAGAGCGACCATACTTGCCCGACTCACCTGCCACACCCGTTTATCCACGATCCACATACCGATTGTCAAGGCTGCCATTTCCGGAAAGATAATTTCCCTTTCCATCAACAGTTCTGCAGCACCAATCATTAGCAAGATCATTAACAAGGCGTAAAAATAGCGTTTACGTCGAACTATATCCCCGAACATTTGCTTTCCACTTGCACTTTTCAGCATTCTAAAATCTCCCTTTATTCATTATTTTACGACAAAAGTACACAAAATAATCCGTAATTATCATATGTTAATTTTTCTCCGTTTTATTCGACCTACCTTTGCCGAGCTAAAAAAATTATATATACATGCAACGAGACAGTATAGATTTTGGTTCAATGAAAGTCGGACAGTTGTTCTGTAAACAACTATTCCCGACCTTGCTGGGTATGGTTTTCTCGGCTTTATTCGTGATCACCGACGGGGTTTTCGTCGGTCGTGGAATTGGCAGCGACGCTTTAGCCGCGGTAAATATTGCCGCCCCATTATTCGTGTTCGCTGCCGGAATGGGATTAATGTTTGGTATGGGCGGGGCAATCGTGGCATCAATCAACCTGGCCCGGGGAAAAGAACGTGTGGCTAACATCAATGCCACGCAAGCAACGCTTGTTTCTTTTATCGGCATGACGTTAGTATCTATCCTTGTCATGGCTTTCCCGACATCTGTGGCTCGAATCCTCGGAGCACCCGAAGATATTATCGAGTTGGCACGGGAATACCTGATTGCTTATGCCGCTTTTGCCATGTTCCAGACGGCACTCTGTGTACTTACTTTCTTCACCCGCATTGACGGGCCTAAAATAGCCATGTGGTGCATGACGATCTCCACGGTAATCAACATCGTACTCGACTATCTGTTTATATTCGTGTATAAATGGGGATTGACGGGAGCTGCCGTGGCCACGGGTATCGGTGAAATCGTGGGTTGCCTTCTTATGGTTGTCTATTTATTACGCTATTCTCCTCGTGTCCGTCTCGGCAAATTAAAGTTCAGCCGGAAGAGTATACAACTCACGGCACGTAATAGCGGATATATCATTCGTCTGGGATTCTCGGCATTCTTGGGAGAGGCAGCTATCGGTGTGATGATGCTGACCGGGAACTATGTGTTCGTGAGTTACCTCGGTACGGACGGAGTGGCGGCATTCAGTATCATGTGTTACTTCTTCCCGATCATATTTATGGTTTTCAATGCCATCATCCAGTCGGCCCAACCTATTATCAGTTTCAATCACGGATGTGCGGCACACGATCGTGCACAGCAAGCACTCCGATTGGCATTGATAGCAACGATTGCAACAGGCTTGTTTTTCCTGGTTCTCACGATTTTACTACGGGAACAAATTGTGTCCTTATTCATCGCAGACCATACAAACAACGCTTGGAAATATGCCGTGTACGGGATTCCCTTTTTCTCGATATGCTATGTTTTCTTTGGAATTAACATCACCTCTATTGGATATTACATGAGTATCGAAAAATCACGGTTGGCAACGATATTTACTGTGTTAAGAGGAATCATATTACCTGTGGTTTGCTTCTTCCTCCTGCCATTATGGTTAGAGGTTAAAGGTATCTGGCTAGCGGTAGCCGTAGCAGAATTCATCACGTTTGCCGTGATCTGTATAAATGCGATGTGTAAAAGAGTTTGAAGGAAGTGTCCCCAAAGTCATTTTATTTCAAAAAACTCCTCCGTCACTTCGTGCCACCTCCTCTATAAACAGAGGAGGAGCTGGTGACTCTTACCGAAGACAGGAGGTATTTCAACTCTCCCTCTGTTTATAGAGGGAAATCGGCGAGTAAGCGAGAACAGACAGAGAGTTTACTCGTTGTCTGTCGAGCGAGAGCCGATTCGAGACGGCTTGCAAGCTCAATACCCCGAAGGGGGGAGGGAGTTTGAAAGGGGCTTTTTCAAGCCCCTTTCTCCATTATTTCGTTACCCGAACCCGTTTTGCAGTCTCTCCTGTTTCATCCACAGCGTGAGCCACGTTACGAGCCAGTTCTATAAATGCCTGTCCGGTGACACTATCTTCATCCAACGCTACCGGGCTACCATTCTCGCCACCTTCCATAATACTCTGCACGATTGGAATTTGTCCCAACAGACGCAATCCCCTCTCGTCAGCCAATTTCTTGGCACCCTCTTTACCGAAGATATAATATTTATTATTCGGCAATTCCGCAGGAGTAAACCAAGACATATTCTCAACCAATCCCAACACGGGAACTTGTATTCCCGGAGATTCAAACATATTGATCCCCTTCACGGCGTCAGCCAAAGCCACCTGTTGTGGGGTACTAACCACGATTGCACCACTCAAAGCGACAGTTTGTACCAAAGTCAAGTGAATATCACTTGTTCCCGGAGGAAGGTCGATCAGCATAAAGTCCAGTTCGTCCCAGAAACCGCCTTCAACCATCTGTTTTAAAGCATTGGAAGCCATTGGTCCTCTCCATACGGTGGCAGAATCGGGGTCCACGAAGAAACCGATCGACAACAACTTCACCCCATACTTCACAACCGGCTCGATCAACTCCTTACCACCCACTTCTACCATGTAAGGACTGGCATCCTCACACCCGAACATTTTCGGCATGGAAGGTCCATAAATATCAGCATCCACCAACCCGACTTTATACCCCAATTTAGCCAAAGCTACCGCCAAGTTTGAAGCTACCGTTGATTTACCAACTCCTCCTTTACCCGAAGATACAGCAACAATATGTTTCACCTTCTCCAAGGCCAAAGGTTTCTCCAAGTCATGTACGAACACGGTTTCAATCTCCACGGTTGTATATCCTAATTTCTCTTTCAACAGAGATTCACATTTCTTTCTCACCGCTCCCACGAACGGGTCATTGGACTTTTGGAATACCAAGCGGAAATCCACCTTACCGTCCTCAGCCTTTATATTCTGCACCATATCCAGCGCAACGATACTCTTCGAAGTGCCGGGATATTTCACTTCCGACAAAACGTCACGTATCTCTTTTACTATCTCTTGCATAATATCTGTTTTTTATAAATCTTCCAGACAAAATTACTGTTTATAAATTAATTTCCCAACAAACATTCGTTTTGTTAAGGTCAACAGGCTTAAAGGTTACAAATTATTGTCATTATTCCATTGTCAATTGCATATACAAATCATAAGCCTTACGACTAAAACAAGCAACAATCACCCGCTCGAAATCCGGATGTGTCTCCAAGAAGGCCTTGATCTCACGCAAAGCAATCGGGGTTGCCTCCCCCAACGGATAACCATACACACCCGTACTGATCAGAGGAAAAGCGATGGTTTTCAAACCGTTCTCCACGGCCAAGACAAGACTATTCCGGTAACATGCCGCCAGCAACTCCGGTTCCCCCTGTCGCCCGTTAGAATAAACCGGTCCTACCGTGTGAATCACGTGACGAGCTTTCAGATTATACCCTTTTGTAATTTTCGCTTCCCCGGTCCGGCATCCGTTCAACATCCGGCATTCCGCCAACAACTCTTTGCCGGCAGCTCGGTGAATAGCTCCATCAACTCCTCCACCTCCCAGCAAGGAAGTATTCGCCGCATTCACGATTGCATCCACGTCCAACGTGGTAATATCCGCCTCAACGATTTCCAATCTATCCATATATTCTATAATTTATCAGGAATCAGATCCTGCAAACGCTTCAAGTCAAATCCCTTAAAATGTTCATCTAGTTCCTCGATCTCGTTCAATTGTAAATAAACTTTTAATGCCAGACGATGTAATGCCACCTGCAACACGTGTTCATGATCAAAAGCCAGAGAAGGCATATCCGACAAGGTAAACCATCGAGCATCTGCCGCATCGTCATATCCGGCCACGTTTATTCCCACAGGATTCACCAAAGCATAATAAGCCACCGTAATTGTCCGTCCCCGGGGATCCCGATCTACATCGGAGAAAGCCTGTAATTGCTCTACAAACACATCTCTCAAGCCCGTTTCTTCCTCCAATTCTCGCACGGCACATTCATCCGTCGTCTCGTCCATATTCAAGAACCCACCCGGAAATGCCCAACAACCTTTATAGGGTTCTCCACCCCGTTCCACCAATAACACCTTCAATGTCTCCCCATCAAACCCGAAGATCACGCAATCCGTGGTCACCGCCGGACGAGGGTATTGATAACAATATTGTCCTTCCATTGTCTTCACTTATTTAAGAAATAACTACCAAATATAACGAATAAACCTCAAGCTGGATTCCTCTTTTCCCAACATTTACAAATAAATCAATAAAAAACGCCCGAGAACGTAACATTTGGCCACATTTCAGCATAAAACGTATATTAAAACTTGCATCATGAAAAGAGTCGAAATGTTATTATTTATGTTGGGAATCGTGTTCATTCTCACGTTCTGGCTAGCAAGCCGTGAAGAAAAAATACCGTTCAAACTCTGGTATTATACTGACGTAACCTACGACGCAATTGCATACACCCGGGACACACTTTTTCCATCAACGCCCAAAAATTACTGGAATGATTCTTTTCAACCGTATGACATAACTCGTGCAGAATCACGTAATCAATAATCTCATCCGGCAATTTCATCAATTTCACGTTCAAGCTGATATTATCATCTGCCGAACAACTCCCCCAGTTCGATATATTATTCCGAAAAGACAATGCCCGGTAACGGAAACCAAACAGCCCAGCCAGTTCCCTTACGCGTCCCGGCAAGTAACGCTTACTCTCCATACGATAAATCTCTACCAAGAAATTCTCCACGTAGGGAGCAATTTTCGAGTATGCCGTACCACGGGGAATATACAGGCGGATTTCCTTCCCCTCGATCTTATAGTATGGACGCAGTTCATCACAGGCAAGCACTTTCAGCACGTGGAACTTCGTCTTCACCTCGGAATCCATGCCTAACCCCACCCCCGTGTCTTTTTCGTAAACTTTGATCTTCGCCAAATTCTGCACTATCCAGTCCCGTTGTGTATCCACGAATTCTTCTACCTGCCGTCCGCTTACCCCGAAAGGAACGTTTACCCACACACCTCTACCCGGTGCCATTCGCACCGAGAGGAAACGGATATTCTTTCCCCGTCTCACCTTTATCTTGCCGATTCCCGGTAATACAATCTCGTCGTTCATCATCAAAAAGAGCTACCACAGAACGTGGTAGCTCAAACATTTGGGGGCAATCATCATTTAAGCGTTCTGTTTTACCAACTCGCTCAAACGGGTAAATTCTCCGTCTACTGTTTTCAACAGATCGATAGATATTCCTTTATAATAAGATCTAGCTTCTTTCTTATCGTTAAATGATTTACGAGCAGAAATTTTACTTCTCGTTTCATTTCTATATTCAACCATCTTTTTCACGATGTTAACAACTTCCGGCTCACTCTTCCCCACGCTAGAATTGTAATTCATACAATCGGCGATTACCGCGAAAGTCAAATAATCAACATCTTTCTTCAATCTTCTAATACTTGCCATAACACTGATATTTAATTTCCAACAAAATTAATAAAGAATATCATCCTAAACAAGCTTATTGTCAAAAAAATATTTACTTCTTTCATACCCGAGAGGGTACTTTCCCGGCCTCCAGCATCATATCCAATACCAGCATGGCAGCCATCGCCTCCACCACGGGAACCGCACGAGGCACCACGCATGGATCATGACGTCCCCGGGCTATGAAAGTCACCTCTTTCCCGAAACAATTCACGGTTTGTTGCTCCTGCCCAATCGTTGCCACGGGCTTAAAAGCAACCCGGAAATAAATATCTTCCCCGCTAGTGATTCCTCCCAGAACTCCCCCGGCATGATTTGTCAAGGTCCTCACTTGCCCGTTTCTCATCATGAAAGCATCATTATGCTCACTCCCCCGCATACTTGCAGCATGGAATCCCTCGCCATACTCGAAACCTTTTGCCGCATTAATCCCCATCATGTAATATCCCAACCGGGCCTGAAAACGATCAAACACGGGTTCTCCCACTCCCACGGGAACTCCCCGGATAACACAACTCACGACCCCACCCACACTATCCTGTTCCTCCTGCACTTTTCGGATAAACAATTCCATTTCCCCCGCTACCACCGAATCAGGACAACGTACCACATTGGCATCCGTTTCCTCCAAATTTAGCTCGTGATAAGTTTTATTCAACACGATCGGCCCCACTTGAGACGTGTAACCATGAACGAAAATACCCAATCTTTTCAAAATCTGACGAGCCACAGCTCCCCCCACCACACGAACCACGTGTTCCCGGGCTGACGAACGTCCCCCGCCCCGGTAATCCCGGATACCATATTTCGCCTGCATCGTGTAATCGGCATGAGACGGACGGAATAAATCTTTTATCTCGTCATAATCCCGACTCCGCTGATCCTTATTCCGCACGATAAAACCAATAGGAGCCCCTGTCGTCACCCCTTCGAATACTCCTGAAAGAATTTCCACTCGGTCCTCTTCCGTCCTGGAAGTAGTCACGGAAGACTGTCCCGGTCTCCTTCGGTCCAGCTCATACTGAATCTCGTCCACCGACAAGGGAAGTCCCGCCGGACACCCATCAATCACTCCTCCCAGCGCCTCCCCATGTGACTCACCAAAAGAGGTTAATGTGTATAGCTTACCAATCGTGTTCATAACAATTGAAAATTGAAAATTGAAAATGAAGGAAAACAACACTTCAATATTCAAAGATCAACATGGATTAAACTTTTGGTCTGTATAAAAAATGGAAAACCAAGACTTGATCATCCCAATTTTCCATTTTCAATTAATTAGTGGCAGCAACCGTCACCGCAAGAGTGTTCTGAACCGCAACCGCCATCAGACCCACAACCGTGGCAACCGCCACATTTGTGCGAATGTAAGCTTTCCAATTCTTCATCAGTAGCGTCTCTTACTGCCAACACCTTACCCTTGAAAAACAAATCTTTGCCGGCCATCGGGTGATTGAAATCCATGGTCACCGTATCGTCACCCACGGTAACGATTGTCCCGTTCAGGTGCCGTCCCAAACTATCCTGCATTGGCAGCACGTTTCCGGGAATCAACTCTTCCGCCTCAACTTCCGCGAATATATCTTTAGGTAACTCTACAATCATGTCCTCGTTCACCTCTCCGTAAGCGTTAGCTGACGGGATATGAAAATCGAAAGAATTTCCCGTATTCAAATTCAACAGGTTCATTTCGAAATATTCCAGCGTTTGCCCTTGACCGCAAATAAACTCCAGGGGAGTTTTCTCGTCAGCTATCTCAATGGGTTCTGCATCCGCTGCCGTTCTCAACTCGTAACTCACGGTTACAAACTTATTCTTTGTTATCATTTCTCTGTTTTTTAATTATTCACGGGCAAAGATACAACTAATTAAGCGAAAAGCTGAAAGCGAAAAGCTAAAAGTTATATAAAACCGCAAGAGCAATAAAATAAGACCGGGATAAAAGTATCACCCTTTACCCCGGCCTCTAAAATGTATAAATGGTTAGTAGTTATGTAGTCTTAATATCATTCAACGATAACCACGCGGCTCAATTGAACTCCACCCTCGTAAAGATTGTCAACACCACCCTTGCCAACGACTTGCAATTGACTGGCCTTAACTCCAAATTTCTTCACTAAAGCATCTGCCACGTTCTGAGCGCGTTTCTCGCTTAACTTCTGATTGTAAGCAGGAGTACCTGTTGCTTTGTCTGCGTATCCGGTAACCTTGTAAACTTGATTCGGATTGTTCTTGATAATCTCTGCGTAGTATTTCAAGTTAATCATTTCCTTGGCGCTAATGTTTGCTTTGTTGATATTGAAGAAAATAGCCAATGGAGCTGCTTTTACCTCTTTAACTACTTGCGGTTGAGCTTTACGAGCTTGATTCAACTCATCCTGCAAACGATCTGCCCGACGAATTTGCTCTGCCAATTTAGCCTCTGCAGCACTCAACATTTCCGGTGAAACTCCGGTAGAAATGATTTCTGTCGGTTTCTCTCTTCTAAAATTACGCTGGTTGAATTTATAAGTAAATCCGGCTGTTACACCCAAAATACCTTCTCCCTTGCTGCCGCCAGTTTCACCGTCAAATGCCTGGGGAACCAAACTACCCTTGATTTCGATATTAAAGTCAAAAGCATTAGATAAACGCATTTTATTGATCAAACCTGCCACGAACATGAACTTTGTGTTGTCCACGGAAGAACAACCATGAATCATTCCAAAACCGGCAAACGGCACTGCCTCGTAGAAACGATCCGTACGATAACCGCCGATCCAGTTTGAAAGGTTCAATAATCCATCAACATGCACGTTAAACTGTTGCCATTTTTGTTTGTAATATCCGTCTACACGAGAAGGACCCTTAGCGTAAATATTTGCAGGATCACTCGTCAAACCTTTTAACGTGAAACCACCAACTTGAGCCCGAATCCCTAATGTCGGCATCAGCCATTTCCCCACGGAGAAATCAAATGCCGGGGTAATCCGACGCCCGAAATCATCCTTACTATCACTTTCTCCAAAGTAAACTTGCCCACCGGCACCTATTGAAATAAACCAGTTATCCCAAAATTTATTGGTAACGAAGCCACGCCATGGAGCCGTAGATTCTTCTTCTACCACAGTCACTTTTACCTCTTCTTTTTGTGCACTAGCCAATAACGGCAAAATCGCTACAAATAACAAAATAAACGTCTTTTTCATATTCATCATCTGTTTGTTAACTATTGTTTGCTTGTTATATATCTAAGCTGATCTTAAATAACACTCGAAATACGGGACTTCGTTTAAAAATGTTACACTCCCATAGGAAAAAATCACACTAAAAATTTTAATTAACTTTATACCAATTCAAACAAGGAGATAATTAACAAATATTATGCCAAAAACAATATCTTTTTGTTAATAAAACACGACAATCGACATAAATATACCCATAAAGCTAAAATTAAGAACGTAAAAAAATTGCAAATCAACACACCTCTAACACGCACGCCTGCCTTATTGACAGACTACAATACAATCATCGCCATAGTATATGCCAAAATCCCAATCGCATGACAAAAGGTCTTAACGATATTCCACGAAAAACTTTTTTAACAACATCGAAAAAACCTTCTCGTCATCCCCGTACCTCTTTATCATCTTATCCCACGACTCCTTCGAATACTTGACTTTATTCCCCTTATTATCAGAATATTCTCTCTCATCAAAAATATTCTTCTTCAAAGTTGCACACTCTTTATAATTATGACGAAACTTCAAATCCCCGAATATATCCCGTTCTACACTCCATTTATTTCCCTTATTATCTTTCACCTGGAGATCTCCGAAAATATCTCTCCCGACATCCACTTTATTTCCCCTGCAATCATTTACCTGCACATGATCAAAAATATCCTTCCGGATAGAAAGACTTACCCCCTGGTTATCCTTATACTCGAAACCATCAAAAATATCTTTCTTTATCGAAACCCGACGTCCCTCGCTATTCTTGTATTCAAGATTTCCGAATATATCCACGGTATACTCTTCCGTGTAATTTTTCTTTTTCCCGACATCTTTGGCTAATCCTAACAACAAAAACTCTTCGACATTCCTGTCTCCTCTATGCCTTCCTCTTCGGAACTTGTCAAGAAACTCTTTTGAATAGGTCACCTTATTTCCCCGGTTATCCTTGTATATTATATTATCAAAAATATCTTTTCCTAACGTGGCTCGAAATTCGTTACTGGAATATTCCAACTCCCCCATGATATTCCGCCTTAATGTCATGGATTGTCCCTGATTATTCCGGTATCGTGCATCTCCAAAAATATCGATTTCATACACCTCATGCACGTTTCTCCGATCCCGATATTTATGTATCAGTTCAGAGAACAAGAAATCTTCAAAATAAGGTCTATCCTTCCCCGGCACCTTCTCCCACATCGTCTTCGAATATTTCACCTCATTTCCCCGATTATCCTTGTAAACCTTATCCCCGAAGATATTCGTGGAAAGTGATGCTTGAAATCTATCCCGAGATTCATAACGCAAATCACCATGTATATCAACAAAATATTGTTCTCCACCCATCTGAGCGTAAGAAAACAACCAAAGAACAACGAAAAACAGTAACAATGTAAACTTTCTCATAGCAAAGATTTATTCCTCAAATATAACAAAATTCCTGCCAAGCGCAAAAGAAAAGCGGGTAACCGTCACGGCCCCGCTATTTTAGTGAAATTAGAATTTTAAAATTGTTACCCTACGAACAATATCAATATGTATTATTTACATTACATACAAAACATAAAAGCCTCCGGACTGTAAATTAAGATCTCACCCAAAATTTAACACTACGCATAGCCACGCACCGGAGGCTTTATAATACCTTCAGCGTCGCTACACGTTGTATTATTTTCTGAGTGAGATGTGCAAATGTAATTTATATTTTCGAAATAGGAACATGAAATACAAAAAAGTTTACCGAGACCCGCCTTTTTACTATGATTCACGACGGATTCACTTTATAAACAATTCATCTATTTACTGCCCCGTTACGCACTTCTTCGATAACCATTTCAATCGCCTTCATCGTGGCCTTACCAATATTTCTTTCACGGGTAAACGAGAACACGAACTTGCGAGCAATCGTTCTTTCCGGTCCGGCAACCCCGATCCACACGGTTCCCACCGGTTTCTCCACCGTACCGCCAGTCGGCCCGGCAATTCCGGAAGTAGAAACGGCATAATCCGTCCCGATCAAACGGCGGGCTCCTTCTGCCATCTGCCGTACCACGGGTTCACTGACTGCCCCGAATTGTTCCAAACTTTCAGGACAAACTCCCAGCACTCGTTCCTTCACGTCATTGGCATACGCCACCACGCTCCCTCTAAAGTAGGCGGAAGAACCGGCTATCGACGTGAGCTGAGCTGCGATATTTCCACCCGTACAACTCTCTGCCGTGGCAATCGTCTTTCCCTTCAACATCAGTAATTCCCCAAGCTCCCGTTCCGTCCCGCCATTCTCTCCTTCCGTGTAACGCTGGCCTTCAAGAGCCTCTTTCAAGCTATCGTAACGGGCATCCAGGTTAAAAACCTGATCCCCCTTAGCCGTCAGGCGCAACTTCACAAATCCCGGCGACGGCAGGTAAGCCAAGCTGAACCCTTCCGGCAAATGTTCTTCCCATTTCTCCAACAAAAGAGCCAACTCCGATTCCGGGATGTCATACACTTTCAACATTCTGTAATCCAGATGCAAATGCGGATACAAGCGCTGCAATTCCGGGATCACGCACTGGATCATCAAATCCTCCATCTCGAAAGGAACACCCGGCAGAGACACCAATACCTTTCCGTCCCGTTCAAACCACATCCCGGAAGCCGTCCCTTTCCGATTGTAAAGAATTTTGGCCGATTCCGGTAGGATAGCCTGACTACGATTCCCCTCGTTCATCCTCATTCCCCCGTTCTCCAGCAACTTCCCGATCCATTTTAACACGTCTTCATTCATCACCAAACGAGTATCGAAATATTCTGCCAGCACCTTTTTCGTCACGTCATCCTTTGTCGGTCCCAATCCCCCGGTCACGATGATCAGTTCCGCCTGTTTCATCGCGTAATCCACCCACTGCCAAATCTCCTCCCGCTGATCAGCAATAGACAAAATATCCGCCACCTCGGCCCCCAAACGGGTCAACTGCCTCGAAATATATTGTGAATTCGTGTCCAGAATCTGTCCTAACAGAATCTCGTCCCCGATAGTAATAATAATAGCTTTCATTCGTTTATATTTTTATTCGTGAATACGTTTTATAGCATCTATCCGTTTCAATAACGACGGATGAGAATAATAGATATACTCGTACAAGGGATGGGGTGTCAAGTTACTTAACGATTTCACCGATATTTTCTTCAAACCGGACACCAGGTAACCACCCTCGTAATACCGGGCCGCAAAAGCATCCGCCTCGTACTCGTTACTCCGGGACCACACGTTCATCCCGACCCCCAAAATCAAATTCACGGGAGAATACAAAATGGCAAAAGCGATTAATCCCAGCTGGAAATATGCCCGGTCCCCGCCCAGCGCCTCTGACAAAGCCGCATTATTCACGCACAAGGAAAACAACCAGAAAAGCACTCCCATCTGTATCACGGAAACCACCATAGAACGTAACGTGTGTCGTTTCTTGTAATGCCCGACCTCATGAGCCAGCACGGCCACAATTTCCTCTTCCGTCAACTCGTCAATCAGCGTGTCATACAACACGACCCGCTTTTTAGGCCCCAGCCCCGTGAAATAAGCATTTGCTTTCGTGGAGCGTTTCGATCCGTCAATCACGTATATATTATCCAATTTGAACCCGACTTTCCCCGCAAAAGCCTGTATCTTATCCCTCAACGCACCTTCCTGTAAAGGCGTCTGCTTATTAAACAAAGGTACGATCAGTTGCGAGTAGAACATGGCCATAAACACGGAAAACAGGGTAACAGCACCCCAAGCGTACAACCAAAAATAAGTCCCCGCCCACGTGTAGAACCACACCACAAGTGCTAACAATACCCCTCCCAATACCAACGAAAGAACCAACTCTTTCACCGTATCCAACCAGTAGACCCGCCTCGTAGTCTTGTTAAAACCATACTTTTCCTCTATCCGGAAAGTCGCGTAATAATCAAAAGGTATATCCAACACGGAAGAGACCACGGAAAGCCCCACCACGAAAAGAATGGTCTGCCAAACCACACTATCCGTCAAAGAAACCACCCAACTATTATACCACCCGAAACCTCCTGCCACGAGAAACACGATCATCACGACAAAGCCGACCCCGGAACTCCAACTATCCAACCTCCCGTTTTCCCGCTTGTAGGATTGAAAACGACTGTATTCCTTCTCGTCATAAATTCCCTTCAGACTATCAGGTAACACGGGAGACATATATTTAGAATTCAAAAACTCCAATACTCTCTCCAACACGAAATCCAAGCACAGGAAAACAACAATGATAAAAAATATGGTTTCGGAACTCATTTTATCTGTTTTTAAGATTCATTGCTTGCAAAGGTACAATAATAATCGTCTTTCGGATGAAACTTTAACAAAACGGTAAGATAAATTCGATTCTTTTTTACATACCTTCGCCCGCTGTTGAAAACGTTGCACACAAATATGTATGTACACAAATCTAATAAACGAGATATAATTAATTGATTAAACGAAGAGAACTATGAGGAAAATTTTACTCGCGGTTGTCGCCCTGTCATTACTTGCAGGGTCCACGGCACAAGCTTTCCCTTTCAAGAAAAAGAAGAAAAAAGCAAAAACCGAACAGACCGCAACACCTCCTGCTCCTAAAGAATCTGCTTTCGACAAGCAAGTGAAAGGAGCTAAACACTTACCGGGAGTTATTGATGCTTACTACACCCCGAAAGGAACCTTAATGTGGGCAATCCAGGCTCGTAACTTGGACAAGATCTACTTGATTGCCAATCGTCTTTCTGAAACCAGCGCCCCGACCGATTTCGTGGCAGGCCAGATGATCGACGATCCGTTCATGGTTCGTTTCTCAACGGATTCCACGAACGTATACATGCACTCAGTGCTTTGCGAGGACGTGTTAAGAGAAGGTGATCCTATCGCCCCATCTTTCAAACGGAACTTCAATGACCCGATCATGAAGACCTTCGAGGTGAAAGCCACCAAGGGTGACACGCTGTTGATCGACATGACCGCGTTCTTCGGACGGGATGAAAAATGTATTACCCCGATGGGCTCCAGCCCGATGACGGGTAAAAAACCGAGCGCCATGTTCGACCCATCCGCATCTCGCGTGAAAGAGGTAAAGAACTTCCCTCGAAACATGGAAATCTCCTCTCAAATGAACTATAACGGACAAAACGGTCCTCTTACCCTTGTTGTTCGTCGTTCTATTGTTGAACTGGATAAAGATCCCATGCCCATGCGTTACAAAGACAGACGTGTTGGTTATTTCAGTACTCCCCGGAACTTCTACACGAGCGATAAAGACCGCGTGGAAGATTTCGAATTCATCCACCGTTGGAGAATCGAGCCGAAAGATATGGCTGCTTACTTGCGCGGAGAACTCGTGGAACCGGTAAAACCGATTGTATTCTACGTGGATAATGCTTTCCCTGAAAAATGGAGAGGTGCCGTTAAACAAGGTATCGAGGACTGGAACATCGCTTTCGAAAAAGCAGGTTTCAAAAATGTAGTTATCGCCAAAGATTACCCGACCGACGATCCGAACTTTGATCCGGACGATATTCGTTACAATTGTGTGCGTTATGCCGTAACACCTACTGCTAACGCCATGGGACCGAGTTACGTGGATCCTCGTAGCGGTGAAATTCTCGTGGCAGACGTGATCTGGTATCACAACGTGATCTCTCTTGTACACGATTGGCGTTTCGTTCAGACGGGAGCCGTTGATCCTCGCGTTCGTACGGAAGTATTCAGTGACGACGTGATGAATGAATCTTTACGTTACGTGGCATCACACGAGATCGGACACACGTTAGGTCTGATGCACAACATGGGTGCAAGTTACTCTTTCCCCGTGGACTCTTTGCGCAGTCCGTCATTCACGAAAAAATACGGAACCACCCCGAGTATCATGGACTACGCCCGTAACAACTACGTGGCTCAACCCGGAGACTACGAACGCGGTGTAAACCTCGTTCCGCCCGTATTAGGAGTATACGATATTTACGCTATCAACTGGGGTTACCGGATCATTCCGAACGCTAATACCCCGGAAGCCGAAGTCGCAACATTAAATAGCTGGATCGAAGAAAAATCTGACGATCCGATGTATCGTTTCGGGGCGCAGCAATTCCCGCAGACACTTGACCCGACTGACCAGACAGAAGATTTAGGGGATGATCACGTGAAAGCCAATTCACTTTGTATCAAGAACCTCAAGATCATCATGAACAACTTGGAACAATGGTGCAGCAAACCGGGAGCCTCGTATAAAGACATAAAAATGTACTACAATGGAATCCTGAGCCAGTACCAAAGAATGCTTAGCCACGTGTTGGCTTACCCCGGTGGTGTTGAATTCACGGACCTGGTACAAGACGGCAAAGGTGGTGTAGCTAAAAAATACATCCCGAGAGCCAAACAACAAGAAGCGATCAAATGGTTAGTAAACGAAGTAACGACCTGCCCGAAATGGTTGATCACGAATGACCTGAGAGAGAAATTGGAATTAAACCCGAATATGTACGATCAATTACAATACGCTGTGGTAGGTAAAATCTTCAACGCGGCTACTCTTGGTAGTATATACGAGGGAGAACGCTCCGGCCAAAAAGACGCTTATAAGCTTGATGCTTATGTAAATGACGCTTATAAATTACTTATGGCTCCGACCCTTGCATCCCGTTCACTTTCTCACGAAGAAATGAACTTGCAAGCTGCTTTAGTAACCATTGCCTGCCAAATGAGTGGTCTTCAAGCTACTCCTGCGGCCTCTGCACCGAAAAGACTTACTTCCATCGATCCGACCGAGGCATTGGCAACTTTAGAAAACAGTGTAAATAGCCAACATAAACTTTGTAGCCATGCGGCATGTAATCTGGGAGAATATGACTACTTCCGCATGACAATGAATGCTGCGACACTTCCTGCATCAGTAGGACGTCCTGCCATGTTATCATTGTTGAAAAAAGTACAAGCTCTTTACAAAGAAAAACGGGGAACCGGAAATGCCGCTACCCGCGCATTCTACGATTACCAAATCATGACTATTGACAAGTTATTCAAAGACTAGTCATTAGCCTAATATTCATAAAAGCCGGACCAAATTTGTCCGGCTTTTTTATTGGACTTCTCATTTATTAATTCTAATTTCGTTGCGACATATTAAAGAAATTTTTCCGTTATAGGAATAAAAATATTAACAACACTAAAACAATAAAGAATTATGGCAGAATTCAAGTATCAAGAACCATTTCCGATTCAAAAAGACAATACGGAATATCGCTTACTGACAAAAGACTACGTGAAAACCATCGAAGTTGAAGGACGTAAAATATTGAAAATTCAAAAAGAAGGGCTTGAATTACTCGCCCGTGAAGCCTATGCAGATGTTTCTTTTTACCTGCGTGCCTCTCACTTGCAGAAATTAGCTAATATACTGAAAGATCCAGAAGCCAGCGACAATGATAAATTCGTGGCCCATACCATGTTGATGAACCAAGTGGTTTCCGCCGAAGGCGAACTTCCCACCTGCCAAGACACGGGCACAGCCATCGCTATCGGTAAGAAAGGCGAAAACGTGTGGACTGACGGTAATGATGCGGAAGCCATCAGCAAGGGAGTTTTCGAAACCTATCGGGATCGTAACCTGCGTTATTCTCAAGTAGTTCCCTACACCATGTTCGATGAGAAAAACAGCGGCACGAACCTGCCGGCTCAAATCGACCTGTATGCCACTCAAGGAAATAAATACGAGTTCCTGTTCATCACCAAAGGCGGTGGTTCTGCAAACAAGACGTTCCTGTACCAACAGACCAAAGCCTTGTTGACCGAGGAAGCACTGACCAAGTTCATCAAGGATAAAGTGAAAGACTTGGGAACATCAGCCTGTCCTCCCTACCATCTGGCAGTAGTCATTGGTGGAACCTCCGCCGAGGCCTGTCTGACAACCGTGAAGAAAGCTTCCGCAGGATATTATGACAATCTTCCGACCGAAGGAAATGATGGCGGTCAGGCATTCCGTGATCTGGAATGGGAAGCCAAAATTCAGAAAATCTGTCAAGATATGGGTATCGGTGCTCAATTCGGTGGTAAATACTGGGTACACGACGTACGTGTCATCCGTATGCCTCGTCACGCGGCATCCTGCCCCGTGGGTATCGGTGTAAGTTGTAGTGCCGACCGGAACATCAAGGCTAAAATCACGGAAGACGGTATCTTCCTGGAACAACTGGAAAAGAACCCAGCTCGTTTCTTACCGGCAGAGAACTCGGCATTAGCCCCCGCCGTGAACATCGACCTCGACCAACCGATGGAAGAAGTATTGAAAGAACTAAGAAAATATCCGGTTAAAACCCGTTTGAACTTGTCCGGAACACTTATCGTTGCCCGCGATATCGCTCACGCCCGCATCAAAGCCATGTTAGATGAAGGCAAGCCCATGCCGGAATACTTTAAGAATCATCCGATTTACTATGCAGGACCGGCTAAAACCCCGAAAGGGATGGCCTCCGGAAGTTTCGGACCTACCACAGCAGGACGTATGGACCCCTATGTTGACCTTTTCCAAGATCACGGTGGTTCTATGATCATGGTTGCCAAAGGTAACCGCTCTCAAGCTGTTACAGATGCTTGTAAGAAACACGGTGGTTTCTACTTAGGATCTATCGGCGGACCAGCAGCTATTTTGGCTAAAGAAAGCATTAAATCAGTAGAAATCGTTGCCTTTGAAGAATTGGGGATGGAAGCTATCCGTAAAATACGGGTGGAAAACTTCCCGGCATTCATCATCGTGGATGACAAGGGAAATGACTTCTTTGCCGAATGGGCACATTAATAAAAATAGAGGCGAATCTCAGGATTCGCCTCTATTTTTATTAAGATAAAAGTTAAAAACTAAAAGATAAAAATGGAACTTTTTACAGCTTTCAACTTTTATCTTTTAGTTTTTATCTTTTAACTTCATTTACTCTTCCACCGGTTCGAAATCTTCTTTACCAACGCCACAAAGCGGGCAAACCCAATCTTCCGGAATATCTTCAAATGCGGTTCCAGGTGCGATTCCACCATCTGGATCACCTACTGCAGGATCATAAATATAACTACATACTGTGCAAATGTACTTTTTCATAATCTTCATTGTTTTAAAGTTTCCAACAAATATAATAAACTCACCAGACATTACATGAATTTTTTCAATAAATTCAAGTGTTTATACGGGGCATAACGAAAATGGTTATCAAAAAATGTGAAAGATTTTACCACGGAACGTAAATTACTGAAAAGTTCAAAACTTGCTTTCCCGTGATACTTTCCGATTCCACTCATCCCCACACCCCCGAAAGGCAAACGGGGATTTGCCAGATGCACGATTGTGTCGTTCACACAAGCCCCTCCCGAAGAGGTTCGGTTTAAAACTTCACGAGCCTCTCGCTCGGTTCCGAAATAATACAAGGCCAAGGGTTTCTCCCGCTTATTCACGAAACGAATCACGTCATCTATCTCCCGGTAGGTCAGTACGGGTAGAATGGGACCGAATATCTCTTCCCGCATGATCGGACTATCAGACTCCACGTCAATCAGTACCGTAGGAGCAATATACTTTTCCTCCACGTTCACCTCACCCCCGACAACCACCTGTCCGGAAGAGTGCATCAAGCGCGCTAACCTTTCTGTCCCCTCCCGGTGAACAATCCGCGGATAATCAGGACTTTCATACGGGCAATCCCCATAAAATCGTTTCACGGCCAGTCTTACGGCCTCAACAAACTCTGTCCTTTGATCTTCATGCACAAACACGTAATCGGGGGCAACACACGTCTGCCCGGCATTGATAAACTTTCCCCAAGCCGTACGACGAGCCGCAATCTCCACGTTCGCACCACGCCCCACGATACAAGGACTTTTCCCGCCCAACTCTAAAGTTACCGGGGTTAAATGTTTCGCCGCCATTTCCATAACATGTTGTCCGAAACGGGGACCTCCCGTGAAAAAAATATAATCAAAATGCTCTCTCAACAACTGCTCCACCACATCCCCTTCTCCATCAAACACAGATACATAAGCGGGTTCAAAAACTGCCGCAACAATCTTCTTTATAACCTCCGCCGTTGCCGGCGCAAAAGGAGACGGTTTCAACACAACACAATTCCCAGCAGAAATGGCACCAATTAAAGGTTCCAACAATAATTGAAACGGGTAATTCCAAGGGGCAATGATCAACACAACGCCATACGGCTCGTACATGATCCGGCTTTTCGAGGGCCAAAAAGCCAACGGGGTTGCCAGTCGTCGGGGTTTCACCCACCGTCTCAGATGTTTCACGTGATAGTCAATCTCCCCCAACACCATACCGATCTCCGTCAGGTAAGCCTCTCCCCCCGACTTTCTCAAATCACTCCACAAAGCCGCATTTATCTCTTCCATCTGTCCGGTAATAGCCCGCCTCAACGCCCTCAAACGTCCTATCCTGCAAGCGACCTCCCTTGTCATTCCCTTATCAAAAAACTCCCGTAAAGGAATCGTGTACTCCTCTTTTCTAGTTTCCGATTCTACCATATCTCAATCATTCCTGTATCATGTTGTTATAAATACTAAAACAAAGGTATATTTTATTTTGACAAAAAACCTTTTCTCCATCGAATCGTTATATCCGGAGAGAAACAAAAAACAAAATATGAAAATAGGTGCTTTATATGCCTTACTATCAGTCATAACATGGTCGATCATCAGTGTCATCACCCGTTTTTGCCTGTTAAACTACGAGGCCAACATTCTCGTGTTCGCCTCCATGCAGATTTTCGCCGGGGGAGTCGCGCTATTACTTATCCGAAAACCTGTAACCGCAGAAGGCTGGAAAGCAGGTGTCGGTTATTCATGGCTGTACACGTTACTGCAAATATTCCGGAATTTCTTTCTAGCCGCAGTTTACCTGTACATCACCAGTACCGAAACCAGCTTGTTAATCAACATAGAAGTTGTAGTAACGGCAATACTGGCCTACATCTTTTTCAAGAGAAAACCCCACAGTAGCGACATCGTGGGGATGCTCGTGATCACGGTCGGCATTATCCTGTTTATCCGTACCCTCCCGGAAGCCATACAACTACGGGTCTCCATTCTCGTCTCCCTGGCAGTTCTGGCAAGCTGTACACGAGCCATTGTGGTCGAAAAAACCACTATCGCCAGTCCCAACACCTCCGTACGCCAAAAATGCGGGATCTCCGGGTTCACCATGTTCTGGGGTGGCACGTCGGTCATACTTTTCTTAATCCTGATCGCCCTCGTGGAACACTATTTTGCCAAGGAACTTATGGCCATCCCGTTTTCAATGCTCTACCTGCCTAAGCTCACCGAGATATTCCACCCGATGACGATTATTGCCGCCTGCGTGACAGGTTTCCTACTCACCTCACTCTCCACGTACCTATACTACGCCACCCTGCAAACGGCAACTGCCGAAACCTTCATGACCTTCCGGGCCTTCCAGCCCATGCTAACCTTCGGTCTGGAGGCATGGATTGCTGTCTACTCCATCGACTTGCGCCCCGACTTGGACACGAGAGATTACATCTTGGCCTGCATCATCATCCTAGGTTCCCTACTCATCTTGATCATGCCTCCAAAACGAGTGGAAGAAAATCGCTCGAAACAATACATGACGGACTAAATAATTGAAAAAACTACCCCCTCTAACTCCCCCTTACACAGGGGGAGAAACAGACGCAAGAAAACACTACAACATAACAATGGAGTATATCCTCCCCCTTACACTGGGGGAGAAACAAACGCAAGAAAGCACTACAATGTAACAATGGTGCATGTCCTCCCCCTTTCCAAGGGGGAGCTAGAGGGGGTTGGAATTTAAAATTTAAAATCAACAAGACTTAAAAGAAAACGTTTGATTTCATCTTTTTGATCCGGATGGAACCAATGAATATCAGCGTCATTGCGATACCAGGTAAGTTGCTTTTTTGCATATCGGCGGGTATTTCGTTTGATGAGCCGGATAGCCTCTTCCTGGTCAAACTTGCAGTCAAAGTAATCGAACCACTCCTTGTACCCTACCGTATTCAAGGCATTCAGGTGGCGTAAAGGATAAAGACTACGGGCCTCCTCCTCCATTCCGTCCTCCACCATCTGATCCACCCGGCGATTAATCCGGTCGAACAATTCTTCTCTTTCCCGGTTCAACCCGATCTTCACGATGTCAAACTCCCGCTCCTTCACGCTCCCGGTCAAAAAAGAAGAATAAGGCTTTCCGGTCATCAGGCAAACTTCCAAAGCGTGCATGATCCGTTTGGCATTCTTCAAATCCACCGTGGTATATGACACGGGATCCAACCTTTTCAACAACATCCGCAACGCCTCGATTCCATCCCGTTCAAACATCTCTTTCACGGAAAAACGCACTTCCTCGTCAATCGTGGGCATCTCGTCAATTCCCTTGCACACGGCGTCAATGTACATCATGGAACCACCCGCCATGATCACCACCTCTTTCGTCTCGAACAACTCCCGGATCTTCCGAAGCGCTTGTTGCTCGAACTCCCAACAATTAAAATAATTCCGGACAGACTCCGTTTGTATAAAAAAATGAGGAACTGCCTCCAGTTGCTCTCGCTCCGGCACGGCAGTTCCGATATACATTTCCTTGTAAATCTGTCGGGAATCACATGAAATAATCGACGTCCCATACATCTTGGCCAACTCAATACTCAAATCTGTTTTCCCCACTCCTGTCGGTCCAAGCAATACGATTAACGTCCCCATGCAAATTTTCGATTTAATGATTTTAGATTTTAAATTAAAAAAATAAACCTTGTCCGGCTGGAATCTAAAATTTAAAATCTAAAATCCAAAATAATTAAAGTCTATCTATATAATCATCCAAGCTCTCGTAGCGTTCATCACGATAATACTCATCATCACCACCCCGGTCTTGGCGATCCTCGTCGTCATAATCCCCGTTACCGAACTCTTCCATGAAACTATCGTCATAATCCCCCTCGTACTCTTCCTCCGGCTTGTCAAACTCCCAATCAGCATTCCCATCCTCGTAAGAGAATTGTTCCGGAATATCCCCCTCACAAGCAACGCATACCGGCATCACGTCGGACGAATCACGAATGTATTCCCCGGCATACTCTACCTTAAAATATTTGTTAGAGAAGAAATCATACACGTACTCTAATTCAAGACACCCCGGTTTAATGATGTCACTGATTTTCGTGTTGTCCATGACGAGCGTTTCATTTTCCTCGTCCTCTGTCGTCATATCCATCAATGCAATTTCTTTCACCCGGTTTCCCATCCGGTCAAGCGTGAAAAAAGATGCCATTTGAGAGCTGTCATAATTCAACGTCTCAACTATTTTATCGTGAAATTGTTGAAACGTCTGTTCTCCACCAACAGCAATCTCACATCTAAAATCCGAACTAGTCGGTAAACTGATTTCAAATCTGTAGTCCATATGTTATTTTATTTTAACCTAGCATCAATGCCGACCCGACGCCCAGCGCCGTTACACCCAATATCACTAAAATCACGAAAGCGACAACAGCCAACGCCACGCAGATTCCAACAATACCACAAACCCGTCCGGCACTAAGATTCTTGTAGGAAGCCTCCGTGTACTCTTCCGGATGTTCCAGATAAGCCCTCCGGGGCCCGGAAGCAATGGCTACCGCCAGGATTCCCAGCACCAACCCCACGAACCCGTAACACCAGCAAAACACCAGAGACAAAATCCCTAAAACCAACACTGCCGTCGCGTTAGGAAGATCCTTTTTCTTCATTTCCATTATCTCCATGGTCGTAATTTTAATGAATTATTAATTTAAGCAAATATGAAATTAAAATTATTAGCAAGCAAACAAAACCAGCAAATTTTATTGCCCCGGGAGTAATTTTTTTCACCCCTACAAAATGCGCCATGGCAAGGCCGATAAACACAATCAAGGGGATCAACCCCGGATAGATTTTCACGGATTCCCACAACTCTCCTTTCAAGAGCAACAGTATCGCGGTCTGGAATCCACATCCGGGACACTCGATCCCGAAAGTGTCTTTAACCAGACAAGGCAGTTGATGCCCTTCCAGCCACGTCCAGATGCTCAATTCATACATTTATCGTGTTGAGCAAATGGGGTTTTACCGAAGCATATACAGCAAAAATGACGGCAAGAATAACCGCCAGCAGGATGAGCGCACCGATACAAATCCCGATGATGCCACATATTCTCCCGGCGTTCAAGTTCTTATAGGATACTTCCGTGAATCGCTCCGGGTTCTCCAGATAAGCCTTGCGGGGAGCCGAGGCCAGTACCACCGCCAGAATACCGAGTACCAACCCGATGATCCCGTAGCACCAGCAAAACACCAACGACAGCGCTCCTAAAACAAGCGCTGCCGTGGCATTCGGTAAGTCTTTCCTTTCTCCGTCAAAATCTCCCATAATTTATACCTTAAATTTTATATATCATGAACCACTGTTTCCAGTATATCCATTGCCTCCTTGATTAGGTTGATGTTTGCCTGGGAACCCATATGTCCGATCCGGAATACTTTCCCGGCCAGTTTACCATAATTGCCTCCCACGACCATCCCTTGCACTCTCAATTCCGAATCCAAGCGCTCCCAAGTCATGTGTTCCGGCACGTAAACCGCAGTTACGGTCGGGGAACACACGGCTCCTTTCACGGGGTAGATCTTCAATCCCATCTCCTTAATCCGTTCACGGCAGTAGGCAGCCACCTTCTCGTGACGAGCGATGCAACTCTCCAACCCTTCCTCGAAAATCAGCTCGCAAGCCTTATGCAACTGGGCTGTTCCCTGCCAGTAGGGCGTGTACGGAAAGTACCCGGTTTCGGTTACATTCCGGAAAGGTAACAAGGCCTCGTATCCAGCGTAATTCACCTCCTCCACGATCTTCCAAGCCTCCTCACTCACGGAAAGGAATGACATATTAGCCGGGGCCGAAAGACATTTTTGCGAACCACCCAAGGCGAAATCCACGTGCCAGTCGTCCACGTGTATCGGGGTTCCCCCCAGACCGGAAACGATGTCCACGCAAAGCAACGATACCCCATGTTTCACTTTCAAATCACCGATTTCCTTGACCGGGTTCGTCGTCCCACTAGGCGTTTCGTTCTGCACCATCGTGATCATCTTCGGCTTGAACTCCACGATCGCTTTTTCCACGGCATCAAAGTCATGAATCGTCTCATCATAACCGAAATCCAGCACCCGAATCTCGCATCCCAGCGCCTTGGCCATATCGCCGAATCCCTCACCGAACAACCCGGTAGAAAGCACCAGCACTCGATCGCCCGGTTTCAACGTGCTTTTTAAAGCCGTCCACAACACCAACATACCTTCTCCCGTCTGAATCACCACCCGGTTACGGGTTTCCATCATCTTCTGCAACAATTTTTCCGTATCCTTGTACAAAGCCAGATACTCCGGCTCAAAATCGGCAGACCCGAAATTCGTGGCAGCAACTTTCAAAATCTCCTGGGGAACAGCAACAGGTCCCGGCACTAACGGTATCAGATATTTTTCCATCTCTTTTGAACTAATATTTAATTTTCTTAACTCTTAATCATTTACTTTTCCATTCAACTTATCTCCTGACACAAGGATACAAGCAAATATTACTCAATTAATTAGCGGTAAAAAACACCTCCCCGTACCTTCAAGCACCGGATTTATTTCCGCCATTCCAAATATAGTAATAATTTCAGATTCTATCACGTTTCCAACTTTTTTCCTACACGAAAATAATCGTTTCACTTACCTATCTTATCCAAGTTGCCTTACGGTTACCAGACTGTTGCCTGCCTGTTAGGCGCTCTCGCCGCCTTATCGCCGCCTAGTCGCCCGCTTATAACCGCCATTTTAACAGGATTTATACAAATATAACACACACTCTTTTCTTATTTTAATACGCAACATACATTCTATCATAAATAATCGTTATTTTAACTTCCAAACGCATCCAATACAATAGTATATTATTGCCTTTAAAAAAGGACATCCATTTTTAACCTCACCAATACTTCCCCGGGTAAAAATAAATAATTACTTTTGGAAGTTTACAAATTTATTATTAACGATCTCATGCAGAACATTCTGATTATAAACGGAAGCCCCCGGAAAAACGGGAACATCTCGAAAATGTTGGAGGCCATAAAAGAAGAAACTGAAAAACAGGGAGCGAACGTTTCAGTCATCCATGTTCACGATTTACAAATAAAGCCCTGTAACGGGTGCATGAGTTGCCGGAAAAACTTAACTTGTGTTCTCCCGGAAGACGGGGCTCAAGCCACTCTTCAATTAATAAACAAATGTGACGTGCTGGTCGTCGGCTCCCCGTGTTACTGGGGAAACCTACCGGGAGAATTAAAACTCCTGTTCGACCGCATCGTTTACGGGATGATGGGCGAAAGCCCGAAGGGAATTCCCCTACCGCTACACAAGGGGAAAAAAGCCATCATCGTGAGTACCTGCACGACTCCCTACCCGTTCAATATACTTTTCAACCAAACGAGAGGAACCGTCAAAGCACTAAAGGAAATTCTCAAATGGAGCGGATTCAAGATCGTCGCCACCGTCGAGAGAGGCGGTACGAAAAAATCCCCCTTGCAGGAAAAAGATTTCCGGCTTTGTCGAAAAATCGCCCTGAAAGCCCTGAAATAATTACAATACAAACTAATTAAGAAAAATAAACCATCCGGAAGTTCATCCCTTGTCATAAAAAACAGGACAAAAACCGAACTTATTTTATGCCAATTCGTCATAATAGCTGATAGTGGCAATTACAGGTACGCTTTTTGTATAAAAAACAGTGAAGTGTACTTACAAAACACGTTTGGATTAAATATTAAAATGTATATTTGTACCTTAATTAGAAATTAGTTTTTAAAGAATGAGTGGAGCAGAAAAATTAGTGGAACAAATTATTGAAACGCTGAACAAAAATAAAGGGGTTAATATTGTAAAAATTGATTTGAGAAGAATTGAGAACTGTTTCTGTAGTTTTTTCGTAATATGTCATGGAACTTCCAACACGCACGTGGCCAGTCTTACAGACTTTGTCTACGACGAAGCCAACGAGAAATTGGGAGAAAAACCATTACACGTGGAAGGAGAACAACAAGCCCAGTGGGTGGTGTTGGATTACGGAAATGTGGTTGTACATATATTTCAAAAAGAACAACGAGATTATTATCAAATTGAAGATTTTTGGGCTGACGCGGAAATAACGAATGTAGAAGAAAATTAAAATTAAATATGGCAGAAAATAACAAAAAGGATAGTTTCAACTTCCCTCCTGTCGGGGGGAAAAACAATAAAGGCCCGAAATTCGGCGGCTACTGGTCGTTTATCATCATTGCCGCTTTCATTATCGGGATTCAATTTTTCAGTATGCCTTCGAATCCGGAACGGATCTCGTGGCAGAAGTTTAAAACAGACCTTTTAGCGAAAGGTGAGGTAAAGGATATTTACATCGTCAGAAATGGCGGTAAAGCCGAAATCACCTTGAAACCGGAGAAAGTGGAAACCCACAGCGACCTGGTAGCAAAAGGATTTAACCAAAAAAGTGTAGGTCCGCAATACTACGTGCCTTTCGGAACACTAGAGCAATTTGAAAAGAATTTACAGGATGCACAGAAAGAATTCCCGGAAGAGGCATCCAACGTGTTCATTGACTATAAAGACGATTTCAACTGGTGGGGAGAAGTCATCACCTTATTCCTACCCATCGCCATTTTCGTGGGTATCTGGATATTCTTCATGCGTCGCATGAGCAAGGGAGCCGGCGGCGGTGGCGGCGGTGGCGGCATTTTCAATGTCGGGAAATCCAAAGCGAAATTGTTTGACAAAGAATCCAACATAAAGATTACCTTCAAAGATGTTGCCGGGTTAGCCGAGGCCAAACAAGAGGTGGAAGAGATTGTATCTTTCCTCAAATCCCCGGATAAATACACCAAACTGGGAGGTAAAATTCCGAAGGGAGCCTTGCTGGTTGGCCCTCCGGGAACCGGTAAAACCTTGATGGCAAAAGCCATGGCAGGAGAGGCAAACGTGCCGTTCTTCTCCATGTCGGGATCGGACTTCGTCGAAATGTTTGTCGGCGTGGGAGCTTCCCGCGTACGCGACTTGTTCAAACAGGCTAAAGAAAAAGCCCCCTGCATCATCTTTATTGACGAGATCGACGCTATCGGTCGAGCCAGAGGGAAAAACCCGAACATGGGAGCCAACGATGAACGCGAGAACACGTTGAATCAATTATTAACCGAAATGGACGGTTTCGAAACCAATTCGGGAGTAATCATACTGGCTGCCACGAACCGGGCAGACATCTTGGATAGTGCCTTGTTGCGTGCCGGACGTTTCGACCGCCAGATATACGTGGATCTTCCGGAATTAAAAGATCGGGAAGAGATTTTCAAGGTTCACTTGAAACCGTTGAAACTCGCCGAAGACATTGACTACGCCTTTTTGGCAAAACAAACCCCGGGATTCTCCGGTGCGGACATCGCTAACGTGGCAAACGAGGCCGCGCTGATCGCTGCCCGGAAAAATAAATCGGCCGTGGAGAAACAGGATTTCCTGGATTCTATCGACCGTATCGTGGGCGGACTTGAAAACCGCAGCAAAGTCATCAAACCGAGTGAAAAGAAAGCGATTGCTTATCACGAGGCCGGACACGCTACCGTATCGTGGTTACTGCAACACGCTCACCCGCTATTGAAAGTAACCATCGTGCCGCGAGGAAAAGCCTTGGGTGCCGCTTGGTACTTGCCGCAGGAGCGCCAGATTACCACGAAAGACCAATTACTGGATCAGATGTGTTCCGTGCTGGGTGGACGGGCAGCCGAGGAAATCGTGTTTGGGGAAATATCCACGGGTGCGCAAAACGACCTCGAACGTGCCACGAAACAGGCTTACGCCATGGTATCCATCTACGGGATGAGCGACAAGGTGGGAATGTTGAGTTATTATGACTCCACGGGTCAGAGCGATTTCAGCTTTACCAAGCCCTATTCCGAGAAGACTGCAGAGTTGATTGATGCCGAGGTAAAAGATATGGTTTCTGCCGCTTACGAGCGAGCCAAACAGCTATTGAGCGATCATAGGGAACAACACCGACAAGTGGCGGAATTGCTGATCGAACGAGAAGTTATCTTTAGTGATGACTTGGAAAATATTCTCGGGAAACGTCCGTGGACAGAAGAAGAGGAGACACAACAGCCGGAAGAATTGTAACGGCAAGGCGGAAGGATTCCCGACAGGAAAAAACAGTATAAACTTAAAACCGATGACTATGGAAAATTGGGTATCTGTTTTCACAACAACAAGCGAACTCGAAGCAGGGATCGTGAAAGATCTACTGGACGAGGCGGGAATCCCGGCCGTGATTTTGAATCAAAAAGATTCTTCTTACCAAACCTTTGGCGACATCAGCGTGATGGTCAGCCGGGATGACCAGGAAGAAGCCAAGAAAGTTATTAAAGACTATTATGATCGTGAGTAATTTTTTAAAACGAGCAATCAGCGGCTTGCTGTTTGTCGTAGTACTAACAGGGTGTATTTTCATACACCCCATTTGTTTTTATATCCTGTTCTTTATCATCAACATTCTTGGCCTGATGGAATTCAGCCGGATGGCGAAACACATGAACATCCACGTGAACTTGTTCTTCTGCATCCTTTGCGGGAGCGTACTGTTCACCGTGGGATTCTTGCATAATTACATCAATTACAAGGACGGCTATCTCTATTTTTTCCTGTTGACCTTCATCATGTCTATCTGTGAACTCTACCGGAAAAGGGGAAACGGGTTCCAGAACATAGCCTTCTCCTACTACGCCTTGTTGTACATCAGTTTACCTTTCACGTTGCTAATATACCTACCCTACATGACCTCGGGGAAATGGATGCCGGAAATCATCTTTTTCCCGTTCTTGCTCGTGTGGGTTAACGATACCTTCGCTTACCTCTCCGGTTCATTACTCGGGAAACATAAACTTTTCCCCAGAATATCGCCCAAGAAATCATGGGAAGGAGCCATTGGCGGGGGACTGATGACCATTATTGTCGGTTTGTGCGTGTCTCCATATATCGAGGGTTACACGATCCGGGACACGGCCATTATTTCATGTATCGTGGTTGTTTTCGGGATATACGGGGATTTACTGGAATCCCTGTTTAAACGTAGCATCGAGATCAAAGATTCCGGCAACATACTACCGGGACACGGGGGCATTTTGGACAGATTCGATGCAATCATATTCACAATTCCCGCTATTTTTGTTTATATGGAATTCATGTATTAACTTTGCCCGCTGTTTTACTAACGTAACGAAATTAATATGAAGATACATAAAGCAGGTCATATATTATTGTTCAAAGCATTCGTACTCTTTGCTTTCATCAATGTACTCGTGTATGCCTTCATCCCTAATATCATTGTTTTCCGGGCGGTACTGATCGTCAGCGGAATTTTGTACCTCTTGATGGTAAACTTTTTCCGTTTCCCCAACAGGCACATTGTCGTGAAGGATAACACGATCCTCGCCCCTGCCGACGGGAAAATCGTGGTCGTGGAAGAAACCTTCGAACCCGAATACCTGAAAAAACAATGTATACAGGTTTCCATTTTCATGAACATCTTCAATGTTCATATTAACTGGTTTCCTATCAACGGAATAATCAAATTTTTCAAATATCACCAAGGAAGATACATGGCGGCCTACCTGCCCAAGTCTTCCACGGAAAACGAAAGAACAACCATTGCTATCGAGGCAACCAACGGACAAGAAATCGTGATGCGACAGATTGCCGGAGCCATGGCTAAACGTATTGTTTCATACGCTCCGGTCGGGGGTAAAGCCCGCCAGAACGAACATGCCGGATTCATCAAATTCGGTTCCCGGGTAGACTTGTACCTACCGTTAGGAACTAAAATTGACGTGAAACTCGGCCAAAAAGTAACAGGGTCTCAAACCCTTATCGGAACATTTCAAGAACCCGAATCCAAGTAATCATACCGAGGATTCGTAAATCATTATTACTATGTCTGTTCAAAAGAAAGTAAAAAGAGTAACCACCCACGTGTTATCAGAAATGAAACTCAAGGGGGAAAAGATAAGTATGTTAACGGCCTACGATTTCTCGATGGCTCAAATTATTGACAATGCCGGGATCGACGTGATTCTAGTGGGAGACTCCGCCTCTAACGTGATGGCCGGAAACGAAACGACCCTGCCGATCACGCTGGATCAAATGATCTATCACGGGGCATCCGTGGTGAGAGGTGTAGATCGTGCGCTGGTTGTCGTGGACCTACCTTTCGGTAGCTACCAAGGAAACAGTAAAGAGGCGCTTTGCTCGGCAATCCGTATCATGAAGGAAACAAGTGCCGACGCCGTGAAACTGGAAGGCGGACGAGAAGTCGTTGAATCCGTAACACGTATCCTGTCAGCCGGAATCCCAGTTATGGGACACCTCGGACTGACCCCGCAAAGTATCCATAAATTCGGTACTTACGTGGTACGCGCCCAAGAAGACGCGGAGGCTAAAAAGCTGATCGAAGATGCCCACCTTTTGGAAGAGGCCGGATGTTTTGCCATCGTGCTGGAAAAGATTCCGGCAAAACTGGCTGCCCAAGTCGCCAAAGAACTAACCATCCCGATCATCGGAATCGGTGCCGGGGGTGGCGTTGACGGACAGGTTCTCGTGATTCACGATATGCTGGGAATCAATCAGGAATTTTCTCCCCGATTCTTACGTCGTTACCACAACTTGTACGCTGAAATGACAGGAGCCGTGGGGAATTACATCAACGATGTAAAAAGCGGAAACTTCCCGAACGAGAGAGAACAATATTAAAATTTTAGATTTTATGATTTTAGATTTTAGATTAAAAATCACGAATCATAAATCGTAAATCATAAATCAAAAATACATGAAGAATCTGGAAATATTATACGAGGATAACCACATTATCGCTATCAATAAAAAGGTTTCCGATATTGTGCAGGCAGACCAGACGGGAGACGAACCTCTCAGCGAGCGTGTTAAGGCATACATCAAAGAGAAGTACAGCAAACCGGGGGATGTTTACCTCGGAATTCCTCATCGGGTCGATCGCCCGGTTAGTGGAGTCGTATTGTTCGCCAAAACCAGTAAAGCACTAGTAAGGCTGAACAAGATGTTCCAGGAACATGATCAGGAAATCACCAAAATATACTGGGCGATCGTGGGTAATCTTCCCGAAGAGGATCATGCTAAACTAATCCATTACATGGTGCGGGATGCTGAAAAGAATAAATCCTATGCTTACAATAAACCCAAAAGTGGAGCGAAAGAGGCCATCCTGGAATATAAGTTATTGGGATGCGGACAACGTTACTATTTGTTGGAAGTAAAACTTTGCACGGGACGCCATCACCAGATTCGTTGCCAGTTGGCAAAGATCGGATGCCCGATCAAAGGGGACTTAAAGTACGGTTTCCCCCGTTCCAATGAGGGAGGTGGAATCAGTCTTCACGCCCGGTCAATCACGTTCACTCATCCGGTGAAACAGGAAAAGATCACGATCGTCGCCCCTCCACCTATGAATGATACACTTTGGAAATTCTTCTACGAGAGTTTAGAATCATAAAAAAAGACTGTCCAAAAAGTCATTTTATTTCAAAAAACTCCTCCGTCACTTCGTGCCACCTCCTCTATAAACAGAGGAGGAGCTGGTGACTCTTCCCGAAGACAGGGAGTATTTTCAGCTCTCCCTCTGTTTATAGAGGGAGTACCCCGAAGGGGGGAGGGAGTTTTGAAAAATGACTTATCGGACAGTCCCGTTCATCATTTACTATCCTTCAAAGACTTATTCAACTTCATCAACAACGATTGATAGTGAATCTTCGTGTCACCTGTCGCCCCCGCAATCTTGGAATTCAAAAGCCGTTGAGCCTTCAAAGCCATATCCTGCAAGTACACTTTAGAATTATCTATCTCTCCGGTATTCACTTTCCGCACGAAACCATAGCCATAACCGAATTCATTTAACGCCATCTGTTGTGCCACGTAACCGGGGCCACGTTCTTGCTCCACTTGCCGGAACTGATCAAGATATTTGTTAATCAATCCGGTTTCATCCAACCCGTAGGCCGCAATCTCTTCCACGGAAGGCATATAAGCCGCATCCGTCAGCATCCGCAACGCTCCCCCTCCGGCATCTTTCAACGAACTGGCGGAAACATCCACGATAAATTGTTGCAGCATCTTGTCGGCATCCGTCAAAGCCCGTCCTTTCACCGTGTTTTCAAATGCACCATTATACAAGTCTGTCAGGAATTCCTGAATCGTGTATGGATTAGACGCGAGATGAGATGACAATATGATATTTCCGGTCAAACGTTCCAACTGGTCCAGTATTTTTTTTTGCAGTACCGGAGTCATGTCCACTCCCATGGCGAAATTCTTTTTCAAATCCGTCTTGCTCAACCAATCCGAAGACTTGAACTCTTTCAGTATCCACGCCAAAGAAGCCCGTTGTTTTTCCTTTGAAACCGGCTCATGACGCTGTCCCTTCGTTCCGTCTTTCACTTCCGTCAAGTAGATACCTCCCACGTTATACATCACGTTCATGATATAACGATAGTATTGATTCGCCAACTGTTTGTAAAGCTCTTCCCGGTGCGTGAAATCCGCATCGTCATTTACCCATTCTCCGAGATTAGACAAGATATATTTCAAATTCTTTATCCCGTACTCCCCGGCTTTCATCGGATCATCCCCCAAGTCCTCTTCAATAGCACTCGGATCATAACGGGAATAAATCTGTTGCCTTCCATAACGATAGCGAGGGTCTCCGGCTTTCTCGTCCACCCAACTTTCAAGAATCGCTTGTTCTTCCCATTCATCATTCACCTGTGGTAAGGGTTGATAGTTCCATTTCACCAGGAAACAATCATATACACCTAAATCCGGTGGGGTCAAACGTACGCCCTTGTCTCCGGGTTGAGCCACGTAATTAAAACGAGCGTAATCCATGATACAGGGTGTTGTCCCATACGTGTTGGTAAAAGATGCGGAACGTAACGAATCCACCGGATAAGCGGCAGAGGCCGACATATTGTGCATGAAACCGAGGCAATGTCCCACCTCATGAGCCACCACGTAAGCGATGGATTCTTTCACGATGTCATCCGGCATCTTCTTTGCCCGCACGGATGGGTCGATTTGTGCCGTCTGCACGAAACGCCAGTTATTAATCAAACGAATCACGTCGTTATAGACCAAAACAGAGGCATTAACAATTTCCCCGGTCGTCGGATCCACCCACGACGGTCCCATCGCATTTGCCGTTGAAGAAGGTAAATAACGAATACAGGAATATTTCAGGTTATCCGGATCAAATTCAGGATCATCCTTCGGAAAATCACGTACCTGCACGGCATTCTTAAACCCAATCTTCTCAAAAGCCTCATTCCACCGTAGCGTACCCTCCTTTATCGGTTGTTTCCACAATTCCGGAAAAGCATCATCAATATAAAACACGATCGGTTTCACGGGTTCCACAAGTTCCCCTCGCTGAAAAGCCGCCATATCTTTAGGCTCCATACGCCAACGGTTGGCCAGCGTGTAATCCAGAATCCCATCCCTCTCCGTGGAGACGTGTTGTTTACTCGTGATAAAAATACCTACCCGTGAATCGGAAATCCGGGGACGCATCTTCTCTTCCGGTAATAACAATAGAGAACGGGTCACCGTGGCCGTCAACGGCATATTATCCAAGAACGAGAACGACATGAATTTCAACGATACTTTATAAGATAACATGGACTTCACGCTCAAATTATCATCAAACGCCTTGACTTCCCCTAAAGCAACACCATCTTTGTTAAAGACAGAATTCAACTGGATCAATCCCATGATCGTCGTCGGAAGAAAGGCAAATTCTTTCATATCCGTCGTGAATATCGGTGTCACATCAATCACCACGGCCGTACTGTCCGGCGTGTAAGCTGCAATCTTGTACGAGTACAACACGGCATCCGCAAAGTTCTTGTCGATAGCCTTTTTCAGAGAAGGTTCTTTCGGATTCGAGGTCACGAAAGCATTTACCTCATTCAGGTAAATAGTACTGTCGATCTTCGTGAAACGCACGTGTAACGGATCATTTTGCTTGTAACCCACGTCACAAAAATCATTACTAGAAGTCGAGGTCAACGTGGATGCAAACAACATTTCCCGTCCCAGATATTTCACCGGAATCTCGAAATACAATTTCCCATCCACCTTGTGCAAGGTGATGAAATTACTCTTCACCGTCTCGCACGATTTTTTCTGAAATAATTTGTCATAAGCACTCTTCTTCTCCACCACCTTAGCCGTCACGGCATTTTTACCTTTCTTCTTCCGCCCGGCTGCCTCGGCATCCCGCGAACAAGGTAGCACGAAAAGTGCCACGAACAATACTAGCATCCATTTTTTCATACTTTTCAATTTTATATTAAGACATTAAAAGAGGTTCTAAAGTTTGTAAGGTTTATAAGGTTCATAAAGTAACAGGCGGCCTTCGGTAATCAGAACAGCCATGAACAAAACTTCCCGTAGAGAGTTCATAAACTTTATAAACCTTACAAACTTTATGAACCTTATAAACTTACTCTTCGACTTTCGTAAAGTGGAACACCAACGGGAAAAGATCCTTCATCGGGAACTCGTCCGGTTCACCCCATCCGGGATGCAGCTGGTCGTAGTATGATCTCGTCAGGAAGTCCGTCGGTTCATAATCCACGATTCGCAATTCCAACGTGGTATTTTTGTTCAATAATCTCACTCCCACGAAAACCCTACGTTCGTCAATGCTCGTTGCAGAATAATTCACGTTCGCCTTGCTCAAATACAAGGTAATCACGTCCCGAGACGGCATTCCGGTTTGTTCATATAGCCTCCAAGGACCTTCCTCCCCGAACTCGGCCTCACAATTCCGCAGATACTTCAACAGATCACCCTGTACTTGATCCACGTTTAACGTATTACTTGCTCCGGCAATAAATTGAATCACATCGGTAGACCTATTGTCTAATGGAAGATTATCACAATCATTCGGGTCAACGTACCCGGCCATACGACGAATAAAACTCTCGCTCGTGATCTCGCTGAATGCCCATTTCCCAACTAACGCTTTAAAAGTCGTGGGACCGGAAACCGTGATTGTCGTGGCCGCATTATTTCCTCGTTCAAACAATCCCCCTTCTTGCATACGGAAAATCACTTTATCTTTTCCTTCTTCATTTTTCAAGAAACGGAGCGTGACATCGGCCGTAGATTTATAGTTCCCAACCATCACTAACTCCTGTTTCCCTCCAACAATCTCATAATGTTCCCCTAATACTGCGGTTGATGCCGGATCGATCTCAAAAGGAACACGAACCTCGTCATTCCGGGTATAATACATCTTTCCATTTACCATTAATCCCATTTTGACAATCACCTCGTTTTTCAGATCATATTTAGAATCCTCAAAAGAACACGAGAAAACATCTTTCGTCTCAACAGGAATCATCGCTACCCGGTTGTTCCAAAGTTGGAAACCGTTCACCTCTTTCAATGCCAAACGAATTTCCCGTCGGGTAGTCACGTTTTCCTTCGGGGTAATCCAGATCGTGTCAATCGTTTTCCCCGGTTCAAGCGTGAAAGCATCCGTCTCGATCGTGTAATCCTCATCCAATATAGCCGACCCCGAAATATCAAAAGGAACTCTAACAGACTCTGTCACGGGAACGGAAGAAATAACCTCCACGGCAAGAGGTGCCGCCGCTTTCAAAATATAGATCGGACGCCCAAAACTTAACGTCGGAGCGTTATTATCATCATCCGAACAAGCTGTCAGGAAACAGGTCGCCAGCATCAGTACATATATAAATAATATCTTTCGCATAACTCGCTATTTTATCATGTTAATCACCATAAGCTTCATTATAGGCATCTCTTTTAGCCTGCACCATATCACTCTCCGCATTCGTCAACTTCGGTGGAGAGGGTAACCGGAATTCATTGTTAACATCCGTCACGCGAGGCGGCATATCCTTCACATTCTCGCTACATCCCATCAAGGAAAAAACAAGTACTATAATCGCGATTATATATTTTATTGTCTTCATATCTGTCTCATTTTAATTAATACACATCATAACCGGGATTTTGTTCCAATGCCGGATTCAACGCTATATCCGATTTGGGTAACGGGAAGGTGTACAAGAACTTCTGCGTCTCGTACTTCACCCCGGCATATCCCCACCAGAATTCAGGACATCCATTTCGTTTCAATTCAAACCAACGGTCGCCATTCTCCATATAGAACTCTTTTCTTCGCTCATTCAATATAGCGGCCAACAAAGGAGTTAAAGCCTTACCCGTGGCATCTGTTTGTATCAAAGCATTCTGATCTACAACCGGTAACGAGTTCTCCGTATAATCCGTGTAAGACGAAATCCGGTGCGAGCGAATGAGGTTCAGATAATAAAGGGCATCTTTCGTGTTATTCAAATGTGCATAACTCTCGGCCATGATCAGGCACATTTCCGCACTTCGGATCACGGACCGTAGTGCCTTGCGATTCAATAACTTTTTAGTAAAGAACAGATCAAACCGAATATCATTTTCCTTTTCCGTGAATAAATCAATCAACCCTTGTGACACCGGACGTCCTTGCACGTAACCGAATTCCAAATCCGTGTAACCCAAATGTTTTTTAATCCCCGAACGTAAAAGTTCATTCCCTTTCTGGTCAACTTCACTCTGCATCATGGCCACGTATTCTTCCCCTTTCACCAAAGGATACACGTCCAGCACTTCTTTGGCCGTGGCGGCGGCCAGTTCCCATTCCTGTGTCCAGAAATAGGTCCGAGCCAAGTAAAATTTCATCACGTTTACATCAAAACGATACTGTTTATCGGCCTGATTCATCTTGATTGCAGTGGTCAAATCATTGATAATAAAATCAATCGTCTCCTGCATCCTCGAACGAGCCGGTTTACCTTCCATGTCAAAGGTCACCACTAACGGAACCCCATTCATCGTGGAAACCTTCGCCTTATCGTAAGGTTCACAATAAGCCCGCATCAGATTATAGTAACAAATCCCCCGCAACGCGTAAGCAATAGCCATCGTCTTTTTCCCTAATTCAGAAGTCTGATCCTCCAGATTATCAAGGATAATATTACAATCCTTGATGACAGAATAAAGCGTTCCATAACGGGTAGTCATACTATTGATGTCCGTCCCCACGTACAAAGGCACCCGATCCGTCGTGTTCAAATCGCCATCAAGATTATCGGAATACCCTTCATAAGAAACCGTTGTCGTGTAAGCCCCTAAAATCGCAAAATCATTTCCTTCATCTATATTCCGCAAATGATTATGGATCAACGCAGAAAACTCCTCGGCTGTTTCCGGGATCACCTGTCCCTTATCCTTCACGTCCAAATATTCCGTACAGGACGTGAAAGCGAAAAACAGCGCTAAACCTATATATAAACTTACCTTTTTCATAAATCTATTTTCTATCATTTAACTTGTATACTTAGAAACCCACGTTTATACCCCAATTAATAGAACGAGTCAGTGGGTAAATTGCTCCCGAAGTTTCCGGGTCTATCCCCGAATAGTTCGTGAACGTGAAGAAATTATTAAACGTGAGAGATACCGACACAGAGGAAAGGCGCATATACCGCGTCCAGTCCTGAGGCAAATTATAGGACAAGGTAATATCCCGTATTCTTAAGAAAGAAACATTCTCCAAATAAGTTCCGTCCGTAATGTTTTGCCTGGTCACGTTATACTCGTCAAGCGAAAGACGTTGCCCCAAATAGTCAACAACACGGGGATATTTCACACCGGTATCACCTTCTTTTTTCCAACGATTGACCATGTCCTTTCTAACATTCAAGTGATTCCTGTACAGGTCACTATAAGCCGTTTGTGGCTTTTCACCCGTGATATAAGAAGTCACAACGCTATAACTGGCCGGGGAATTTATCTTGTTGATAATCTTCGCTCCCGAAGAGATATAAGCCCCCGCACTCAACCGGAAATTACGATAACGGGCCTCCAGGCTAAAACCACCTGTCACCGGAGCGATGGAAGTCCCCCGATAATAACGGTAATTATCGGCTACCTGTAAATCCGAGCCTTGATATATTTGTGCATCCGGGCGCAACTCGTAAGTGTAAACTCCATCCCGCGGGTCAATTCCCGTGTAACGTCCGGTAAACACGGCCTCCAACGGGTAACCTTCGTATGTTCCGTCTGTCATGATCCCCTCCCCGTCTCGTTTGAATTTAGTCAGTTTATTCCGATTCAATGCTATATTTCCTCCTAGAGTCAAACCGTACATTCTTCTGTCCAGTACTTTCACCCGTAAAGTTCCTTCCAAACCTTTATTCACGACAGTCGACGTGTTATAAGGCTGATTAATGAAACCAGTCGTGGAAAGCATATTCACGCTTGAAACTAAATCAGTACTTTTCCTGTAATATCCTTCAACCAACCCAGTAACCCGGTCATTAAACAAACCGAAATCAAGGGCCAATTTCATATCTCTCGTCTTCTCCCATCGCACCTTAGGATTAGGAGCCGCACTTACCGTTCCCGTACGTAAACCTTCCCAGTAATTTGTTGAATAACCAAGCACCAACTCTTTATTCACGGATTTCACGATATTTCCCGTATATCCCATGGCTGCCCGCAAACTTAAGCGGCTGATCACCGGGGAAAGCGAATACATGAAAGACTCTCTGTCAATATGCCACAACAATCCCAAAGACCACGTCGGGTTAAACTGTTCGTCACTACCAAAATTATTGGACCCATCCGTCCTAAAGGTCAAACTCATCAGATAACGCTCCATGAACCCGTAATCCAGCGAGGCATAAAACGATGCGAAACGGTTCTCCGTGGTAGCTTCCCTAGACAACAAATCAATCAACTCGGCATAACGATTCACGTCATTTACCGATGGATTAGGTGGAAGAGGAATAGATGAATTTCCCGTAACATGGTCATACCCATATCGTTTTTGAGAAGTAGCTACCGTTTTATCTCCCCGTAACTCGGCTCCTGCCAGCAATGAAAGCCGATGACTGCCAAATATATCATCGTAAGTGAAAAATCCACGGGCACTATAACTATCGGCGTTAGACTCCGACCGTTCGATATTCCCGTAAGGAATCAATTCCCGGTTATTATCATCAAAATAAAGATGATCTTCAAAAGCCGCGTAGGAATCCTGTTTTTTAATATCCACCATGCGATTATTCGTGTAGGTGTACGAGGCCAGACCATCAAATCGAATCTTATCCGTAAACTGATATTTCAGATTTACCCGTACCACTACATTCGACTGGTCGGCATCCCCCGATGTTTCCCGCATCTCCCGCAGGATATTAAAACCATTGGCCGGCACAATTGGTATATTGGCACCCACCCCGTCACTCAAAGATCCCAAAAGGAAATAAGTCATATCAGCACGATAGCTGCCATCCTCGTTATAAGGTTTTTCGTAAGGATTAGCAAAATAGGCATACTGAAAAGGATTCACGTTCATGGAGGCCCCTCTGGATTTTTGTTTAGCCAAATCAATCCCGAAATCCAAGTCTATCCGTTTCGTCGGTTTCGTGTTCACCTTGGTATTAATACTATACCGCTCGTAATCGGTCTCCTTTACCAAACCGTTATTCTGATTATATCCTAACGAAACATAGTAAGTAACATCCTCGGAACCTCCCGAAAAAGAAATATTATGCGACATGGAAAATGAATTACGGAAAATCACATCAAACCAATCCGTCGAACTCTTCTTTAATTCCGTGATACAAGCATCCTGTTCGGCGGTTGTCATCGTCTCGAAATCATCATGTGTCCAAAGCGTGTTGTTCTTTCCTAACTTACCAGCCCGTAACATCCCGACAAGCCCCACGATAGCAACATGGTCTTTTCTGTTATTTTCGATATTGTTAGCGTAAGCATCTGCCGAGAATTCATCCCATAATTCTTGCTCCCAAGCCAGTTTTTCCGATGAATTCATCAGTTTTGCATCTCGTTGAGGTTTTAACCCCATGGAAAAATTAGCGGCATAATTAACGGTCATCTTTCCCGGTTTCCCTTTCTTCGTGGTGATAACGATAACTCCCCCGGCAGCACGGGAACCGTAAATTGCGGCAGCAGAAGCATCCTTCAGGATCGTCACGTTTGCGATGTCATTCGGGTTAATTCCCGCTACCCCCCGGACAAAAATATCATTCAGCCCCCCGGAATTAATACGGTTACTGGAGATCTTCGGAACATCTTGCTGCAAAGGTACCCCGTCAACCACCCACAAAGGCTCGGCATCACCACTCAACGTGTTCGTTCCCCGAATTCTCACCTTAGCAGACTCTCCGGGACGTCCGGAAACCGCCATCACACTCACTCCGGCAACCTGTCCTTGTAATAACATATCCACCGTGGGAATGGCCTTATTCGTAAAAGCCTCTTCTCCAATCGTGGCCGTCGATCCTGTCGAACGATCTTTCGTTGTTTGTCCATATCCCGTAATGATCACCTCCTCCAACTGGTCAACTTTCTCTTTCATCACCACACGCAACGGTTTATTCACGTCCGTCACCTTCACCTCTTGCGTTTCCATCCCCACGAACGAAAATAACAGGAATATCTCCTTCTGTTCGGGAATCGTCATCTGAAAACTCCCGGAAACATCTGTCGTAACTCCCACATAAGTACCTTTTAACAGGACAGTTACTCCCGCTATCGGCACGGAATCCTTATCCATCACGATCCCCTTCAAGGTCACCTTTTTCACCTCTTGCTTGGCCGGACGATCCGGACGTATAATCACCACGTGATCCTCGATCTCGTAAGAAAATCCTGTTCCTTTCAGGCACTTGTCCAAAACCTCCCGGATAGATGCATCTTTCACATCCAGAGACTTCACCCGTACATTTTGAATGTCATCCAGATTATATACAAACGTGTAATCACTACTTTCCCGAATCTGGGAAAAGATATTGGTCAGACTAATATCATTCCCTTTCAACGTTAATTTTAACTCTTGCGAGTAAACACTTGCCGATAAAGCAGTGTTTTGCAAGAACAAGCACACGCACAGCAACTTCACGATTAACAATTTTCTCCACAACTTGAATCTCCTCAAGCTGTTGGGGTTGTCATTTTTTTTCATACTTTTGCTTTTAGGTTTCACATTTCATTTAATGATGAGCTTAGTAGGCAGGTAATGGGGCTACATTACCTGCTTGCATCATTTTAAAGTTACATTACAATTTTTCGAATTCGATTATGCTAGTAAATTTTTGACAAAAGTAACCTTTGAAATCTGTTCTCTAAATCCCCTATTATAGGGATTTTCTTTTCAAGGTTCACTCTAGCAAATCGTAGGCTTCCAACCATTTATGAATATAAATACTTTTTCCTTGAATTAGAAACTTTACTTTTTGTGTCTTTTCAATTTTAGTTAGTAAATCCTGAATATTATTATAGCGTTTCATTTCAACCGAATATCTCAACTGTTTCAATGCCTCATCATTAAAAATTATATTAACATCATACCATTGTGACAAACGCTCGGCAATCGTCTCCAAAGCCGCATTTTCGAAATAAAACACACCATCTTTCCATAACGTGAAATTCCTTGCATCCACCTCTCTCATCAAAATCTTTCCGGTCTCCGTGATCACCTCGGCCTGTCGATCCGGTACTATAAGTACTGATTCATCCTTATACGTCAAGCAAACTTCACCCTCGACAAGAGTCGTAATCGTACGTCCCCGGTAAGTCATCACGTTAAAACTTGTTCCCAACACTTTTATATCCGCCCCATTCGCCAACACGTGAAAAGGTTTCCCCTCATCCTTTGCTACTTCAAAATAAGCCTCCCCTTCAATCTCCACGCTTCGCCTATCCCCGACAAACGTAACAGGAAAGCGCAACTCGGAATCGGAATTCAACCACACCTTCGTCCCATCCGACAATTCCAGCATATACTCTCCCCCGCGAGGTACAACCAACGTGTTGTACTCCTCCACCTTCGGGGTACTCGTTTCTTCTTCTATTGCTCGGTAAACAATTTTCTTTCCCGTCGCAACTACTTTTACCCCGGGTAAATCCAATTTCATATCTTCTTTTTGTTCCAATTTCAAGAATCTTCCGTCAGCCATAATTAACTGGGCTCTTCCTGTCCCCGGAATAATTTCCACGTCGCCAGCAATCGTGACTTCCGAAGATTTCCACTCGGAAGACACGAAATACCCGCACACCAATAAAGGCATCACCATAATAGCCGCACATCGGCCTATTCTTCTCCAAATAACATACTTTCTGAAATGAACACGCTCAAATTTCCGCCACTCATTCTTTACTGTTTGTTTTTCTTTCTTCCTACGCTCGTTTTCCGTCATGATATATATCCGGATCTCATCATATTCTTTCGCATGGGCAGGGTTTTCTACACGCCATTGCTCCAACCGGGCTTGATTCTCTTTCGTAATCACCCCGGCAAACTCTTCCGCAATCAAATGAGCAATTTTAAAACGTCTTCTTAGCAAATTCATACGATTTAAATTTAGCGTTTATTAAGAAGACGATTGAGAAAAAAAAGTGGGTGAGTGTAAAAATAAATTATTTATCGACTAAAACGAATAAAATCATCAAAAGATCCTTTGACAGCAAGGTTCTTAACGTCACGTAAGCACTCTTTTTCAATGATTTAATTGTATTCACGGAAACACCTAACCGTTCTGCCACTTCCGTGTTGTTAAATCCTTTCAAGTTCAATAAAATAATCGAACGTGTCTGTGAAGGTAGCTTATCAACAGCATCGTACAATATTCGGGACACCTCCTGTTGAGTAACCTCCTTCAAAAAATCATATTCTTCGGGATCTTCCTCGTTTACCCGATTCTGGTACTGATTTTCTATCTTTTGATGCTTACAATGATCCAGATAGATACGACGGGCTACGGTGTACAAGAAAGCTTTGGCATTCTCTTCCGTCTCGAACTCTCCCCGATGCTCGAACACTCTCACGAATGCCTCCTGCGTGAAATCTCTCGACAATTCACGCTCGCCCGTGTAGCGTTGCATCAACGTGTAAACGGGAATAAAAAAAGTCTCGAAGAAAGCCTTAAACTCTTTATGCGATACGATAGCCATAATGAAAAGCATTGTTCTTTCGCAAATATAAACATTTTATAATAATATTCCACACGACCACAATTGCTTATTCCACTCCTTCACACGCAAAAAGTTTTGAAAAATATCACAAGGTTTATTTACAACAACCTTTGACCATTAATCACCAGTTCAAAACTGATATTCAAAAACTCGGCAGCCTTTCGGCTTAACATCATCCGCCCCAAAAAGATTTCGAAATAATCCATCACGGCCGAAATAGAAGTATCAATCTTCAAATCCAAAATAATAGCCGAATGATCTTCATTAAAATAAATCTTGGATTCTTCCACGGCATAATTCACCCGGTCATGAATATCAAAACTCGCAAAATCCTGATTACGCACCCGACTTCTCCGCACATCCGTTTTATCAGCCAAAATCAAGGCGGCGGCTATTGGATTCACGGCAGCAGCCGTACTCTCGTCATGATTACCGATAGCACTGATGACCATTGCAATCTCCGCCGGGTCCATCCCCATCCGGTCCAGCAATCGGAATGCCATTACCGCACCACTCTGTGCATGGTCAATCCGGTTCACGATATTGCCAATATCGTGCATATACCCGGCAATCTTGGCCAGTTCGGCCGTTCGCTTCGGGTAATTCAAAGTTAATAAAATCATCTCCGCCATCGTCGCCGCTTTCACCACGTGGGGGAATGAATGTTCTGTATATCCTAAAGCGGACAAGGCCTTGTCGGCCTCCGTGATATAACACTTTATACTCTCGTCATTCCGTATATCCTCGTACGTAACTAACATAAAAAACTATCTATTATTTTAACAATACCTTTTCCCACTCTTCCGGCTTGAATCCCACCAACACGAAATCCTCCCCGATAACCAAGGGACGTTTCACCAACTTCCCGTCAGACGCCAATAACTCCAATTGTTCCTCCTCGCTCATCCCGTCCAACTTCTCTCTCAACTGCATGGATTTATATAACAACCCGCTCGTGTTAAAGAACTTCCGCAACGGTAAACCACTTCTCTCGAACCATATTTTCAATTCCTCCCGTGTCGGGCGTTCTTCCACGATATGCCGATCCGTGTAATCCACCTTTTGCTCGTCTAACCACTTTTTCGCCTTCCGGCAAGTACCACACGCCGGGTACTCCAAAAATAAATATCCTTTCATCATTTTAATCTTAACATTCTCAAACATAAATCGACCTCGTCCGGGTAACCCGTATGTTTTCCCTCTACATCCGACAACTTCACGGCAGGCAAAAACACCTCGCTCCCTTTCGGACGACATTCAAATAACTTGATTACCATATTTAATGGTGTGACCCCCACATCATTCGTGAGATACGTTCCGATTCCATACACGTCATGTAGACGTCCGTTCACGAAAGCCTTGATCTTTTTCACTCCCTCCAGATCCAACGCATCACTGTACACGATCGTCTTACTTTTCGGGTCCACCCGATGTTTCCGGTAATGCTCCAATGCTTTCTCCGTGAATTCAAAAGGATCACCACTATCCCAACGTAAACCATCAAACAACTTGGCATACTTCGTGTCAAAACTATTAAAGAAATTATCGGAAGTATACGTGTCTGTCAAGGCTATACCCAAATAACCGTCATAAACATCCACCCAATTTTCCAACGCCAAGGCATTCGCCGACCGATAACCGAAATGCGCCCCGTGATACATGAACCATTCGTGGGGATGAGTACCCATCGGAATTAAGTCATATTTCATGGCAAAATAAACATTACTTGTCCCGTTCAACAAGCCCTTCATATTCTCTTTCAATATGCCGATCACCCGATCCTGCACGTCAAAGGAGTATCTTCTCCGGGTTCCGAATTCGGAAATTTCCGCTTTTATATCCGCAAAGGCTCTTGCTTTCTCCGTTGCATTTCGTTCCAAATCACGGGCAACCTGTCCCGTCATCCGGAAATATAATTCGGAGATCATCGCCATTAAAGGAACTTCCCACAACACGGTCCGGTACCACAAGCCTCGAATTTCCACGTCTAGCTTTCCACCCTCCTGACTCACCTTCACCTCGGCAGGATTAAAACGAAAACCTTTCAAAAGGTCGAAAAACACCGAATCAAAATAATAACATTTTGCTCGCATAAACTTCTCGTTTTCCTTTGAAAGTACCACTCCCGCCATAGCCTCCACCTCTTTTTTCAAAGCATCAGCAAAACCGGGAGGGAAACTCGTATTTCCCCTGTTCACGAAACGATAAACCACTTCCGAATCCGGAAACTTCTTTTGTATGGCATTCATTGCCGTGAACTTATACAAATCATTATCCAAAAAATCATGGATGATCATATTACCCCCTTTTTATGAAAACAATAAAGATTCCGACGTCTCAAAACGAGCCCCCATCCGGGCGGCCTTCTCGTAAATTGGAATAGCTAAATCCTCGCATCCCGAAATATTGCCCATACAATCTTCCAGTATCACCAGTCGCTGAACTACCTCCGGATAATCAAACAACTGCCTCAACGTGTTTGCCACACAGTGACTTTTTGCCTCTCCGGCCAACCAGATCACGTCATACGACTCTAGCTCGTCCTTCAGTTTCATATTAAACTTTGTATCAGCAGCATAATCCAAAGGAATATTTGCCCGAAAAGCACCGAAAAACTCGGTTGAAGGATTCAAGCCCTTCTCCACCACCTCGTAATACTTTCCTTCTCTGGCCCAGCACGTCACGGCCTCCATCAACACGGGGGTTATGGCTGCCCCTTCACTCCCGTACAGACAATGTTCCGGCCAAATCATATGCTTATATTCCTCGTTTTCAATCAATCGACGTAAATAATCAATTACCTCTTCTCTATCCCCGAAAGGAATCCACTCTCCCGACAATACCTCCCACCATGAAATAGTTGTAAAAGGAGCCGGATGCTCTCCCCGCTTGTTCTTCCAATAGAACGGATGAGCGATGTCCATCACGTGATGTTCATCTGCCGTGAGAATAATCTTATCAATAACAGTCATTTTCTCCTTGATCAACCGACTTAACCTCTCCACGTCTTTCTCTGCCCCCGGCACGTAAAGCGAACCCGAAGGCAAACAAAAATCATTTTGCATATCCACTACCAACAATACTGTCTTCATCTTCTTACAACATTCCTAAATCATGAAACATCACCCGATATTCTGCCGCTTTATCCTCTAAAGGCTTCGGGTAAGCCCGTGAAGACGAAGGCATCCGGTACAACCGTAAAGCCCTCCCTTTATATTCAAAATCACTGAAACCTCCCACTTTAGGAGCCTCAGCCCCGACCAAGGCCAGCAAAGTATCTGTTGCTTTCTGTCCCGTGGTTACAATCGCCTTACATTCGGGAATTCGTTTCAGCACGGCATCCAAATCCACGGGAGTAACAATCTCCAAAAACTGATCGGACGCATTTCCCCGTTGACGAATCACCTCCATCGCCGTGTCAAACAAGGCAACCCCGGTTTCTTCCAAAAAAGCGACTAACCGTTCCCGGCTAAAGGCTTTCTTCCCCTTTTCTAAAAAATAATCTTTATTCCCGAAAAACAACACCCCATATATCCTCCACATATCATTTTGCAGATTCGGGTAATAAAACTCCATAGACCACCTCGCTCTTGGCGGTGGAAAACTTCCCAGCATCAACAACTTGGCATTTGCCGGCAAGAACGGCTCTAACGGATGCTTTTCTACTTCTATATGTTGATTCTTTATCTCCATTACCAACTTCTACGTTTTCTACAACATTTTTGTTAAAAAATGCCTTTCCTCTTTTATATTTTCTACAAAGGTAAAAGAGATTATGAATTTCACAATTTATATACCTAAACAAATAAGTTCCGATTCAAATTATTTATACCACAACTTAAACCGTACCAAAACAGTCCCCTGTAACTTGATCTTCTCAAAATTCACTCCGGCATCGGCACTTCCCCGACCGGCATCAAGAGCCACGTTCGACATATATTGGGCAGCCATCCCTCCCCAATGCTCTTCCCTGATATAAATAGCTTCTTTTATACTCTGACCGATCGCCGCAGCTAAGCCCGTCGCTTTTTCCTTTGCCACCTTTATCGCATCCTCCTTAACCTCCCGACGCAATTTCTCAATCTGTGAATGATCCACCCGTTCCACTTCGGCCTCCACGCCACCCATCTGTTCCAATCCCGCAAAAACACGCTCTAGCGTATTAACATCATGCAACAACAAAACGTACTCTTTTCTCAACTTCATAGCCCCGCTTTTCAATTTATAGCGATTACCAGCCATATTCCTCACGGCTAAATCCTTCTTCACATCAATCCCTACTTTTTGCAACGTTTGGAACAACTTTTTCTCCTGTTGCTCCAACTCCGTCTTCCCTCTCTGATCCTTTTCCCTCAATATGATTTTCACGTAAATTTCATCCGGAACCACTTCCATCATGGCCGTCCCTGTTACCTCGATATAAGGCTGATCCAAAAAATCGTTTTCTTTACTTTGAGCCATCCCCAAAGCCAATGTTCCTAAATATAACACGAGCAACAAAACCGTCTTTTTCATCATGCGGTAATTTTAAATGATTATTTCTTTTTCCTTTTCTTCTCCACAGACCACCCGAATTTACCAATTTTTTCTCCCAACTCAAAATATCCACCATGCAGATATACCAAAGGATCAGCATTCGCCAACTCAAACTTCCCGCTATCCTTATCCAGATAACGATCGTCCGCCTGCACGTTCACCACGTCAGCAATGAACACGTGATGTGACCCCAAAGGAATGATCTCCTTCACCCGGCACTCGATCGACACCGGCGACTCCTCAATAATCGGGGCCTTCACCACCTCTGCCTTTCCCGGAGTCAACTTCATCTCTTCAAATTTATTATAATCCTTCCCGGAACGTACCCCACACCAATCCGTGGCATACGCCATATCCCTCGTGGTCAAGTTTATCACGAACTCCCCGTTCTTCTGAATAATCGGGTACGAATATCGTTCCGGCCGCACCGAAATATAACACATCGGTGGATTCGTACACAACGTTCCCACCCATGCCACCGTCAGCACATTATATTCACTCGGTTCACACCCGCAACTCACCAACACGGCAGGTAAAGGATAAATCATATTTCCCGGTTTCCAGTTATGTTTCATGTCAATCTATTTTATGCAGGCAAAGATAAAGGAAAAGATCAGCTAAAAAAAGACCGGGTTCTCACAAACCCGGCCCGTTCACTACTCACTCATACACAAAACAAGTAGCATGGATGAACCTTATTTCTTTATATATACCAAAGCGACACAACCGCTTCCCATCCAAGGATCAAGCACTTTATTCGTTTTCGGGTCAAACGGCAAAATTCCATCACCGTCCTCTCCAAACATTCCGTAAATCAAACCTGTTGTAGGATCGTACACCTGATCGGTGAAATAATCATCTATGGTTGCAACAACCGGATTATTATAATCAATACCTGTCCACTCATATTCTTCTTCAAATTCATGTACCGTGGCTTGAGCGGTAACATCTTCACCTTCATTATTCCTAAACACATAATAGTTCCCATCCGTCTTAACAAAGTAGTAAGATTTCTTCACCTCCCTCGCTGGTCCAGTAATATTATAATAATCATCACCCAACTCACCAGTCATAGGCATATGATACACTTCATTTCCCATATCAAGGCGTAAACTAACAAATATATTTTCTTCTCCATACAAAAATGTGCCACTAGTTGAATAAATTCGTATATACTCTATTCCTAATTGATCGGAGTAAGTATTCACTAGTTCTACATTTCCGTCACGTCCAACAGAATACAAGTTAATATCATAACTTTCCGTGTCATAAGTCAAAGCGTATAACTTTTCCCCATCCGTGGCAATAGAGAAACAACGTCCCGCATCTGCCCAAGCAATCTTTCCACCTTTACCCGCTTTTATATCATAATAACGCAATTCATAGGTACTCTTATCATCCACGAACGTTATAGCTTTGTAGTACACCACGCCATGATTATCCGTAACGATACCATCAAAGTCACTATCCAAAGTAAACACAGCCTTCCCTCTCCTTTGTGCAGTAACATCAATCGGACATACAGAAGTCGTTGTCTCGTCGGCAAACACACCATACAAAGTTGCCTCGACGTCGGGAACTTCAGCAAAAGTTATATCTCCCAACTCGTATGATTTCCCACCTTGCAACAAAATAACTTTACATTTACCGTCCACATCCGCCGATACCTTAAAAGTTATCCCGGCATCAGTAACTTCCACGATCGTGGCATCAATAGCCTCGGCAGCTCCTTCCGGTTTCACCTGTATCTTACAATCCTGGGCGAACCCCTTACCCGCAATAGTCACATTATCCCCGGCAACAGGATTTACCGTCGGCAGTTGTAAATCCGTAATCGGCATCTCGGGCTCCTCCGGATTATCCTTATCATCGGAACAAGCAATAAAACTCGCCAACAAACAAAATAATAACATTAATCTTTTCATAGTCTTTCATTTTTTTCACCTTGTACCCCAAAAGGTTCTGTTAGTGTTAATATTGACAAAGAGGTAGGGTCTGAATAAACCTCTTTCTATAATTATTCTTCTAACTTCCTGACATACTCCTGCACTGCCGCCGACAAACCAGGATTATTAAATTGCAGGGAAATCACGTAAGCTTGGTCATAGCATTTCTTCGCATCCTCCTTGCTCCCCGAAGCCTTATAACAATCGCCTAACATTAACAAACAACGCATCTGCGTTTCCGGCTGCAACTTGCTTTTCAGAGCTTCGTTCAACCAACTGATTCCCTGACGAGCCACTTCCGGCGTGATCTTTTCCCCTAGCACCTCGTACAGCGACTCCAACGCCCCGATATAATCTTGGGAACGAATACCCTCACCCAAACCCGCGAAATATTTCTCCATGTACAAACAGTACTTTTCGACATCTTTCTTGTTGTACAAATAATACTCCGCATCCAACAGCAACTTTAAACCGGAATACACGTCCATCTCTCCAAAATTCATTACAGAATCGTACACCACCTTCAAATCCCCCCGCACACGTTCCAACTCCATCTCGTAACTTGTATCTCCTTTTTTCGCCAACTCCTCCATCCGTGAATAACTCAACATAAACAGAAAATTGGAAACCTCGTTTCGATCAATTACCCGTGTATAATCATCAAAATGTGACAACACAAATTCAAACACCTCATCTTTCTTCTCCATCCCCGTATGATACATAGAGAAAATCTTCAAATCATTCGCCGTGATACAATCTTCCAACCGCATTTGTTTCCGGTAATCGGCATACAACCTCTCGATCCGATACTCCCATTTGTCATGATCTTGACCGGACAAGCGAGCGATATATTCCGGGCCCTCCAACAAGATCTCCTGCATCAGCAATTGATTCTTTTTATCCTTCTTTAATTTCTCGTAAAGCTGGTCCACGGGCAACACTTCTTTCAACGCCAACTTGGCAAAACGAAGAAAACCATTCTTGTCAGTAGCCCCCAATTGCCGCCCTAACACGTTGCCTTCCGTATCCAAAATCAACATATTCGGATATGCAGCAACTCCGTATCGTTTCACCTCTGGCAAGAAAGCCTTATCCTCGGCATTAATCTGGTAATTAACAAAATACTTGTTAAAATATTCCCCAACCTCAGCATCCGGGAATATATTCTTGGACATCAGTTGACAAGGTCCGCACCAAGTGGTGTAAAAATCGACAAACACTTTCTTGTGCTCGGCCTTCGCCTGTTTCAAAGCATCCTGAAAAGAGCCTTTGAAAAAACGAATCCCCTCACCTCTTGTCCCGATAGTAAAAACGCATATAATCATTAATAACACAATCTTTCTCATAGCCATTTATTTTACTATTCCACGATAAAAGTGAACACGTCCGGGATTACCTCGGAATATCCTTCGTTCGATACCCTCACCGAAACCAAGTAATGCCCCACGGGCACACTTACTTTTAAAGGAAATTCCATCCTTCCGCCTCCCCGGATTTTCAGAAAACTCTTAAACATGGCAGCGTCACCGTCCACGGACGTCACGTCCACGATCTCGAACAGAAGGGGAGCCGTACCATCAACCCCTTGACATTTCGGGGACACCCATGGAGCATTGTTCATCTTCCGGTAAGCATCTTTCAGCGGGTCCAATTCCTTGCGAATAATCATCGTGTCAGGAACGTACTGTGCATTACCCATCTCCAAGTACCCCGGCGTGGGGTTGTGACATCCCCACCAAACCAATATCAACCCGATCAAAACAAAATACTTTTTCATCTCTCCCATACTATTAATAATTAACTATTGCCCAATATTTATCCCTGTACATCTCTCCCAAATTATAACTGTACGGTAACGAATGTACCATCCCGTTCGTCGGCCTCACACCAATTGTTGCCGTACCAATTTCCTTGATCTTCTGCCCATCGTTATCAACCGATGCCATATTCACGATAACCGGTCCCATCTCGGGAATATGCATGTAGGGTTCCTGTATCGTCCACAACCACACCCGATTACCCCAACGAGTGGTAAAAACATCACCCCCGCCATCTATCTTTCCTTCCTCATTATAAGTAACTCTCGCAATATCATCACGGGAAACAATCCCTTCTATCACGTGACTCAACACGATTTTCCGGCATATCTCGACCGGTACCCGTTGTATACTTTTGTAACCATGAACCACGTATTCTTTATCCGTGTTTCCCACTCCACCAACCTTATCCCAGACAAACCATTTGCGAATAGTGATATTCGTGGGGCCCAGAAAAGTGAAATCCTCCTTTTCGAACATCTCCCGTAACCCCGCACGATCAATAATCTTCACGATAGAATCCCAATCATAATGATTACTTTGTAAATATTCATACATATTACCCCGGAACTCCTCCTCGCAAACACCCGTATCGATATAGTCGTATTTTGTACCGCAAGCCATAAACACACCTGCCACGACCAGTATAAACAATATCTTTCTCATAACTTATTTCATTTTTGACGCCCAAAACGCATTCTGGATCATTAAATCATTTTGTGAAAAGGCAGTCTGGGGCACAGGCATATAAAGCGCCCCGTCTTTCACGTCATCCACTGACAACTCGCTAAAATTACCCTGCAATTCCGTTTTCCAATACCCATTACGAACCACGTCATAATAACGGTGTCCCTCGTACAATAACTCCTTCTCCCGCTCCCTGAAAATATCATATTTCAAATCCCCGCTATCATTCTTTGCGGGCCACATCTCGGCTCCCGCCCTCTGGCGAATCACGTTCAAATCAGCCTCCGCTCCCGTCCGGTCATCCATCTTCACCCGGCACTCCGCACGCAACAAGTACATATCCGCCAACCGGAAAATAACCCGATTCACATCCATCCCACTAAGCCAAACTTCCCCTGCAACCGATGAACCATAACGAGCATACCGCCATTTATAGAGATAAGCTAATCCCGCCTCTTGCCATTCCGGATCATCCAACTTATAGAAATAAGCCTCTCGACGGGCATCCCCTACCGGGAACAAGGAATTCACCCCCGCTATCGTTATTCCCAAATCCTTACTTTTAATCTTCATCTTTTCCTCCGTCTTCACTACTGGAGCTCCAATCATGGAATAAGCGGGTAAAAAAGTAAAATAAGAACTGATATCCTGATAATTGATTTCCAACTCGAAAATACTTTCCGCACTTTTCCTGTGCATCACCTCGGAACAAACCTCTTCCGGGTTTGCCGCAAGAGTATAAACACCCACCTCATCACGATACTTTTCCTCTATCAACTTGCTCGCCCACTTCTCCGATTCTTTCAAATCTTCCTGACCACCAACCACGTGGGCTTTCCACGCGTACAAGTGAGCCAACAGGGCGGCAGCACTTCCCTTGCACCCGTATTGCTTTGAAGTCAACGCTTTGTTATTCGAATTTTTCAGATTACCGTACTTGGGTAACATATCGTACGCCTGCAATGCAGCATGAATAGCCGTGTCCAAAACGACAGAGGCCGGACTTTTAGCGTATTTATCAATGTAATTGCTCCCCTTCGTGATAACGGCATCTCCCCACATCCGTACGAGATAAAAATAACACATGGCCTTCACGAATTCTCCCTGACCACAATAAAAACGAACTCGTTCGGGAGCCACATCCTTGGCTTTCTTGTAATTATCAAAAAATAAATCCACGATAGCAAGCGTATTATAATAAGCTCTCCATTGCTGTTGAGTGGAATGATTCAAAAAATAATCGGTATTCAATCCGCGTATTTTATTCATTTCAGACCCTTGTTTCACGACATCAACCCGGAGTCCAATAAGCTCTTGTTTGGTAACCATGGCCAAGGCCGTCCTCAAATTCCCGTGCATTTGTGTCACCAACGCTTCCAAATCCTGTTCCGTCGCAAAATAATGTTCAAACGTCACCCCGTTCTTCGGTTCCAGATCGAGAAGTGATTCACAAGACGTGCATAACAGCAAGACCAGTACACTATATAAAAATCTTTTCATAATCAACCTCTTTTAAAAATTTACAGTCAAACCAAAAGTCCATTTCCGCGCCAAAGGATACGTACGGCCATCATCAAACCCTGTCCCGATATTCGTCACCTCGGGATCAAGTCCCGAATAATTTGACAACAGGAACAAATCCTCCCCCGTCACGAAAACTCGGATGCCATCCAACCACAACTTCTTCATGATCCGTTTCGGAAGATTATACCCTATCGTTAATTGTTTCAACCTGCAATAATGCACGTTTTCTAGGGCAGCCGTCGTTTGTCCGGTGATATTGATCAACGTGGAATTACCATATAAACCAAGTGTCTGGTACTTACTCCCGTCACCGGCAGACTGCCAGAAATCGGACAACGACACATTCGAAAAAACAGGATAAACCCCCAACCTTCCCTGAAGAGTACTATACTTGAACGAATTCACCATCTTACGCCCAAGCGTGTAAGTCAACAAAACATTCACGTCAAAATTCTTCCACCTGATCTCGTTGACCAATCCTCCGTAAGCCTGTGGCAACGTGGTCCCGGCATAAACCAAATCATCATCCGTGAGTTGTCCGTCACCATTAATATCCGCAATCCTACGCATTCCCTTCGTGAAAAAATACTCTTCGTCTCCCTCCGGTGACAACATTTGCTTTTTACCGGACTGGTCGAACACGTACGGGACATCGGCATCACTCTCGATCATTCCCAAATCCTTGAAAAGATAGATCCCGCTCAACGGTTTACCAATCACCTTCTCTTGAAAATCCCTCCCCGAGTAACTCTTTCGGAAACGATTCCAATTCCGAGATACATTGAACCGTGTACGCCATTTCACTTCCGTGTCCCTCAGTATATCGATTTTTGCATCCAACTCCAACCCCTCGTTTGAAATTGCCATGGTATTTCGCCACTGTACCCCATTAAACCCGTACATGTCTCCGGGCAACACCTCTTTATTTATCAAAGCACGCGTGTACTTGTAATAATAATCTATGGTTAGGTTCAGACGGTAATTAAAAAAATCCATATCCAACCCGAAATCATATTGGTCCGACTCTTCCCATTTCAGCTTCCGGTTTATCACCCCCTCGGGTTGCATCCCCTGTACCCCGTCAAAGATCGTTCCCGGGGACATTAGCCCTTGTGCCAAATACGGGACCGCAAACTGGCTACCGGAACGTCCCCAGCTTGCCCGCACTTTTCCGTAATTCAACCACCATGCCCACTTCATGAAACGCTCGGTTGAAAAGGCCCACCCGGCCGCCACGGACGGAAAGGTAGCCCAACGTACATCTGCACCGAACAGCGAAGACCCGTCCCGCCTCACCGTGACTTCCAACAAATACTTCTTGTCATAATTGTAAGCCAATCGACCGAAATAACTCACCATGGCCGTTTCCGAAAAACTGGAACTATAATCTTTCATCGCACGATAGTCATCGACTTTCGGATCGTAAACCAAATCCGGGAACCCACTCCCGACATACTCAATCCGGTCACTCGGCCCGCGTAACCCGTGACCGCCATTACTCCAACTTTTACTACCATCATACGCCAACCCGAACAACAAGTCAAAATTATGCATCTCGTCAAGCGAGAACCCGTAACTCAACAAATTCTCGTTGGACAACAACATATCCCGGGCAATCTCACCCGATGATTTACTTTCATTATAACCACTCGCATCCAAATAACTGGGAGTAAATTGATTCTGGTTCGCCTGCGTGTAATCCAACGCCAAGGAAGTCGTGATCGACAATCCTTTTAAAATCTCGTACCCCAATTGCAAGTTAGCTCTTAAACGATAAGAAGTGTTATTTTCAACCTGTCCGTTCAGCATCTGCAACATTTTCTTCTCTACCGCTCCACCCTTCAAAAGTAACGAAGAGGTATAATTAGGATCGACCGTGAATCCCTCGTATTTAAAGGCATCTCCCGATGTCGCCCCCCGACTTCTGTCCGTGTATGCCAAATAGAAACGACTATCCACGGTCAACTTCTTCACGGGATTGAAAGAAAGATTCGTCAACAAATTCACGCGTGAAAAGTCACTTCCCGGCATAATCCCCGTTTCCTTGTAATATCCAGCCCCAACCATATACGTCATCCTCTCCGTACCGCCACTCGCTTGGATATTGGCATTCAGAATCTTTCCCGTGCGAAAAATATACTTGTACCAATTCGTGGAATTATTGAAAAAAGGATTCAAAGAATCTTGAATTATATTTTTAGCTTCCAACCCCAAGCCACGATCCCAAAATGCATCATATATCGCCTCGTTATTAGCAGCCTCCTCGTATGAAGTCGGGTATTTGTAATATCCCTTCCCCTTCACCTCGTAGGCTCCTTTTTGTGCCCGCATGACGGCTATGTGATAAAGGCGTTCTGCCCGCCCACCCAACTGTGTCGGGGCCTCCGGCAACACGGACGCCGAATAGGACAGGTTCACGGAAAACTTTCCCTCACCTGCACGTCCTTTTTTCGTGGTAATCAAAATCACCCCGTTTGCGGCACGTGAACCGTAAATGGCTGCCGAGGCGGCATCCTTCAACACTTCCACCGACTCAATCGTCGAGGGATCAATTTCCGCTATCGTGTTCGTTCCCGTCACCGGGGAAGTAAACGAATGAACGGGTACCCCGTCTATCACGTATAACGGAGAACCATCACCACCGCCCGCTTCATCCAACCACAAGGAATTATACCCGCGTACCGCCACGTTCGTACCCCCGCCACCGGGAGAACCCGACTGGATATTCACCCCGACTCCCGACATACGTCCTTGTAGCAAAGTTTCCAAACTCGCCGCCGGAATCTCTTTTATATCATCCGCCTTGATCGACGACACGGAAGTTATCAACTCCCGTTTCTTTCTCGCCCCGTAAGCAATAACGGTCACTTGATCCAAGTCGGAAACCTCTTCTTCCAATTTCACGATCATATCTTTATCGGGAGTAATGGCTACTTTCTTTGCCTTAAAACCGATAAACGAGAAAACCAAATTCCCCTTGGGCTTGTCAACCACAAGTGTAAAAGCCCCGTCAACAGCCGTAGCGGTCCCTATCGAAGTGCTATCCAAACGTACCGTCACGCCAATCATAGGTTCTCCTTTCACGTCCACCACCACACCTTTTAATACATATTTTTTAACCGTACTATCGGCTTGTTTAGGCCTGATAACCACCATAATTCCATCTACCCTGTAAGTAAATGGCATATCCTTCAATACTATATCTAATATTTCCAGTACTTTTTTATTCTTCACATCCAAACTCACCTTTTTCCCCTTCACGTCATCGTAATTGAACATGAATTTGTACACATCTGCCTTCTCCAACTCTTTGAACACGGAAGATAACTCTTGATTCACGAACTTAAAAGAAACTTTATTCTCCTGCGAGAAACCGGAAAAACCCAGTAATATAAAAAACACCCACAATACCATCCCACGCCACCTTTGTCCCGGTCTTAAACAAAACAATTTTCGCTTTCTTTTCATGATTTTATCTGTTTTAGTATTTCAAATATGACATACAATATCCTGTTTGAGAAAATATTTTTCTCAAAACCCCTATATTTCAAAACATTAATTTTCTATCTACAAACTACTATACAATTACCCTGATCCTCTATCTTCAATTTTTTCATCTCATTCAAATGCTCCAGAACTTTCCGGAATGCATCTTTCCGATCCGCCCAAAACTGAAAACGTAACTCTTTCAATTCTAAATCTTCATAAATTACCGTGAAATTATACCAGCGTCCCAATTCTGTCAAAATATCCTCCAACCGCTCGTTATCATAGTAAAAATACCCTTCTTTCCAAGAAATAAACTTCATCACATCCACTTTCGACACCCTCACTTTCCCCTGACTATACAAGGCGTTTTCGTTCGGTTTCAGTAATATCTCCCTTGAATCTTCCGGAACTTTCACGGCCACCCGCCCGTTCACCAAAGTAACATTCACCTTGTCTGTCAGGTAAGCCTGCACGTTAAACTCCGTTCCCAGAACACGGGTTTGCAAACCCCGTGTTTTCACGATAAACGGACGCTTTTCATCCCGAACCACTTGAAAATAAGCCTCCCCGGACAATTCCACCACCCGCCTCTCATCCTCGAAAGTAACCGGATAACGAAACTCCGTTTCCGAATTTAACCACACTTTCGTCCCGTCATCCAGAATCACGAAATATTCCCCGCCACGAGGCACTTTCAACGTGTGTAACTCTTCCGATTTCCCCATTAATTGCTGCGGTGTATAAACCAGTCCTCCCAAAGAATCCGTGGACAACACTTTAAATGTTTGTGGCAAACGTTGCATCAACAAAGCCTCATTCTCCCGGTTCAGACGAATCTCCTCCCCATCATTTAAAACAAGTGTCACCCCTTCACTCTCGACATGATCCTCTTCCACCGGCACCATCACTAAAGCCTCCTGCATCACAGGAGACGGGCGGCTCCACAACCAACCCACCGAAATAAGTATCCCGATACAAGCCGTTGCCATCGCGATCCGGTAAACCCGTAACATTCTTTTTCGGAAAAGTTTCCGACTCAACTTTTCCCACTCCAAATTCACATCCGGCCGTAGCCCGTCAACAGTTCTCAGACTCCCCTCCCGTACCCGGCGCAACTCTTCCAGCAGCCGGCAATGCCCTTCATCCCGCAACCATAGCCTCATTTCCTCATTATCAATCAGCTCCGGATGATTTAGTACCCGAACGGCAAAGTCAATATCTACATAGTTATACTTTCGTCCCATTTTATCTTGTTCATATATCCATACACGTAGACACTGGCAAAATGGGTAATGCCGAAAACCACTTTTTTTATCTTTTTTCAGCTCTTTTTTTCATGCACAAGAAAAATAGAATAAAATCCTCTCCGGAAAACTGTTCTCTTAACAATCGTAACGCTTTCATTACATGAGCTTTCACCGTATTCACCGTGATCCCGAATTCAACCCCGACCTCCTGGTATTTTTTCCCTTCCAAAAAACACATTTTAAACACATTTCTAGTCTGGACAGGTAATTCTTCCACGGCATGATGTATGCGTTCTATCAACAATTCGTACTCCTGCAGTTCCCTCTCATCAAACGCCTCCGGTTGCTCCTTCATGTACGCCACGAAACGTTCCGTCGTCTTCTGATGCCTCAACTCGTCCAAACAAGCATTACGAACGAGCCGATATACAAAAGGAACCAGAGAACTGGAAAATTCCAACCGATCCCGTCCCGCCCACACGGCCTCAAACGCATTACTCACCACATCTCTAGCAAGTTCGCTATCATTCAGAAAACTAAGGGCATAATAATACAACCGGGTATAATTTTCCCGGAACAATTGTTCGAAATAACGTTTTTTATCCAATATAGTAAACATATGCCCCACGTTAAACGTTGGCAAATATAGGGCAAAAAATAAAAATATGAAACTATACCAAAATAATAACATTCAAATATTTCATTCCCGTATCCTGTCAATCCGACATCCGAAACCGCCAACTCGTCTCTTCGTGTCACTGACAGGCCGTTTGGCACACCCTTTGTTAATCCAGCCCGTGAATAGGACCAGCTATTTTTTAATAACCGATCTCTACTCATTTAATCACTTAAATATTTAACACTTAAATTATAGGAGATTTTATCATGGGTGCAGCCGGAAACAAAAAACCGAAGAAAAGCAAGAACAAAAAAGATGTTCCGTCTTATTTAGTCGAAGAAACGATACACGAAACACCTCTAAAAAACAAAAAGCACAAATAAAATATGCTTACGGGAAAACAGAAGAGGGGATCTTGGGATTTTCCCTCTTCTTTGCTATAATCACGTCCTAAGTTTCGCGATAGCTCTATCAAAAAAATTATCACTCGCCCGTGACCTTTCGTGTCACAATTATGCGTATATTTGTCATATATTCAAATAAAATACTTATCTGCCATGGCACGAGAAAATTATGTACGATTCGACTGGGCAACCAAACGATTGTTAAGACAAAAATCAAACTTCGTGATTCTCGAGGGATTCCTCTCCACGTTACTGGGAGAACGTATCAAAATTGATCGTATGCTGGAAAGCGAGGGCAACCAGCAACATGCTGAAGATAAATTCAACAGGGTCGACATGCTGGCTGAAAACAGTAAAGGTGAACTCGTTATTATCGAAGTACAGAACAACCGGGAGCTGGACTATTTTCATCGTATGTTGTATGGAGTATCAAAGGCTATTACCGAATACATCACGAAAGGAGAACCCTACTCGCAAGTTAAAAAAGTATACTCCATAAACATCGTGTACTTTGACCTAGGACAAGGGGAAGACTACGTATATCACGGGAACACTTCTTTTGAAGGAATTCATAAACATGATACACTTAAACTATCTTTACGACAACGAGAACAGTTCATCAGAGAGAATGCCGGAGATCTTTTTCCTGAATACTACGTGCTACGTGTCAACGAATTTGATAAACTGGCTAAAACTCCCCTTGACGAATGGATAGCTTTCTTGAAAACAGGTGAAATTGCCGACAACACAAAGACTAGCGGATTATCCGAAGCCCGAGAATTACTACGTCTTGACAATCTTAGTCCCAAAGAACGTGCCAGCTATGAAGCACATTTGAGCGCCCTACAATATCAACGCAGCGTGATCCAATCCGGCTGGATTGAAGGAAAAGCAGAAGGGAAGGCAGAAGGATGGGCGGAAGGAAAAGCAGAAGGAAAAGCGGAAGGGAAGGTTGAAGGATTGGCTGAAGGAGAAAAAAAGAAGGCTTTGACGATAGCGAAACAAGCAAAAGAAATGGGTATGTCCATCGAAAATATTCTTTTACTAACAGGATTAAAAAAAGAAGAACTCCCATTTTAAACCAGAAATTTCACCCTCATTTCAAAGAACAACAACCAAAAAACACGAATAACCAGCATATTAAAATCCCCGGACAAATAGATTCCGAGGATTTTCTACTTGATACGCCAAAGCTCCCACGATCTAAAACATTTAATCCCCTATTCTATAAAATATATGATATTTTACATGAATTTTTATCGTATTTTTAATATCCCAACTCCCATTTAACTCCCATTCATTTCCTATTCAACGCTATTTATAATAAAAAATAAGTTATTATTTTATTGTTTTTATAAATATAATGTATTATCTTTACATCGATTTATATACATATATAAATTACAATAAAGATTGAATCACCTTGTGAACCGGGTTTGGTCACGTTTATAAACCGAACTTGAAAAATAAAAAAGTATGGCATCATTGAAAGACTCTCTACTGGACGGTATGTCGGGAAAGCTGGATAAATACATCATTTACCGGGTGGGAAACGAAACGTTTATCCGGAAAAGGCCCAAAAAGGTAAGCAATCCTAAAAGCGAGAAACAACAGATGCAACGGGCAAAACTTCCGGGAGCGCAAACCATGTATAAAGCTCTGGAAGGTAACCTGTTAAAAGAAATCTGCAATCTAGCAGCCCGGTATAACGAGAAACGTTCAGGGTATCACTGGTTCCTAGGTAAAAACATGAACCTGTTCGGGGCGAACAATTACATCGACTATTCCCGTCTGGAGTTTTCGGACGGTAGCCAACAATTGCCTTTCGGAACCACGATGAAACAGACCCAACCCAATGCCGTGGAACTGCATTGGACGGACAACTCCAGCTCGATCACTGCACAATCCACCGATCGGTTAATGGTAGCCGTAATATTTGACAACGAACCTTATACCCCAGTATTACTGGAAGATACGAATACCCTACGAAAAGATGGTTACGCACGAGTTACTCTACCAGAAGGCGAATGGCAAACTGCACATCTATACTGTTTCTTCGGACGGGATGATTTGAAAAACTTCTCTCCCGGAATTCATTTTCAAGTGACGAAATCTTAACACGAAAGTATTATGGCAATTTTTGAATCTACTATATTCGAGAACCTATCGGGAACCGTGGGTAACGTGACCAGCTACAAGCTGAAAGACAAACAAGTGGCAAGAGCGAAAATTTTCTCCCGGAAAGACGCGAAGACTCTTCAACAATTAAAGCAAAGAACTCGCATGAAAACCATATCGCTCTTCAAACACCATCTGACCCCGATCTTACCCTCCGGATTCTGCACCTCTTCAAGAAAGGAGGCATCTAACCGTTTTTTGGCTCTAAACATGGGGAAAGTTGAAGTCGATGACGAGTTAAACGTAACGATTGACCCGCTACAACTAGCCATTTCCGACGGTCCCTTGGCTTTACCGGCAATCGAGGCAGAAATTGACCATGCCGGGCACCGGATCATCTTCCGGTGGAAAAAACAGCCGTTAATGCCTTATATGTATAAAAACGATTGTTTACACGGGGCCATCTATGAAACCCAGATGGGGCGGAGCCGGAAAGTGATATTGGGAACCAGAGCCGAGGCCGGAGAAACAACCTGGGAGCTGCCTAAAGATTGGGATTCCCATCATCTGGTAATTTATGGTTTCGCAACCACCGCAGACGGTCAAAAGTCCTCTCCTACCTTGGGTGTATTGAATAGTGAAGAGTAGTAACGATATAACCTTCCTGTAAGACCCACTTTATAAAATTAATCTTTTTTAAAGACATAAGGATAACCCTGCCCGATTTCGTGACGTATACGCCATAGAATTTGAATATTCTATTAGTCATTCTTTCAAGGACTAGCAGAAGATGGTGAGGGGATATGTCAATTCGTAAACTAAACTAATCAGAATAAAATAAAAAAGAGACGCTATGAAAAAAATTATTTTTTTATTGGCAATGACTACATTCCTGTTCAGTGACTTTGCAATGCAAGCACAAACAAAAAAAGAACTACGGGCTAAAAGAAAAGCTCACAGGGAATGCATGAGGATGCACAACAGAATGGTTCGCGAGCAACAAAACATGATCGCCTACCAAGATGCGGTTAAAGCACTTAAAAGTAACAGTTGGGTATTACAGGCCAACACATTGTTTAACAATTTCGGGGCAGCTATTCCCGTAACGAACAATTTGAACTTCGTGGCCATGGACAACAATCAGGTTTCATTGCAATTGGCATTCAACGGATTTAATCCCGGACCGAACGGTTTAGGTGGAATCACGCTCACCGGCTGGCCTTCCAGCATTAACGAAAGAGTTGACAAAAACGGAAATATCACTTACACGTTCAACGTGATGGGCGCCGCTTTATTCGCTCAAGTTACCGTTCGCCTCGGCTACGGGAGTAATTACTCGACAGTAACCGTAAGCTCAAACACAAATGGAAGAGAGTTGACTTTCTCCGGGAATTTAGTTCCTTACAGCCAGTCCAACATTTTCCAGAGTGGATTCAGTTTTTAAGTAAGCAATTAAAAAAACTCTCGTTTAATATTCAATTACTCAGTCACACTGATGTGAAAAAAGGTTCCCTTGGGAACCCTTTTTCTTTAGAAAAAATACAAACTTTATGAACATGCAGGGCAAAAGCCCGTTTTTTATTTTAATCGAGTCAGCACATTTCGTATCTTATCGCCTGAAGAAGGACGATCCGCCTTGTACTGCATCAAAGTCCCGTCTTTACTATAAAGCAGGAAATGAGGTATTCCTTTGATGTTCATCATCGTGGCGAATTGATCTCCGGTCACGATATATTGATGACCATGCATCTTTAATTGTTTCATCTTGTTCTTCCACGCCTCTTTATTCGTATCAAGCGAGATACTGATAAATTCTACCGCAGGATTCTTCAATTGTTTTTCCAACTTCTGCAAATAGGGAACTTCCTGACAACACGGGGCACACCACGAGGCCCACAGGTCGATATAAAGATATTTTCCTCGAAAATCCGTTAGCCTGTGAATTTTACCATCCACGTCTTCCAACGTCACGTCGGGCAAAGCGGCTCCTTCCATGGAATATTTTTTGGATTCGAAGTCTTTTACCAATTTTTGCCCTTCATCCCCTAAATCGGCTGTCATATTTTTCAAACGCAGCAAGCCTTCTTCAAAACCATTTTTGTAATTATAGTTTGTCACGAAATTTTGCACAATCAGCCGACTTACAGAGGCCACTATAGACGGAACGGTAAAACGTTCTTTCAATAGTTGAAGTTGTTCCTCCGGAGTCTCCCGTTCCCTTTTCAGGTAATTGAATACGAAAGTATTTGTGTTATAAAAAAACAAGGCGATCGGATTATCCAAGATTTCGTAAACTGGGGGTAAAAATTCATCCATTCCATCGGGTAACGTTTCTCCGTTACGGGAATACATATAAGTCACGCCATCCAAAGCCTGCATAAAAGATAAATATGCCTGTATCCGTAGATAGTTTTCCACCATATTCGCAGGGCGAAATTCTTCCATCACGTCATTTACACGAGTATAAATTTCACTCATGCTATTTTTCAATTCATTCGCCACGGGTGGATTTTCCCATATAGACCGACTTTTATCCAGGTAAAAACAATTATAAGTTATCAATGCCGCATTGTTCCGGTCCTTCTTATCAACCTCGATTTTCGCCCGTCTACTCTTAAATCGAATATCAAGCTTTACTTTTCCGCCCGGTTCAATATACAACGCCTGTTCAAACGGCCACTTGTTTTGCTCGGTTCCCACAACTCCCATCAAGGTTACCATCCGAGGAGCATCACCATCCAGTTGAAGCGAAAAAAGTCCTGTTTGGCTATCAACCAACAAAGAATCCCTCTTATCCCCATCAACAATAAACAATTGAAACCCCGAGTATTCACCTCGATCCACCGATCCGGTGATCTCAGTGGGTCCTTTTTGCTTGCAACCGATAGCTGCAAGCAAAAGGAGGATACTGATTATATGTTTCATTTTACTTTATACATTATTTTGACTGGCTTGTAGGCTACGTTTTTATAAGAATCGATCAACTGACCCGTTCTCGTATCGTAGATATAGATATACCCGTTCTCTCCGGATTCATTCGAGCGGTAAGCCCCCACGTATATCTGGGATTCATCCGGACTGATCGCCATCGTCGTGATCTCTGCATTCGAGATATCGTCAATCACTGTCCACGATTCTGTCGGGAATGAAGTGGACGAATAGTACCAGCGATAAATCTTGTTACCCTGTGCATAGAACAAACACTGGTAAGAAGAACTGGCAACTTTCGGGTCTTCTTTCTTGAGTACCGGATTAGCAATCACTCGTTGTACATCACGATAATCAACACCAATTTTTTGATAATTCTCGTTAAGCTTATAAATCGTATTACTCAAAGAAGTTTTCCATATCTCTCCATTCAATTCGGTCAACACGGTAAAAGATGATTTTTTTTCGTTTTCAAAAATAGCGATCACCTCATGTGCCCCGTTCCAGATCGGTCCGAATTCTTGACAATAATTAGCCGTATAGCCATTGTAATAACAAATCGTATGCTGATTCACATCCCACAGATAATAATAGGGTTGATATCCCCCGAAGTAACTGTGTTGAACAGAGGAATAAGTCGAGGTCAACGTGGTATGGGTAAGGATCAAACCTTCCATACTGGCCAGATTATAAACCTTGCCATTCTCAGATATGGCAACTGCCGTACGAGCCGTGTTATCCGGTAACATCATAGCCACTGGAAGGAAATCCGAAAACTCGGGAGCCTTCACGATATTCTCCAATTCAAACGTTTTGGCATTGATCACGTAAACGGAAGGATCATTTTTATAACTGATAAACAACTGAGATAATCTTTTTGCCATGTCCGTGGGAGATTTCGGGAATACTTCTCCGGGATTATTCATTGTCAAACAATGCGTTTCAAAGTTTCCCATGGTTCCGTCTGCCATCTGACGCATGAAAGAGAGCATTCCCGTCCCATCGCCGCTTTCACTTAACACCGTAATTCCTTCTTCATAAGGAGAATTTATATGCAACTTGAACTCATAGAACGCACTACTATGCTCGTTACTCACTTTCACCCGCATCGGGAAGGTTCCCAAATCCTGACAGTCCACGTACAGGACGGACGAATCCGAATAAAACTTGTAATCCATGTCCCACTGGAACGTCAACGGAAGGTCTTTTTCCTTCTGGGTCACATAAGGAGTGATGTCAATCACCAGAGTTTGATTTTTGTCCCTGTTATACTCTTTCTGTAAACTATTGGTATCAATGGCGATCTCGGAGATCCGAACCGTGTCAACAGCCGTGTCATCATCAAAACAACCGATTGCTAATAAGCCTATTAGCCATATATATAGATATTTCCACTTCATAATAATCTGTTTTTACTACATGAATAATTCATTTCATCAATACGGTTTCGGAATATCATTTTTCCCGCTTTGCAATAATTCCGGGTTCGCGGCAAAGAAGTCATACATCGGGGTCAATATGTACTTGGTCGCGGCGTAATTATACTCGTCCATCCACCCGTATTGTACATTTTCCAGATTCGGCCCGTACATATCCACCATTCCTTTGTAAGTAGCCGGAACGGTCTCTTCCATTGCCCGGAAATATTCCATGAATTTAACCCATTTCACGGGATCCCATACCCCCAATTTATAATCCGGCCACGTGACCTTACCAGACCAATCTTTCCATTGCGGAGGTTCCACGACATTATTGAAAGAAGCGATAGACACGGTTCCGACCTCTGTCTCCGGTTCAAAATCATCCGTTGCCAGTAAACGGAAAGCCACCTGCCAATACCCGTCACTTCCCAAATGTTCACGCAATACCGTTACCGGTAACACACCATTCACGGAATCCGGTTCGATAATCAATTCGGCTGGCAAGGTATAATGTACACCTGCCTCTGCCGTGGTCTTGGCTGCCACGACTTCCACCTTGAAAGAACGCACTTCTTTAACCGGAGCCCCCATGATTTTCATGGGGAGTTTCATCTCGTAGGAAGTAACTTCCAGTTTCGTCACCCCGAAAGAATACACCACGCTGTCTTCCGTGAAGTAAATTCCCGTACGGGAAGAATCGAACAACTTGTAATCCTGTTCATTGCAGGAGATCAATCCCATGCCGAATATCACGAACAGGCAACCGGTGAATATATATGTTATGTTTCTCATATGTTTTCTATTTACCATTTCATCTTCTAAATTCGAACTCTTGTGACGGGATGTCCACCACGTAGATTTTCTTGTCGGCAGTTACGGTCTGTCCCTCGACATTAAGAATATTCAGGTTCAATCGTTTCATGTGGTAGAAGGATTGTCCTTCCCCGACAAATTCTTTATAACGATCATCCGTGATCTTGTCGATAGTCAGAGTTTCGGCCGGAAGTCTCTCGTCCAAAGCAACTAATCCCCGACTTTCCAACAACTCGTTAAAATAATCAAGAGCTTGATCGTAATTACCCAACCTCAAGGCACTCTCGGCCGCGATATAATACATTTCGGGTAAGCGTATCATGTTGATTCCGCGGATCTCACCTGCCGGACGGTTATATTCCGTGTTATTCAGCACGTAAGTATCTGTCAGTTTATCCAGTTTCCAGTATTTTCCCGTGTTGTTATACGTGTACCATGCACCCCAGCGGTAATCATTCCCGGCCCCGTCAATCTGGTATAATTGTTGAATATTATAACGCATTTCAAAAGAATACGCAGACTGGGAGTTGTGCAATATCTTAATCACCGGTTCGGCAAAATTCTTTGAATAAATTCCGAATACCGTTTCCTTGGATGACAATTTTCCCGCCAGATCTCCGGCAATATCCGTGTAATCCAACAGGGAAAGACCGGGAGCTTGTATCACTTGCTGCGCGTAATACAAGGCACTATCGAGTGTTCCTTCCGTCAAGTAAACCCTTGCCAGAGTCGCTTGCACGGCCTGCAAGTTAAAATGGATATTCTGGTCTTTCAGGAAATTAGCGTTCGAAGAGACTGACGCATACAGTTCCTCGTCATCCAATAATTGCTCTGCCGACCTCAAATCAGAAATAATCCGCTTGTACACGTCTTTAGATTTCAGAATGTCCGGGGCAAACAAGGAGAACCGGGTTGAATAAGGAATCCCGTCAGCACTTTCGTTCTCCGTGATTTGCTCGCTGAAAATACGCAACAGGTCAAAATGCATGAAGGCACGCAGCCCCAAAGCCTCTCCTTTATAGATATTGTAAAATTGCATATCCGAAGGGGAGAATTTGTCCAGATGTTCCAACACGTTATTCGCATAGGCGATATTGGAATACATATCACACCAGATATTATAAAAAAGATCTTCCGCTTTCGTATTCTTATAGTCATATTTTATAAGTGGTTCAACCTCTTCGTTATTTGTAGAGGTATAATATTGAGCCATCAAATCCAAGGCGGAATAACTCAGATTCTGCCCGTACAAGTTAGTTGCCCCCATCTTGGCATAGACCCCGTAAAGGGCATTCTCAAATCCCTTCGCATCTTTCAGTAAATCACCTTCCAGTACCTCACCTTTAGGTTGCACGTCCAAAAAACTGTCACAGGAACTTCCCCCAAGGAGTAAGGCTAAAAGTACCATTATATTTTTAAATCCTATCTTCATAATCTTTCCTTTTAAAATGTTGTACTAAGCGTGAATTCAAACCCGTTACTATATAGATAAGTGGTTCCCCGTTCTATTTTCACGTTTGACCAACGCACGATGTCCGTCAAGTTCACTCCGACACGTAAATTTCGTACCCCAATCTTGGAACAAATGTTCGGTCTGAATTCGTAACCGAAATTCACGGTTCCCAGCGTGAACACATTTTCTTTTTCCACGAAACGGTCTGTATGTTTCGGGTTCGACCCCCATCCTTCAGAATCTGCGATGTCCTTGTAGAAAGCAATATCGCCCGGATTTTTCCAACGACTGCTGAAAACTCGTTTATCTGCATTCTTTTTCGGGTCCGCACCCTCCACTTTCGTGGCACGAGTCGTGTTATACAAGTAAGCACCACATTCATACCGACCTAACAGATACAAGCTGAATCCCTTGTAAAACAAATTAGTTGAAACGGTTCCCCGGAATCTCGGTTCAGTATCCCCGATCACGAATTTATCATCCGCGGAGTACTCGAAGGTTCTCTCCCCGTTCAATTTAATAAATACTTCCTGTCCTGTCGCCGGATCAATTCCCGCTGATTTAACCACTTTCAATGCCGAGGTAGATTCACCTTCCTCATATTGTGCCAGCGGGGTCTTCGAATCTACCTTGTTAGCATCTTCATTCGCTTTCTTCAAGGCGCTGTTTATTTTCAAGATCCGGTTCCGGTTCATACTTCCGGTAGCCGCAACCTGCCAGTAAAAATCATTTCTCTGCACGAGCATACCATCCACCTGGAATTCCAGTCCCTTGTTTTCCATCTCCCCGATATTTTCTTTGGCAGAAGTCGTTCCGGTAGACGGCGCACGAGAGGCATCCAATACCAAGTCGGTTGTCTTTTTCAAGTAAACATCAAACGTGAAATTCAATCGACGATTAAAAAGACTGATGTCTGTTCCCACGTTATAGGAAAGTTCCCGTTCCCAACCTAAATCTTTATTACCGATTCCCTGCGGGATAGCTCCGATACCGTTCAAATATTCCAGATCACCGGAATATTGATACATGGTCATTGCTTGGAAAGGAGAGAAATTCACCTTACCCGTGTATCCCAAGCTACCCCGGATTTTCAGAATATCAATCTTACTTGAACTAATGAAACTTTCGTTATGTATGTTCCATCCTAACCCGGCAGACCAGAAACTACCGTAACGGTTGTTTGCCCCAAATTTCGACGATCCGGTCACACGGTATACCACGTCAGCATAATAACGATTGTTATACATATAGTTTCCATTCACGAAAAATCCCAATTCCGTACTGACGGCCTGTGTTCCCGTCGGTTTTTGATCAGAATAACCAGCAGCCTGCCCCATGAAATTCAACGCGTCATCATAAAAGCCCACTCCTGTCATGGTGGAGGACTCGCTGGTTTCCTTCCGGATTTCCACACCCGCATTCACACTATACAAACTGTTATTATCGGTCATCAGGTTAAATGCCCCTGTCAAGGTTCCGGCGTATGACACGCCACTACCATTTTTCTGGGTCAAAGAACCTTTTTTAGAAAGTTCTGTCTCGTCTTTAAAATCTTGAGAATCGGGAGATTTAAACACCTCGTTATTAGAATCTGTTACCGTGATATTAAAGTTTCCCGACAAACGGAACATTTTGTTGATTTCCCAACGAAAATCCGTGGTATTCGAGATGGATTTATCCTTTGAAATATCATAATTACCCAAGCTCGCCTCATACAAAGGATTGTCCAAGTTCCAAGAAAGATTTTTATTATATTCCCCGTACTGGTCATAAATCCGGTCATAAGGATTCATTTCCACGTATTTAGAAAAAGCACCGTAAGGTGATTGCTTGTAATTCACCTCGCTATAAGTGGTACGATTCGCCATCGTCAACTTGTTCTGCACGTGATATTCCAATTTGAACCCCAAGTTATAACGACGACGGTAGTCCTCTTTCATAACTCCCTGCACGTTATTGAAACGTCCGGACAGTTCATAACGAATATTGGAGGCTCCACCATACAAACGCAAAGAATGATCGTGAGAAAAAGCCGTTCTGGCAGGTTGTGACAACCAATCTGTGTCTACTCCTCGCTGCACTTCTTGATAACGCTCGTTATATAATTTATCTAACGCATATTGCTCTCCTTCATTCGTGATATTTCCCCAAGCATCTTTTTTTACTTCCGACGTGTACAAGCCTGCTAAACGCTCGTATTCCAATTTCTGAGCCGCATTCAGCATATCATAATCTTTCAAATAAGGGAATTGCACGTTACCCGTAAAATTATAGGCTACTCGCATACTGCCTTCCGTCAGTTTCTTTCTTTCCACCACGATAACTCCACTGGCAGCACGAGAACCGTAAAGAGCCGTTGCCGATGCATCTTTTAACACCGTGATATTTTCGATCTCGTTAATATCCAAATCGTACAATTCCTGCATACTGATTTCAACTCCATCCAGCACGATCGTCGGTTGATTCACTTGAGTCGTCCCATCAGAGAAAGAACTCATTCCGCGTAATAATAATTCCGGAACGTGATTCGGGTTAGACCCTAACTCACTTCTTTCTACCAGATTCAAACCGGGCGTTAAGGCTGCCAGAGCGGCAACCACGTTCGTACCGGAGATGGTTTTCAACTGCTCGGCAGTCACGCTCTTCACGGCTCCCGTGTAACTGGACTTTGATTTCGTGAAATAACCGGTCACAACAACCTCATCCACCTCACTCACTTCTTCTTCCATACGTATGGTCATTTCCTTATCCAATTCTACCGGAACAATGGCCGTTTTATACCCTACAAAAGTAAACGTCAAGTCACGTATATCTGCAGGAACCACGATCTCGAACTTACCGCTCCCGTCGGAAGCCGCTCCCGTCACCAGAATTTCTCCCCGTTTGGCCACAACGGTTACTCCCGGAAGAGGTTCCCCGTGAGCATCCACGATGACACCTTTTATTTTATTCGTTTTTACCACACTGTCCCGCACGGCAACCGGACGGGCCGGACGGATTATCACGTAATTCTGTTCCAAGTCGAAATCCATGTTCGTACCTTCCAACACCTTACGAAATAATTCATTCAAAGTATATTTACGAACATCAAGAGTTATTTTACGATTCACATCTAATTCGTTATTACTGAACATGATCAACAAACCGGTCTGTGATTCGACTTGTTCAAATACAGTTTCCAAGGTCTGGTGCTGTTTTTCGATCTTCACGCTTTGTGCCACACCCGTTGCTGATAGCTGAAACACAAAACCGATCATAAGTAGTAATGTTAATCTCATGATACATAAACTTTTTTTACATGGTATTTTCCCGTAGCGATACCAAGTGTTTCTCTTTTTTTTCATACTTTTGTATTTGAAATTAGTACTCTCATGCTCTTGAAAAAAAGCATGAATCTTATTTAAACAAAGCGGGGAGTATGGCCGTACTTCCTGCTTTTTATTTTTCTTGTATTATTATATCCTTCTGATTTATAATAAATTTCACATTTGTCGTCCGTTCTATCAGACGGATAAATTCGTTAAAGTCCACGTCTTTACGGATTGCCCCGGTGAAACGATAATTTTTACAAACTTCATTCGAGAAAACAAAATGTACATCATACCAACGTTCCAATTTCACCGTCAATAAGTCCAACGGCATATTATGGAAACGGAACATTCCGTCAATCCATGAGGTATATAGTTTCACGTTTACAGGTTTCACTTCAATCTCTTCATTTGTCGTGTCTAATTCGAACTGCTCTCCCGGATGCAAAAGGTAGGTCTCGTCGTGATGTTTCACTTCCACGCCACCTTGTTCCAAGGTCACCTGTTCAAGAGAGTCTTCTTCATAACTGCAAACATTGAAAGAGGTTCCCAATACTTTCACGCTGGAGCGACAAGTACGCACGATAAAAGGCCATTCTTTACTTTTAGTAACATCGAAATAAGCCTCTCCTTTCAATTCAACCACCCGTTCTCCTTTTTCAAAGTTCATCGGGAATGTCAATTCACTCCCCGAGTTAATCCATACTTTCGTTCCATCACTCAAGACCACCCGGTATTCTCCCCCTTCCGGGACCCTCACGGTACTCCTTTGCTCGCTGTTACCCCCTTGAATTACCAGGGTATTCAAAGAGTCCTTACCAATCGTGGCTCCCCCGCTGTTCGTGATATCACGTCCCAGGCTTTCGCTTAACTCATACTTCTCTCCACCTTCTAAAACCCAGACGGCTTTCAAACTCCCCGGGGTTATTTGCGCTAACTTCTCCGGCTCGGTTATTACAGGTGATTGTCTAAACAAAAACCATCCCGCAGTCAACATAATCACTACCGTTGCAGCGACACTCCAACGAATAGTCAAATGACGTTTTCTCCAACCCGGTCGGGAAGAAAGTTTTTGTTCCATATTTTGCCAAGCATCTCTAATCTGAATATCCTCAAACAAACGAGCAGCCTGTACCACGGAACCACACTCTACCAACTGGTGAAATTCTTCCTGCAATTCCACGTTCTCCAAAAGCCACTGATCCAAAAACTCCCGTTCTTTTACAGTCAATCCCTCTTTACGAGATTTCAAAGCTAATTGTACTATATTTTCTGGTAACATGATGATTTATTCTCCATTGGTTCTATACTTATGACAGGAGAAAAGAAAAAATAGATGACAAGAATTCGAAGAAAAAATCAAAAAAATTATACGAAGAGTAACAATATCGAATATGTTTTTTCGCTTAACTCGGCTCGCAAAGCCGCTAATGCTCTCGCCAAAAGAGTTTTTACCGTAGTTACAGAAATTTCAAATTCTTCTGCTACTTCTTTATGTCGTTTCCCGTCCAGCACGATTCTTTTAAAAACTTCCCGCGTCCGATCGGGTAAACGATCTACCGCTTTATATAATTGATCAATGCGGGTATTCCATTCCGACTCATCCAAATATTCATTCTCTGCCATATCCATGTCCGAGTTGATAGGTTCCGTAAGAACCACTTTTTTTCCTTCCAACAAATTCAAACAATAGTTACGCACGGATTGATACAAGTAAGGACGCAGGCTATTTTTTATAGCGTGAAAACGCTTTCCCTCCCAAAACTTAATAAAAACTTCTTGTACGGCATCCTCAGCCTCCTCTTGTTGCGCAAGAAAATTCATGGCATAAAATACCAATGGCTTATAAAAATGGTGGAACAATAGTTCTAACCCTCGTCGATCTCCTTTTTTCAAGAGTTGCAATATTTTATCTAACTCGTCCATCCATTACACCCCTAACTTCATTTATGTAAACTTCATTTTTAATAATATATACCCTCAACAAACGATCAATTAATGATGTTCAGAGGATTACTTTCTTATCGTTAAGACAAAATTTCAAACGTATTAATAATTAGCCATTAAAAAAAATAGCATCTTTTTACAAGTGTCAAAAAATAATGTAAATTTGTATTTCAATAATTGATCGTTTATTTATATTTCACACCACTTGACTACTACATTCTTATTCTCCAAAAGATAAAACAATTTCCCAGTACTAATATCTATTAATACTCTTCATATATATATATGGAAAAACACACTAAAATGTTTCAAATTCTCTCTTTTATTGACGTAAATCTTCTATTGTTACGTTTGTTGGTAAAAATTTATTGGCATTTCCTCCATTCATGAATATATCGCGCACGATGGTCGAACTGATAAAAGTATGTTCGGGAGAAGTTAAAAGGAAAACAGTTTCCACGGAAGAATCCATCGCTTTGTTTGCCTGACCGACAGCACGTTCGTACTCGAAGTCAGCGGCAGTACGTAAACCACGAATAATGAAATTAGCACCCATTTGCTCGCAAAAATCTACAGTCAAACCGGAATAACTCATGACAATGACATTATCTACATCTTCGAAAACTTTACGAATAATGGCAATCCGGGTATCCACGTCCAAGAACTCTTTTTTAACCGCGTTAATTCCCACGGCAATAACGATTTTATCAAACATTTTTAATCCACGTTTCACGATTTCTTCGTGTCCGATTGTGAACGGATCAAAGGATCCCGGGAATATTGCGATTCTTTCCATGACGTACTTATTTAATTTCACCAGAGTTACGGATAAAACATCCGATCTCAAGTTACAAATTAAAATCATATTTTTGAAGATTCAAAAAATTTGTTAGTTTTTCTCAGATATTTCAGGTATATTATTAGGAAAATTATTTTCTTTTGAATAGATTTGGTCCAGAATTTAAAAGAACACATAACAATTAATTCTTATAAAACATGGCACGAAAATTACTAATTCGAGATCTTACACTTAGAGACGGTCAACAATCTTCATTCGCAACCCGGATGAACCAAAATCAAGTGGACCGCGTGTTACCTTTTTACAAGGATGCTAAGTTCTACGCGATGGAAGTATGGGGAGGAGCTGTACCCGATTCCGTAATGCGTTATTTGAACGAAAATCCATGGGATCGTTTGGAAAAAATCAAAGCCGTTATCGGTGATGTTTCCAAGTTGACCGCCCTCTCCAGAGGTCGTAACTTATTCGGTTACGCACCTTACACGGATGAAATTATCGAAGGTTTCTGTAAAAACGCTATCGAATCCGGTTTAGGAATCATGCGTATTTTCGACGCCTTGAACGACGTGAACAACGTGAAATCGACCATCAAATACGTGAAAAAATATGGTGGTATGGCTGATTGCGCTGTTTGCTACACGATTGACCCGAAATATCCGAAATTAAGTTTGATGGACAAGTTAAAAGGGAAAAAGAATCCCGAACCCGTGTTCACGAACGAATATTTCTTGAATAAGGCAAAAGAAATGGAGGCTCTCGGAGCTGACATGATCACGATCAAGGATATGAGTGGTTTGATTAACCCGGCTCGTATTTCCGAGATGATGCAGTTATTCAAGAGCAATTTGAAGATTCCGGTAGACTTCCATACTCACTGTACCCCGGGCTACGGATTAGGTGCCGTACTTTCCGCTATTGTACACGGTGTTGACATCGTTGATACCAATATCTGGAATTTCGCGGGTGGTCCTGCTGCTCCGGCTATTGAATTGATTTACATCTTCTGTAAGAAATTAGGTATCGAACTGGATGTAAACATGGAAGCTGTTGCCAAGATCAACAAAGAGTTGTACACGATTCGTAAAGAATTGGAGGCATACGATGCTGTTAAACAATTCCCGAATCCGTTCAACCCGCTTACAGATACACTTCCGGCTAACATTGACAAATTATTCGATGACGCTATCGCTGCTGCCAAGAGTAACAACGAAGAGGCATTGTTGGAAGCTTGTCATGCAATCGAAGCTTATTTCAACTTCCCGAAACCGAACGAACTCGTGAAGAAAGCCGAGGTTCCCGGTGGTATGTACACCAACATGGTAGCCCAATTAAAACAATTGAACTCAATGGATATTCTGGAAGATGCCATGAAATTAATCCCGACGGTTCGTTTAGCTGCCGGTCTTCCTCCTTTGGTAACTCCTACCAGCCAGATTGTAGGCGCTCAAGCCGTGAACTGTGCCTTGGACATCAAGAATGGTAAACCGATGTATTCTAACGTATCTAATCAATTCGTGGCTTTGGTAAAAGGTGAATACGGAAAGACTCCGGTACCTGTTGATCCGGAATTCCGTCTGAAAATTGCCGGAACCCGTGAAGAGACCCCGTATGATACATCAAAATATCAAATGCAGGAAAATCCTGTTTTGACCGAATTCGGTGGAGTAAAATTGGCCGAGAACGAGAAAGAAGTCCTTTTGATGGAACTTTTCCCGGCTGTCGCCAAAAACTTCTTGACAAAACAGAAAGAAGCCCGTTATATGGCCACGCATAAAGGGGAACAAACACAACAAACCGCTGAAGTTCAAAAAGAAGAACCGATTACCGGAAAAGTGGTTGAAGCTCCGATGCCGGGTAACATCTTCAAGATCCTCGTTAAACCGGGTGATGTTGTAAGTAAAGGACAAAACGTACTTGTATTGGAAGCCATGAAGATGGAAAACAACATTACAAGTGATTACGCCGGAAAAGTAAAACGTATCCTGACTCAAGAAGGAAAATCCGTTACTGCCGGAGCTAAATTGATCGAGATCGAAATCTGATTGGATTAGCAATATAATAAAGGAAGAGTGGTAAAAGTCAATGAACTTTTACCACTTTTTTTATTCTAGCAACATACCATAAAAAAATTTACTCCTGCCATCATGACAGGAGTAATATAATTAAAATTCAAACCATTTTCTCTCGGATCAGCGAGGATTAATATTTAGGGAAACCGATCTCTTCCCCATTCTCTGCGATGTACTCGTCCAATGTCTCACAACCTGTATCCTCGTCTTCTTCGTACTCCATGGAGAGATTATTTACCCGGGCAAACTGATGACAACTTTTGAAATCAGCATATCGTTCCTCAATCTCATCTTTAAATAACGCACCCCGTTCGGTCTCCGGCATCTCTTCCAATTCCTCTTCATGCTCCTGCAAAATATCCAGAATAAATTCTGCCGCCCAACTACCCAATTCACGTTCCAACACCCAATCAGATGAATGTTCATCCAGTATACGGTATATTTCATGTAAATAGGGAGTATCCCCCCAATCTTCATATAGCTGAATCAGGTCGTCATCCTCCCCATATTCTTCTTTTAGCCTTTCTAACACCTCATTATTCATGTCTCTTGATTTATTGTATTCGACGGCTAAATTAAGAAAAAATATTAACATTACATCGGCCAGGCAGAATTTGGTTCAACTGCAGTCTCAATCCACATATACGACTCTCGATACCAAAGAATCGAATCTGTAAAAAAAGGCTGAAAATTTCACATGAAGTATAGTAAACAATTAAAAATAAGCACTTCAATACCACATTTGCAAATTCTCGTTAAAAGCCGAAGAACGTATGAAATATTTCTGTAACTTTGAGTGCGGCATAACTCTTCACGAGAAAGCCGATGTGCGATCTTTTATTAGTTTAGTTTAAAACACACATAAATTTGAATATCATGATGAAGAATTTATTACTCATTCTTTGCTTTTTTCCCATGTTGGCATTAGCCCAGGAAGAAGATCAAAGCAAATACATGGTCGGAGCCGTTCCGGAAGTAAACGGAAAAGTTGTTTTTTCACAGGAAATTAACGCTCCGAATCTTTCTAAAGACCAGATTTTCGATGCTATCCTAGCATGGGCGAATACCCGTTTCAAAACAGATAAAGGGAATTGGGGAATGGTTGCCTATTCGAACAAGGAAGAGGGACAAATTGCTTGCTATGGAAACGAATACATTGTTTTCGCAGATAAGACTTTTTCTCTGGACCGGGCAAAAATAAACTACCGGATGAATTTTGTTTGCACTCCCGGTAAATGCAACGTGGAAGTAACCAATATCACCTACCTTTACCCGGAAGATAGCCGGGAACGTCTGGCTGCCGAAGAATGGATCACTGACAAGCAGGCAATGAATAAAGATCAGACCAAACTGATCAACCGGATTGCAAAATTCAGAATCAAAACCATTGATCTGGTTGAAAGTTTGAACGAAGGAGCGCAAAAAAGTTTAGGCGCACAAAATGCCCCCGTAGCCACAACGACAACCACAACGACCCAACAAGTTGCTCCCGTGCAAACCGTTGCCACCATATCTGCCGCCCCGGGAGATGCTTTACAAGGCTACAAGCGTATCGCTCCCGACAAGATTCCGGGAAATATTATTAAAATGTTATCCGAAGACTGGATGTTAATCACGGCTGGAAACGACCAGCAGTTTAACCCGATGACGGCAAGCTGGGGAGGTCTCGGAAACCTGTACAACAAACCAGTGACATTCTGTTTTATCAATCCCGCTCGCTACACTTATGATATCATGGATAAAGGAGACACCTATACATTAACTTTCTACACGGAAACTTACCGGGAAGCTCTGAATTATTGCGGGCATAATTCCGGTAAAGACAAAAATAAGGTAAAAGAGGCCGGGTTAACCCCGATCACCACTCCTTCCGGTAGCAAGGCATTCTCGGAAGCCTGGATGATTATCGAATGCCGCAAAATGGTTTCTCAAACTATCAACATTGACGGTATTTCTGACCCGGAACTAAGAAAACAATGGGCCGGTAAAGCCATGCACAAAATGTTTATCGGAGAGATTTTGAATGTATGGGTAAAATAAATCCATAACTGAATTATCTTACTTTTATAATAGCTTTGGAAAATCACGATAGCTAATCTATCGTGATTTTCTTTTTAAAATCTTTCTTACCTTTGGTCTCCCTTACAAAATCAAACGTTATGAACAAGGTTAGTTACTGTATTCGTGTAGTTTTATTGCTAATTACCGTTTTGCTTTTCAACCGGCTTGATGCACAAGAAATACGTTTAAAGGTTATCAATCCCAAAGGCGAGCCTCAATTTGGAGTATATGTGGTCAATCCTAGAAATCATTATTTACTGACTAGCACCGATATTGAAGGGGAATGTGTTATCAAGACCTACAAACTACACCCTAGTGATTCGTTACAATTCCAAGGCATGGGGTATCAAACCGTAAAATACAGTATGAATGATTTACTTCGCATGAAACGCCTTGTACTTGTTCCCCTGGCATACGAACTGGAAGAGACGAACGTGGAAAAGGGGATCTCAATGAAAGAACTTTTAAAAAGAGCCTCCTCAAAACTCAAGAAACAGGCTCCCGGCCTCGAACCGATATGCAAATATTTTGGTAAAGCCTTATACGAAAAAATTACCGAATGTGAAGAGAATGTTGTAGAATACCGCCGGGAGTACGGTTATTATTTCTCTTCAGGTGATGTTAAATCACGAAACACGTGGGATACGGATTTCCGATCCTACATCGTCCCGTTCTATGTTGCCAGAAGTTACAACCTCTCGAACGATGGACAAGACACGCTTAAACCCACATTCATTACAGACGAAGAAACCCGTTTTGATATCGGAACTCGTAAAATATTCACGTTTATGCGAAGTATTCAATTATTCGCTCCTTTATTCAGCGACATTCGCAATTACGATATTTATCCCCTGGAATCAGAAAATTCTGACTACCGGTTTGCTTTCAAGACTAAAAGTAGCGCTTATCCTCAACGAACACGCCTCACGTGTAAAGGGACTTTCACCATTGACGGGAACCATCATGAATTGAAGTCCATGGATTTTGATTACGTGGATTACCAATTACTCCGACAAGTCCTTTTATCCAAACACCGTAAAGTAAATTCCCCATTTTCAACAAAGGCCAGTCTTTCTTTTGCCTACACTCCGACCAAAGAGTATTACATTCGTTCCTGCACGCAAGAGACCACTTGGAAAGATGATCTTGGGGAAGATTTCATTGTACTGGAACAACCTTCCCGAAGTTCTCCATCTGCCAATCATTTAGTTGAAAAAGAAGCTTTCTACTGTTTCAACTACCAGCAGGTTCCAGCCAGATGGCAGACAACCCGCATATTATCCAAAATTCACCTGGCACAACGTTATTCCATGGGCACTTACGATCCACAAGTTTTCCAAGAACTTACACCATTACTAGATAACCGAAAAGCCATACAGGATTTGAATCGATACATGGATATTGAACAACAATTTGAATTGAATTCAAATCGCCCCTACTACGAACAGTATCTTATCATCGGAATTAAAAGTGACAAGATTCCAAGAGTGGATATTCACGGGAAATTGACCTCAAACCGGGAAAATTTGTTCTCCCTGATAAAAAAATTCGAACAAGAAACTGAATAGTTTATTCCGGAATTTCAATCTTTTCGCCTAAATGACGAGGTTGTTTGTTGACAAAAAAATCGACAAATACTTTTACCCGGGCCAACAATTCCCGTATTTGCGTCTTTAGTCCCTCGTAAGCACTCACGTCTTTAGCATTATACCCGATAGCATGTATCCCGTAGTGACGAGCCAGATAGATCGCCCGTTCATTGTGAAATTGCTGAGAAATAACCGTCACGCTATCCTGTCCGAAAATCTCTTTCGAACGTACCATAGAATCAAGCGTTCGCAATCCGGCAAAATCCAGCACCAATGATTCTTTCGGGATACCTCTATTCACCAAAGAATCTTTCATGGCCTGAGGTTCATTATAATTATGGCGGCGGTTGTCTCCACTGATCAATATATACTTAATTTTACCCGATTCGAACAACTCCTCTGCCGCATCAATACGATTCTTGAAATAAGGATTAGTTTTTCCGCCTTTCACCCGGGGAGAAGTACCTAACAACAAACCAACTTTATTATAAGGTATGAATGTTGTATCTCCAAAGACTTTTCCTTCTCCGTATTTGGAAATCCGATAATTACAAAATAATATTCCCAGACAACACACGAACACAGGCAAAATAATACCATAAAAGAACACACGCCTCACCACTCTCCACCATTTATGAGCTTTCACCCGGGAAGGGCTGTCTGTTGAAATATGATCCTGCCGTCTTTTCAATACCATTTTTACCTTCTTTCCTACAAAGATACGGATTTATCTCCCAACTCTCTCAATTTCTTATAAATAACCAAGCAAATTTTGAGATCATACAACATACCCGTCCCATTCTTTCTGCAAAAATCCTTACTTACGTTCGATTTCATTTATGGGCTGCCCAAAAAGTCATTTTATCATCAAAAAACTCCTCCGTCACTTCGTGCCACCTCCTCTATAAACAGAGGAGGAGCTGGTGACTTCTCCCGAAGACAGGGAGTATTTCAACTCTCCCTCTGTTTATAGAGGGAGTACCCCGAAGGGGGGAGGGAGTAAAAAAATGACTTTTGGGAACAGCCCCTTAAAATCAACCCGCAAGATATGGTTCGTCTCGTCCGGATTACTATTCTCCCGGATGAATGTTTCGTGTAAACAAACCGATCCGGTTTCCCTCGGTATCTAAAAAGTAAGCAAAATAATCTTTTGATTCCTCACAAGTTTCACAAGGTTCCGTGGCAATCTTTCCCCCGGCCTTCCTCACCAGGGCTAAAGATTCATCCATATTTTCCGTGTAAAATGAAATCGTAATACTGTTAGAGGTTGGCAGGTATCCTTTTAAACTAAAAATACACCCGATCGGTTGCTGATTACCAGAAGAAATAAAAGCCATCTTCTCTTCCCCGTATTCGACAATCTCCAGTTTCTCTCCGAAAATTGTCCCGTAAAACTGAACAGCCCTCTCCATGTTGACAGCAGGAATCTCAAAAAAAGCTACGAATGTTTTCATGTTGTATTTATTTTATTGATTAACACAACAAAAGTACACCCTCATCATCCCTCAATTATTGGAAAAAAGAGACATTCTCTGTTCCGATAAAACTTTTATTTCCTTCTATGCACCTAGAAACCATTCAATACTCTCGACATCCTCGGAAAAACACATCAATTGAAAAAGAGTTGACGAAGTATGACCGGTTAAAGCCTTGATTTCATTCGCCAGATGAGCCGCATCGTAATATCCGGTATGGAAAGCCAACGTTGCCAAATCAACCTCCGGCATTCGATTTCGAAATTCCACGGCATACAGAAAACGAATCACCCGTAAGTATTGTTTCGGCATTAATCCCACGTAAGCCGCAAACACCCGTTCAAATTGCTTTTTACTCAAACAAGCATAACCGGCCAGTTGTTCCACATTAAACATACCCCGACCCTGTAATAAACGAGTCATGACCATCCGCATCCGGTTATTCTCAAATTCATTTCTTCGTTGCAAACGACCTAACAAAAATGTCTCCAAACTATCCACCCGTTCGTCAAAACCGGCAAGATTCATCATTTGTTCTTCCATATCTTTCCCCTCTCTTCCCAACGCCTCTTCCAGAGAAACGTATCGGTTTGTCAGCTCATTCAGCGGCAAATGCAAAATGTCCCGTATCCCCACAGGGGTAAACACGACCGACATCAGCCCCACCCTACCCGTGGGTAAAATATCTATAAATTCGGTTCGCTGCCCGTAAAGTGTCGCCCGGGGATGAGATTCTTCTCCATCGGACCGAATAAGTTTGTACGAATCCCGATAATAAAAAACGATTTCCATGAATCCCTGCGGCGTAAGACGATGCGGCTCACACGATGGACATACATCCTCAAGATCCAGCATCCAATAATACTGGACATACCCGGATAATTCCCGACAAGGCGGTCTGTACTGGTATTTACTCATTCGAGGAGGAATAACACATGAACCAGTGCGTCACTTTCTCACTGTAAGTCTTTGAAATCGGAATATCGGGAACTTTCTCAACCCCAAATTCTAAATAGACCCCATCTTTCTCCCGACGAATCACTTTAACATGCTCAAAATTCACCATATAGGAACGATGGCACCTCAATACATTCGTCCCTTCAAATGTCTCTTCCATCGCCTTCAAAGTATTACGTAACATGAATTTTGTCACCACGCCTTTATTCAAATACCAAATCTGCACGTAATTATCCGCAGACTCGATATAAAGCAAATTCGAATGTTTAATTGATAAACGTAATTCACCTTTTTCATCCCGAAAAGAAATAACACTCGTCCCCCCGGTATCTCCCTTCATCTCTTCAAGCATCTGCAATTTCTGTTCCTTATCCCGCCAGGAAAAATAAAGCATTAAGATCGCATAAGGTAATAAAAGGATTAATGACGTGTTTTCAGAGGCCTCCCAAAAAGTTTCCATCACGTCCCTCTCCGGCCGTAAAAAACAAGAATAAACCGTGTAGAAAGTCGATAGAAAGAAAATTTCCAACACGATCCAAATGCCATACTCTAAATAATTAAGGGTATGTTTCTTCGTGTAAAAATACATGATCACACGACTGATCGCCACGGCAAGTACTCCGGTAAGAATGACCAGACTCGAAAAAATGAAAAACTTAAATTCCGATACCGGATACCACGTCAGAGAACTGAAAGGCTTGTAGATATTGATAAAAATCAGATCAAAAAAAGCAGTGAATAATACCAAGCGTATTAAATTTGATTTATCGTAATAGTAAGCTGGTATTTTTCGGATCAACACGTTCATCTCTCTCTAATTTTTATAAATTTCAAACAAAGATACATTTTTCCCGTAAAAAATTTCACCCCTAAAGAGCAAATTTCATCCCTAAATATGAGATTTTGTCCCTTTAGGTCCAGGTACACACCATTAATTTTGAAAACAAAGAATTGTGGTGTTTGTTTGTATTAAAATTAATCGCAAGAGCTATGGAAATCTCAACTAGAACAAAACAATTAAAGGCTATTTTTTCTTATGACAAGAAAGTTATCCTAGAAGACCAACCACTGGAAATTCGTCCTTATCATTTTATCCAGAACATGGGAGTAAATGAAATAGAACAATTTCAGCAATTGATCCCGACAAGTGAATTTTGTTCTATCCCGGACAATAATATTCAGGAGAACAAGAGTTTTTCGTATACCATATTCACGCCTAAAGGATCACGAAAAACGAACCAGGCAATCCTGTTATTACACGGGCTGAACGAACGTAACTGGGACAAATACCTCACCTGGGCAGAATATTTATCCTTAGCCACGGGTAAAGCGGTTATTTTGTTTCCGATAGCTTTCCACATGAACCGTACTCCCGGTAACTGGTATAATCCAAGAGCCCTTATGCCTTGGGTGGCTCGTCGTAAGCAAGAAGTGGAACATCTGGATAATTCCACGTTTGTCAACGTGGCATTAAGTTATCGCCTCTCGGACACCCCTTTGCGTTTTTACATATCCGGAAAAGAGTCCATGTTCAATTTATGGCAGTTATTCCGGGAAATAAAAACCGGCCAACACCCCCTATTTGAAAAAGATTCATCCATAAACATTTTCGCCTATTCCATCGGAGCGTTCCTGTCACAGATTCTGATGCTTGCCAACCCGGAACATCTATTGGATGACAGTAAACTATTCCTCTTCTGTGGAGGCTCCATATTCAGCCAAATGGACGGAAGTGCCCGGGATATTATGGATCGAGAGGCGTATCGAAGAGTTAAGAATTATTTTCTGAATGATTTTCTGACAAAAAATGATGAACAGCGAATGCTCCCCGTTTTGTATGAAGAGGATTTCATGGAAAAAGCATTTAAAGCGATGATACGTCCCGAGGTAATGAAGAATTACCGGGAATCATTTTTCGAGCGAATTCAAGACCGTCTACGGATTGTCACGCTCAAAAAAGATACGGTAATGCCAACACAAGGAGTTATTGAGGCTCTAGGCCCCAAATGTGTTGATACTATATTGGAAGAATTAGATTTTCCGTACGAGTATTTCCATCAAAATCCATTTCCCACCAACACGGGAGCCACACCTGAAATGCTTTATCAATCTTTTACCGGGATATTTAATAGGGTAGCAAATTTTTTGTAACAGAAAAGAAGATTCATACGCATATCTAAAGCCTGTTTAAATTTCGCATTGATAAGATAAAAAATTAAATGACCATGAATAAGATTTATCTAACGACCTTGCAGGAAGTGGGATTTTCGAGCCTATACGTCTTTTTTAAGATCAACTATCTCAATATAAGAAAGTTAATAACAACAAGTGCTTTACTACTTATCTAGTACGCTGTTACTCTATTGTTTAGCTAGGTCTTCTCCGTGCTTTCTCCGTGCTTTCTCCGTGTCACTTGCGAGTGATCGCCGGAAGAAATACATTTGAATGCGGCACGAATCGAAACGGAGACATATAGGAACACCAAAGGAACATCGAAGGAACATTGGCATGATCTAGAGGTAATCAAGCAACGCAAAGATTTTGTTCAACAAAATTTAAACAGACTCTTAAATTTATTAAATATATTTATCGTACTATTTTGCAGACAAATAAAATAGTACGATATTTGCACTATATAGTTTTATTCGTGCAACAAGTAAGTATAACATATAAAAGGATCAAGAAAATTGCAACAATATGCCTCGTTTTCATGGCATACCTTTCCACGACTCAAGCCCAAATCACAACGTCATCAATGAACGGGTATGTTTCCGACGGCAAAAACTCTTTACCCGAAGCCACGGTAATCGCCACCCACTTGCTTTCGGGTTCCCGTTACAGCACGATCACCAACCAGCAGGGCTATTATCAATTACAAGGAATGAGAACGGGAGGGCCTTACCAAATAGACATCTCTTACGTGGGATTTCGTCCTTCCACGGGCAAAGGAATTTATCTTCAACTCGCGGTCCCGTACACATATAACACCGTGTTAATTCCCTCAACAGACCTGGAAGAAGTCGTTGTAAAAAGTACTATATCAAAATATTCCAACGGAAAAACGGGAGCGAGTACTCATGTCGGTTCCGCCCAGATAAAGTTACTCCCCAATGTCACCCGGTCGCTCACCGACATACTGAAACTCACCCCTTACTCCAATGGAAATGGTTTCGGAGGACGAGATCAACGCATGAACAACTTCAGTGTAGACGGGGCAAATTTTAATTACAACATGGGACTGGACGGAAAGGTTCTACCCGGGGGAGGTAGTCCGATCTCGATTGATGCCGTTGAGGAAACCATGATCAATATAGCAACTTATGATATTCGGCAAACTAATTTTATCGGTGCCGCTATTAATATCGTTACCAAAAGTGGGACAAATGATCTGAAAGGATCGTTATACACATATATAAAAAACGAACATCTAAGAGGTAATAACGTAGATGGTCACCATTTGGGAGAACGTGAAAAAGAAGCTCGTGATATATATGGATTTACATTAGGAGGACCTGTAATAAAAAATAAAATCTTCTTTTTTATCAACGGGGAGTATGAATATTCCCCCTTTCCTATTCATAAATGGAAACTTTCCACGGATGGACAGGAAGATCTGGTAAATCATATCTCCAGAGCAACCTCAAAAGACATGGAGCGTTTTTCCAATGATTTAAGGGAAATGTACGAGTACAACACGGGATCATGGACCAATTTTAACGGCCAAACAACTACCTGTCGTCTCTTGATGCGCGCGGACTGGAATATAAATGATCATCAGAAATTCATGATTAGATATAATTACACGACACAAAAGAAAGACAACAATCTCGTAGGCGCAGCTCTTGGCATTAAAGGAACCCCTGTAAGTCGTTATTCCATGAGTTTCCGGAATTCCATGTGGCAAGACATGAACGACGTACATTCTCTCACTGCAGAATTATTCAGTTATTTATCAAAAAACATAACAAACCAAATTCTCGTGAGTTTCACGTTCAACAATGGAAACAACCGGAAATGTAAAGGAGATTTCCCCACGATTGACATTATGAAACCGGATGATTCAGGTACCAATAGAGCTTTCATGAATGCCGGTTATGAACAACACGCATGGAACAATGGGATTACTGAAAGAGTCTGGGCAATTACAGACAACCTTTCATTTCAAATGGGACGGCATAATTTCACAACGGGAATGAGTTTTGAATCCCAAAACCTCTCAAATTGTTATTTACGTTACGGGGCTGGTTATTATCGTTACGCAAGTTACGAAGATTTTATAAATAAAGCCGCACCGGTTGCGTTCGCTCTCGGCTATTCCCTTTCCAAAGACAAACGAGCCCCGGCTAAAGTAAACTACCGACAATTTTCCATCTACGCGCAAGATGATTATCAAATCACCCAAAATCTGAAATTCACATACGGGATTCGCGTGGACATTCCCATATACGCAAACAAACGTTACGAAAATCCTTCTATCGCGGAATATACTTTTTATGATACCAAATTAAGTACGGCCTACTGGCCCGAATCTTTTCCCCTCTTCTCCCCCCGGATTGGTTTTACTTACGATCTGTCAGGGAACAATATTATAATTCTCCGGGGAGGTTCAGGTATTTTCTCCGGACGCTTCCCCATGATATTTCTTTCTAAAATGCAAGAAGGCAGCGGTATGTTAAAAAACACCGTATCTACTCAAAAAAACGGAGATCCATTGTTGGCAGCTTTAGCCGGAGGGATACGCACCCGAGAAAAAATATTACAAGATATTGCCCCTCTGTTTCCGGATCGTTTCCCAACAGAACCCGGTGCCGTAAACAACATTACAACAATAGACCGCCATTTTAAGATGCCACAAGTTTGGAAAAGTTCATTAGCGGTAGATTACCAACTTCCCTTACCATTCCCTTCTCTACTCACACTAGAAGGAACTTTTATAAAAGATATTCATGCCATCATGCAACAGGACGTGAATACAATTCATGCGGATGATCCTAGAATGACTCGTTTTATTGGTCCGGACAATCGCTACCATTACCCGGGAGATACCGAAAAACGCTACCATGAAGACATTACGAACGCAATTCTAATGAGGAATAGCGGGAAAGGATACAGCGCTAATTTCAATATCACATTAAACGCTCACCCCTGGAAAGATGTTGAGTTCATGGCTGCTTACACTTACAGTAAATCAAAAACAATAACGAGTAATAAAAGTAATCAAGTCGACAACGCTTGGACACAAGAACCATCCGTGATGGGCCCTAATTATCAAAAATTACATACAGCTCAATATTTACAAACCCCTCATCGGGTTATCGCACAATTCAGTTACACGAGACAATACGCCCGTCTCTTCAGTACCTCATTATCTCTTTTCTACACGGGAGAATACGCCGGTAATTATTCGTACTTGTATGATGGAGACATGAATAACGACGGAATCGAATACGACCTGATTTATATTCCGCGCACAAAAGAAGAGTTACACTTTGCAGACCGACAAACCGGAGAAATCACGTTCACGGCAGAAGAGCAGAAAGAAGCCTTTTGGACATTCATTAATCAAGACCCCTACTTGAAAAAACATAAAGGGGAATATGCTGAAGCGTATGCGGCTAATCTTCCCTGGTATGATCGGTTCAATTTACGTGTAGTTCAAGATTTCAAAATACAAACGGGTCAACACGTAAATACCATTCAATTTTCTGTTGATATTATGAACCTGGGTAATTTACTTCATAATTCATGGGGAGTAACACAAACGATCTCCGCGTGTAATAACGGCAAATTACTCGAACTAAAAGAGGTGAATGAAACGGGAGAACCTGTTTACACCATGTGTCCGATAAAAAAAGACGGACAAGATATTTTGCCAAACAAAACCTTTGAAACCAATCGTTCATCGGAAAATTGTTGGCAATTACAAATTGGAATACGTTACATTTTTAACTAATGGTTATGAGTATTCAATTCAAAATTATATTATTTCTTTCACTCCTTTTCTTCGGATGTGGTAAACCGGAGAAAAGGATTCTCGTTATCCACTCGTACGAGGAAAATTTTTTTCAGTATTCCGAATACAATGAATTGATTACTAAAAACTTCAAACAGAAAGGTATAAAAACAGATATTAAAACTTTCTATCTGGATTGTGAAAAATACCGGGAACAAGAAGAAATTGATAGAATAAACCTTTTTCTGAATTCGATCTCCAACTGGCACCCGGATATTATTTTAGTTAATGAAGATCAAGCAACCTACTCGCTACTTAAAACCGAACATAAATTAGCCAAAAGTACCCCTATCGTTTTTGCCGGTGTAAATTATCCCAACTGGGACCTTATCCAAAAGTATCCCAATGTAACAGGACTTCATGACAAGATCGACATAATAAAGAACTTGGAAGTAATGGAAGAGCTGGATGATAAGAAAAAGTCTTTCACGATACTCGATTATACCTTCATCGACAAAAAAATCCGGGAAGATATAAAAAAACATCTTAATACGGACTCCCCTATCATCTCTAATATTGACGAGCAAATACCTCAAACCGATTATGAAACCAAATTCAAGGATAAACTTTTTTTACATATTCTTTCAGCCAGAAATAACCATCTCTACGACAAAGATTCTGTTCAAATTCCCCAACTCTCTCTTAAATTTCTGTGGGGAATAAGCAAATACAATGTTCAAATGCCCTACCTGCAATTAAAATATGATTTTACAACTGTCACTCTTGCAAATTTTCACATGACAAACCGATATTCAGCCATCTACGAAATGTTCGGGTGTGGGTTTGACTTTAGGGCCGGATACATGACCACGTTACCAACACAAGTGAAAGAAGAAGTTGACCTTGCAGCTAAAATACTAAACGGCATAAAACCGCAAGACTTACCTATCCGGGAAAGTGCCAAAGATTATGTTGTAGATTGGCAAGTCATGAAAAAACTAGGAATTAAACAAACAGAAATTCCTGCCAAATATCAAATGATCAATCTACCATTCAAGGAACATTATCCCGTAGCCTGGTACTCGATCATCATCAGTATAATCACGATTCTAGTCACTCTATTTAGCTGGTTGACCTATCTATACATACATGAAATGAATATGCGCCGTCAGACATTCTATGCCTTAGAAGAAGAAAGAGAATCTTTGGCATTAGCCATCGAAAGCGGTAACACATTTGCATGGAGATTTCAAAACGACTGCCTGCAATTCAAGAATTCTTTCTGGAAATCCATTAACATGAAAAATGTACCTCTATCGGTAGAAAAATTTACAAACTTTATTCACCCGGATTATCGTGAAACATTCAAACATCACTGGCAAGAAATCTTCATACAAGGTACTCATGCAATAGAACTTCTATGCGATTTCACCGGAGACGGTTATCAATGGTGGGAACTTCGTAGTAGTACAATGGAAAGCGTCTCCGGTCAACAAAGAACCACCGGATTAATATTGAATATCAATGAACATAAAAAACGAGAACAAGAATTAATAGAAGCCCGAGAATTGGCAGAAAATGCAGAATTAAAGCAATCCTTTCTAGCAAATATGAGCCACGAAATACGCACACCTCTTAATGCGATTGTGGGTTTTTCCAATATTTTGGCATCAGATTCGGAAATCCAGGAAGAAGAGAGGACAACATACATCAACACGATTAACACGAATAGCGAGTTACTTCTCAAACTCATTAACGATATATTGGAAATTTCCCGAATCGAATCCGGATATATGTCCTTCGAATACCAAAACTATTCCGTGAATACTTTAATAGATGAGGTCTACAACACACATCGGGTTATCCTCCCCTCTCATTTACAATTCCTAAAAGAAACGGCAGAAGAAGATTTGGAGATATACGTGGATAAAAATCGTTTAACTCAAGTTCTCACGAATTTCTTAAACAATGCCAGTAAATTCACCCCCTGCGGGTATATCAAACTAGGTTACCATTATTTACCAAAAGAACAACAAGTTCATATATTCGTGGAAGATAGTGGGAAAGGCATCCCTCAAGCCGAACAAAAAATGATATTCAGCCGTTTTTACAAGCAAGATGAATTTGCACAAGGTACCGGTTTAGGATTATCTATTTGCCAAGTGATTATTGAAAAACTTGGTGGGCATATTCATCTTTGGTCCGAACCCGGTAAAGGCAGCCGTTTCACCATTATCCTCAATTGCGAAGATCCATTAAAACGGAAACAATAAAGGCAACACAACAACCATCACGATACCCATAATCACCTGCAAAGGTAAACCAACCTTCACGTAATCCATAAACGTGTACTTCCCGGCAGACATCACCAGGGCATTAGGCGGTGTCGAGAAGGGTGATGCAAAACACATACTTGCTGCTACTGTCACAGCAAATAGGAATGGATAAGGACTTACTCCAATATCTAGTGCAGCTTTCAAGGCTATCGGAGCTAAAAGGACTGCTGTCGCCGTATTACTGATAAACATGGTTAACAACGAAGTTGTAAAGTAAATCCCCGCCAATAGGATAATAGGCCCGAAATCACCCAAATAACTGACCAAACCGGATGAAATCATAGCTGATGCCCCCGTTTTCTCCAATGCTAACGACATTGGCAACATGGCTGCAATCAACACGATACTTTCCCAATTAATCGTTTTGTAGGCATCTTCCACGTTACGTAAACATCCGGTCAATACCATCAATAAAGCAGCAACAATCACGGCAGCCACGGGAGCCACTGGAATGGAATCGAAAACCATCGCAACAATCATTAGGATCATAATCGTTGCCGCAATCGGGGCTTTGTGATCCAATGTCACTTTTGCGGCCTCTGCCAGTGGTTGACCGACAACAACCCATTCCGATTGCATTTCATTCAACCGGGCAATATCTTTCCACGTCCCCTGTACCAACAAAGCATCCCCCGAATGCATCTTTTCATCCTTCAAATCCTGTAAAAGATACTTTCCTCCCCGCTGGATTCCCAATATGTTAATATTGTATTTTTCCCGAAAACCAGAATCTTTTACAGCTCGATTGATCAATTGAGAATTCGGCATCAATAAAACCTCGGCAATACCGATCTCCCCGAACACCATATCCCGGGGAACTTTTTCTTCCGAAACTTCCGCCGTATGTGTATCCAATAAATCTAAATTATTATCTTTCGTCAATAATTCGATTTGAGCAAAAGCACCCAAAACATACAACACGTCACCTGTCTGCAAGGAAGTATTCGGGCCTGCCAGCTCTTGATCAATCGTCTTCATAAAAGGATTCTGAGACTTTGATTCTCGCCGGATTTCCAAAATCGTGACGTTATATTTCCCAGTTATATTCAATTCGGCCAATGTCTTTCCTCGAAATATAGAGTCCGATTTCACTCCTACCCGGAACAGATTCTGAGCAATCTGGTATTCATAGGCCAAATCTTTTAATGATTTTTTCCGTGCTTTTTTCTCCGTCTTCTTCTCGCCCTTCTTAACCAGAAATATCCGACTTAAAGGTATCAACACAACAATTCCAATCAACACGCAAATAATTCCAACCGGAGTAAACGAAAAAAATGACAACCCCTCAAATCCACCCTCTAACAAAGTATTTTGAATCACAAGGTTAGGCGGAGTACCTATCAGCGTCGCCATTCCACCCATACTGCTCGCAAATGCCAAAGGCATCAAAAATCGGCTAGGACTAACATTCGCACTAACCGCCATACTGACTACAATCGGTAACATCAGAGCCACGGTTCCCGTGTTACTCACAAACGCACCGATGGCAGAAGTAACCAACATGATTAAAATAAAAAGCTTCAACTCGCTCTTACCTGCCAATTGAAGTATTTTACTACTGATCATTTTAGCCAATCCGGTTTGAAATATGGCACCCCCCACCACGAACAACCCCACCATCATAATCACAATGGAATTAGAAAAACCTGAAAGCGCCTCCTCCGGGGTTAATATACCACATAGTATCAAAAGTACCAACGCACAAAGCGCAACTACATCAGACCGAATTTTTCCATTTACAAAAAAGAAAGCAGATAATGCTAAAATAATCAGCGTTATACCCATAAATTAAACTATTATATCATAAATCACTCTATCGACCCACCCACAATGTCCATCAACTCGGCCGTAATATTCTGTTGTCTCAACTTATTGTATTCCAATTGCAAGTTTTTCAACAACTTAATAGCATTATCATTTGCCATTTGCATAGACAAGATACGAGAGGCCTGTTCAGAAGTCTGATTTTCCAGTAAGTACCGATACATCGTGGAATGGATAACCAACGGATAAATCGTCTCCAATATCTCTTCGCAATCCGGCTCGTAAATATATACTTTATTTCGTTCTTTATCCGAAAGAGCTTTCGTTTCCTGAGGTACCCACGGAAGTAACTGCTCCCGACTAATGATCTGTGTTCCCATACTCTTATAATGAGCATAAATAACTTCGACCCGATCCACATCCTTCTCCAAAAAACGACGAATTAATTCATCTGCCAATGCCGTTGCTCCTTCTGCATATTGTTTTTTTTCGAAAAGATCGGGGATCGGCATAACCTCCACCCCCCTTGTCCGTTTTATATCGTTCACGAGCTTTCTCCCCACGGGATAAACGGAAATAGGCGATTTAACCTTACCATCATACTCTTTTAATGTCTCCAATAATTTCTTGTATAATAGCAGGTTAAAAGCGCCACATAAACCTTCATTGGCAGCAAAAATAACAATTGCGACCCGTTGAACCGGACGATCCTGACTCAACGGAGACTGATAATCATTAATTTCACTTGCAATATGATCCAGTATATTTTGCAACTGTTCCATGTAAGGACGGGCATGATTCAATGCATTCTCAGACTTCCTCAACCGGGCAGAAGAGATCATCTTCATGGCTCCGGTTATCTTTTGAGAAGAATGTACCGAACTTATCCTTCCTTTCAATTCACGTGTTGATGCCATAATTTTTACTTTATGAACTAATTAAAAGTCTGCCCCACTTCCGTGGCTACTTCTTCTAATAATTTAGATACATTTTCATCCAGAACCCCCTCCCGCAATGGCTCCAAAATCTCTTTTTGGTATTTGGATCGCAATATCTCCAAGAACATCTTCTCAAACTCGGCTATATGTTTCAACTCCACGTTACGCAACAACCCTTGTGTACCGCAATAAATCACGGCAATCTCTTCCTCCACGGGCATCGGTGCATGCTGGGGCTGAATCAATAACTGAGCGTTCTTACGCCCTTTATCGATCACCATTTCCGTCACGGAATCCATATCTCCTCCAAACTTAGAGAAGGCCTCCAATTCCCGGTACTGGGCCTGATCGATCTTCAATGTTCCGGCAATCTTCTTCATAGCTTTCACTTGGGCATTACCACCGACACGGGATACTGAGATTCCCACGTTAATCGCGGGACGTACCCCTTCGTTGAACAATCCGGCCTCAAGGAAAATCTGCCCGTCCGTGATAGAAATAACGTTGGTCGGAATATACGCCGACACGTCTCCTGCCTGAGTCTCGATAATCGGCAATGCGGTTAATGAACCACCTCCTTTGGCCGTGGGTTTCAACACATCCGGCAAATCATTCATCGTCTGTGCCATCTCATCACTGGATATAATTCGCGCTGCCCGTTCCAACAAACGAGAATGTAAATAGAATATATCTCCCGGATAAGCCTCACGCCCAGAAGGACGACGCAAAATCAAAGAAATCTCACGATAAGCGACAGCTTGTTTGGAAAGGTCATCATACACAACTAATGCGTGACGACCACTGTCCCGGAAATACTCTCCGATCGTCGCTCCCGCAAAAGGCGCATAGTAACGCATAGCTGCCGAATCGGATGCGTTTGCCGCAACAACGACCGTGTACTGCATCGCACCTCTCTCCTGCAACGTGTTCACCAACATGGCTACTGATGATGCTTTCTGACCGATAGCCACGTAAATACAATAAATCGGATCACCGTTATCGAAATTTCTTTTCTGGTTCAAGATCGTATCCACAGCAATAGATGTCTTTCCGGTCTGGCGGTCTCCGATGATCAGCTCCCGCTGTCCCCGTCCGATCGGCACCATGGAATCAATCGCCTTGATCCCTGTCTGTAACGGTTCTTTCACCGGCTGACGATAGATTACCCCCGGAGCCTTACGTTCCAATGGTAACTGTATCAATTCCCCTTCAACGGGTCCGGCTCCATCGATAGGTTCACCCAGCGTGTTGACAACCCGTCCGAGCAATCCCTCTCCCACCTTTACGGAGGCAATACTTCCCGTACGTTTCACCGTGTAATTTTCCTTCACCCGATCACCGGCATTCATCAGAATCACTCCCACATTATCTTCCTCCAAGTTCATGGCAACTCCACGAACCCCGTTCTCAAATTCCAGCAACTCGTTAGCCTGCACATTATCCAGTCCGAACACGTGGGCCACCCCGTCACCAACCTCCATCACGGTTCCCACCTCTTCGAAAGCCATCTTCGTATCGACCTCCTTGAGTTGCATTTCTAAAATATCTGATATTTCATTCGCTTTCAACATAACCCTAAATAATTTTAGATTTAATGATTTTAGATTTTAAATTCCGACCTCACAAGGCTAACACCTTCCTCTTGTCATTCTCCCGAAAGATTCATTTATAATCTAAAAATCCAAACTGGAGACTCATCTCCTTCAGCTCTTTCATCAGCGAGGCATCTAGTTGTCGGGACCCGATCTGTAATATAAAACCTCCGATAATCGAGGGATCAACCTTATGGACAAACTCTATTGTCTTATCAGTATGACGCCGCACGAACTCTTTGATTTTATCCATCGTCTCGTCCGACAACTCCATCGCCGTGATGATCTTCACCCGGATAATCCCGTTTGCAGCCCGGTAAATCTTCTGAAACATCAGGCAAATTGACCTGACATACATTTCCCGGTGGTTTCTTATCAACAAACGAATACCCTTGATGTACGCCTCTCCCGGTTCTATCCCGATAGCCGTGGAGAGCAGCATTTCCTTATCCTCGGGTGATAACAACGGATTTAACAAAGCTTTCTGCAAGTCGGGATGAGCGATATAATTTTTCTCGAATAATTTCATCTTCTCATACACTGCATCAGCAGCATTTAACTCCTGCGCGTATCGAAACACGGCCTTTGCATACCTTCGAGCAATCAATCCTTCGTCCATACTCTCCTCCTTTACTCTTTATTCTCAAGCTCGTTCAACAACTTACCGATCAGTTCCATCTGGTTCTTATCGGTAGCCAAGTCCTTACGCATCACTTTCTCTGCAACCTGCAAAGACAGGGATGCCACTTGTTTACGCAATTGTAATTCTGCTTCCCGTTTTGCCTGCTCTATCGACAAATTGGCAGCCTCCCTCACTTGTTTTGCCTCGTTTTCTGCCGCTTTTCGGGCCTCCGCTATCATCTCCCGTTTCAGCCGTTCTGTCTGCTGCAATACCTCTAATTGTTGCTTACGGGCTTCCGTCAGCAAATCTTTGGCATCCTCTTGTGCCTTTTCACGATCTCTTTTAGCCTCCCGGGCATACTCTACGCCTTTATCAATAAAATCAGCCCGCTCGTCCATCATCCGGACAATAGCCGGCCAGGCGTATTTTGCCAGAATGCCGAAAAGAATCAAAAAGACAACCAGCATCCAAAACACTAATCCGAATTCCGGTGTAAATAATGACATAGCTTCTTTTTATACAAACAATGCTAATAAACAAACGATAATTGCAAAAAGAGCAACACCCTCGATCAAAGCCGCAATCACGATCATATTGGTTCTGATATTGTTAGTCTCTTCCGGCTGACGGGCAATAGCATCCATCGCCGAAGAACCGATCTTACCGATACCAATACCTGCAGCAATAGCTGCCAAACCAGCTCCAACACATGCACCTATCTTAGCCAGACTTAACCCGGCTGCTGCTACTTCCAATAAAATCAAACTTTCCATAACCTTATTTATTAATTTTAGATTTGATAATTTTAGATTTTAAATTCAAACTTTTAGATTTAAGTTTTTAGCTTTTAACTTTCCTCACTCTCGCCAACCCGATAAAGATTGTTGAAAGCAACATAAACACGTATGCTTGAATAAACCCGATCAACACGTGAATCAAGTTCATAAACACGGCAAACAATACCGAAAATACCGTTGTAACGCCCAATACCACCTGTCCCATCACGCTAAACAGAAAGATCAACGAAATTAACACCAACACAATCAAGTGTCCTCCCAACATATTAGCGAAAAGACGAATCATCAAAGCCACCGGTTTCGTGAACACTCCGAATATCTCGATAACAGGCAATAAGGGTACCGGACATTTCAATCCCATAGGCACATCCGGCCAAAATATCTCTTTCCAGTACTCTTTCGTCCCGGAAACATTAATCACCACGAAAGTACATAATGCCAAAACCAGCGTGATTGACATATTTCCCATCACGTTCGCCCCTCCCGGGAATACAGCTATCAACCCCATCATATTGGATACGAATATAAAAAAGAACAACGTCAACAGATAGGGTGCGTATCGCTTGGATTCCTTTCCCAGCACACTGACAATAACTTCTTTATATAACATTTCGATGATCATTTCCAGACCACCCATTCCCTTACGCGGGGCCTTAAACTTTTTCCTTTTATAAAATCGAACTAACGAGAACACGATCAACATCGTGATCAGCCCGCTAATCATCACGGAAAAAGCGTTTTTGGTGATAGAAAAATCATAAGGACGATATTCGTTTCCGGTAGCATCTACCCCCACGATCTTCCCTTCATAAGCTCCTTCCCCGGCAATATGAAATCCTTTATATGTTTTCCCGTCTGCTAAACGTGAAGAACTGAAAAAATACCATTCCCCTCCATTATCCCGAACAATCACGGGCAGAGGTATGGTTACCTTTCCGATAATCGTCCATCCATACTCGTCCCCCAAATGCTCGAAAATAGTCTTTTTAGGGTCAAAAGCCTTATCCTCTCGTTCCTCCTGCTGCATCACGGAATCCACCCGTACGGCAAGCTCGTCCTCGACCTGTTGCGATTCTTCCCCGCTAACACCCGTTGCGGCCACTCTAACCGCACCCGCAGTTAGCGTTCCGACCAACAGAACAAGTGTCAACAATATATATTTCAAATCATTCTTCATAGGTGCATTAATTTATACAAACCACCACATTATTGTCCCGAACTTCCACAACTCCCCCGCGAATCTGTACACTCTTTTCCTCTTCTGACCCTTTATAGACAATTTCTCCCGGAGTCAACGTAGATACTAACGGTGCATGATTTTCCAACACGGTAAACTGACCCACCGTACCAGGCAATTTCACCATTTGCACCTCACCTTTATAAATCACTTTTTCCGGAGATACTATTCTTAAAATCATGACCTTAATTATTTTAGATTTTAAACTTTAGATTTTAGATCCTATCGATTAATTAATTTAATGATTTTCGATTAAGTGATTTTAATCATCGAATCGGCAATCACGGAATCTTTTGCATTCTAAACTCTAAATTTTACATTCTCTAATTTCTTTTCTTCGCTTGTTCAATCATCTCTTTCCCTTTCTTGATCACATCATCAATGGTTCCGGTATTCATAAATGCCTGCTCCGGATATTCATCCATATCCCCATCGAGAATCATCTTGAAACCGCGAATCGTTTCTTCCAATGGAACCATAACCCCGGGAATTCCGGTGAACTGTTCTGCCACGTGGAAAGGTTGCGATAAGAAACGTTGCGCCCGACGAGCCCGTGCCACCACGATTTTATCCGAATCAGATAATTCATCAACACCCAAAATTGCAATAATATCCTGCAACTCGTTGTAATGCTGCAATAATTCGACCACTCTTTGCGCGGTTTGATAATGTTCTTCTCCAACAATTGCCGGATCAAGAATACGCGAAGAAGATTCCAATGGATCTACCGCCGGATAAATACCCAATTCGGTGATCTTACGACTCAACACCGTCGTGGCGTCCAAGAAGCTGAACGTTGTGGCCGGTGCGGGATCTGTCAAGTCATCTGCCGGAACATAAATGGCCTGAATAGAAGTAATTGAACCATTCTTCGTAGAAGTAATACGTTCTTGTAACTTACCCATCTCCGATGCCAATGTCGGCTGATAACCCACTGCTGACGGCATACGTCCCAACAGGGCCGAAACCTCCGACCCGGCTTGCGTGAAACGGAAAATATTATCAATAAAGAACAAAATTTCTTTTCCACCAGCATTCGAATCCCGAAACATTTCCGCAACCGTCAACCCGGACAAAGCCACTCGTAAACGAGCCCCGGGAGGTTCATTCATCTGTCCGAAAACCAATGTTGCCTGCGACTGGCTCACCTTCTCCATATCCACGCTCTCCAAATCCCACTTCCCCTTTGCCATCTCCTCCTTGAACTTGTCACCATAGTTGATAACCCCCGATTCTATCATCTCCCGCAACAAATCGTTCCCTTCCCGGGTACGTTCTCCAACCCCGGCAAACACGGAATATCCATTATGTCCTTTGGCAATATTATTAATCATCTCCATGATTAACACAGTTTTACCAACTCCGGCACCCCCGAACAGACCGATCTTTCCTCCTTTAGAATAAGGTTCCAACAGATCGATCACCTTAATTCCCGTAAGCAGCAATTCCTCCTTAATAGACAAATCTTCAAATTTCGGTGCCTCTCGATGTATAGAACTCGTTTCCTTGTAATCCAATGGGGCTAGGTAGTCGATAGCATCACCTGTCACGTTCAACAAACGTCCCTTTATCTGGTCCCCCATGGGCATCGTCAAGGTCCGTCCTAAATCCAAAACCTTCATACCGCGATATAAACCGTCGGTTGTATCCATTGCTACACAACGCACGGTATCTTCTCCCACGTGTTGTTCCACCTCGACAATCAACTTCGAGCCATTCTCCCTCTCAATCTCCAGAGCCTCGTAAATAGGAGGTAAGTCAACCCCTCCACCTTCAAAAATGACGTCCACAACAGGACCAATCACTTGTGTCACGTATCCGACTTTCTGTGTCATAATATATGATTTAAACGTTCTTTAAATACTAACTTATAACTTTAACGTATATTCACTCGGAATAGTTTCCTCCCAGCCATATTATATTCAGGCCATGTACTGAATTCCGATAATACGTTTATATGATTATTACAAATTAAATAATCATTTTATTCATCCAGTAAATATAAAATCCCTGGATATGTTTCATAGACAAGTAATCAAAGATTTCATCACGCCACGCGTCATGACTATTCTTTCCATCAATACCTTGTTTAAGAATCTCTTTCGCAGAACTCACCCGTTTGTCTTTTTGAATTTCTACATCCTCGGGTAAATCCACAATATCCGTCAACATAAATGACTTCTCCAGAAAATCATACACGTCCGTCAGATCAATTGCCGAAAAAGTAGCTGTAATCTCTGAACTATTCATCGATTCCCCGGTGGTCTCCACTCTTCTTTCTCTTGGCATGTCCTCCGGCATAGCCTGCCCTCCAAAACAAACCATCAAAAGTAAAATTGGTATCGCCCGCAAAATCCACTTCATAATTCAATCTATTTAAATATTCAATAAACAACTCTTCCGCTATAAAGCAATTTCCGTACCAAAACTTAATCTTTTACGAATACTAAATTTTCATTTTATTAAAATTGGGGATATTCTAATACAAGAATACCCCCACAATCGACACACTTTTACCGATTCACAGCTTAATACTCTCAAGAGCTTTCAATGCCACCTCATCCTTGGCATCCAACGTTAATACTTTAGAGAAAAATGACTTTGCCTCCCCGTATTCTCCTTTTGCCGGATCAGGATTCCCATTATTTTTTGTGGTAATAGCATCAGCAATCACGTAATGATAATATCCCAAGTATTTATAACTTTCTATCAGTTCCCGTTTATAACGTTCCGGTTGTACTGATCCTATTTCTATCACTTTCTCATAATATGGTTTTGCCAACCCCTTCGTTGTTTCCGGATCAAGCATGGAATTTACCCGGGCCCGCCAAAAATAACTCACGTAACTATTAGGAACTTGGATACTTAACTCTTTGAATAAAGTATCTGCTTTTATCAGCTCTTCCTTTTGCAATTCCGGCACCGAATCCTGGCAAGCCAGATTATAGTAACATTTCCCCAGTTTCAACAAATCTTCCGCGGCCGGTTCCTCCACAAAATCAAAATATTGCTGATAATAGACCACGGCCGAATCCAAATCTCTATTTTTCACGAAAAGATCCGCAATATCTTTCAATAACTCCTGACGCTTGCAATCCGCATTCAATGCCTTTTTATAATAAGTAATTGCCTCATTATATTCTTTTTTCACGGTCAACTGTTCCGCGTAACAAAGATAATCCTGACAAATCTGACTCTCTTCGGGAGTAGATTCTATAAAATGCTTTATAGCCTCCAGACATTTTTCCCCATTCTCCCGTTTAGAAAGACAATAAGCATATAAACGTTTTGCCACCAAATCTTCCGGCTTTTCTTTCAACACGGATTGAAGTACAGGCAACATCTTTTCATACTGTTTATCGAAATACAATATACCGGCATACCGCAACAAATGATCCTGATCATAATACCCTGACTGAATAAATTTAGAATAATTATCAGCAGCAGCCTTACTATCTCCGGCCATTTCATACAGCTCCCCTAATATACAATAGATACCACAAAATTCCGGGGATTCTTCCCGGGCCTTATCCAACTTTTCCAACGATAAGGAACGATTGGCCGACATATACAAGCGAGCCTGTTTTAAGTATGCTCCCACACAATCCGGACTAAAATAAGCGGCCATTTCGTATTTGGCACAAGCCTCCCCAACTTTCCCCTGTGCAGCCAGAATATCTCCTTCCACCAAGTATGGCAACCCACTTTTAGCATCCAACTCTCTCGCCTGATTCACGTGTTCCATTGCTTTTGTCATATTACCTGCATACAAATATGCTCTGGCTATTGCCAACTGCACGCCGGCATCTTTCTTGTCTTTTTTGCTTGTAAACACCTCTTTGAACAACTCTTCACCGTCCACATCTTTCCCCAATTTCAACCCAACTACCCCGATCCGGTTGTAAGAATAGTCAGGCATAAACTCTATCCCTTCCTGGTAGTATATCCCGGCAGAATCACGAAGTCCCAACACCAGATAACATTCTCCCAGATAGTAACAGGTTTCTGCTTGCAAAACACCCTCTCGTTGTTGCTGCAAATTATCGAGGAAAAAAGCCTTGGCAGCCCCGATCATTCCCGATTCATAAAGATCTATTCCGACCTTATTGTCTGCTGCCTTCACGCTCGTCGCTGCCAGCAAGCAAAATAATCCGCATATAATTAATTTCGTTTTCATGATCTTAAAATTATTCATTAAAGTTGGTCCCTCACGTTCACGATATTCACGGGCATCGTGGCAGGTAACAATCCGGCTTTCAATATGATTCGCTGTCCTCTTGCTCCTGCAAAAAAGGAGGTTAACCCGGTTGGGAGTGCGCTCCGGGGATCATTCAGTAAAATGTATATATCACGAGACAATGGATATTGCCCCGTGTAGAGATAATACTGGTAAGGCTGGTAACTATTCCCGTAAGTAGGTAACTCCGCACGACTGATCCGTGCCACCTGTATTTCTTTTCGAAAATCCCGGCATAAAGAATCCTGTTCGTCACTAATCCAATTGACCCCGATTACCCCCATAGCACCGGGAGTTCGAGTAACATACTCGATGACATCCCGATTCGTTCCGGCGGCATGACATCGATCAGACAAGTTACCCCGCCCGCATATCGAATCCAGCACGTAACGTACTGTGCTGGAATTCCGGTGGTCAAACACGACTTGTATTTCTCCCAATTTCGAGTCCGCCGACAATTGGTTCCAACGTGTTATCTCACCGGAAAATATTTTCTTTAAAGTACTCACGTTAAATATCGAATCGGCATTTTGCCTGTTTACAATCAAAGCAACACCATCAGTAGCTATCTTGATGGACTCCGGAAAAAACTTATTGCTGTGGAATGACTCTAATTCGTCCCCCGATAAAGGGCGTGTGGCCAACACCCAGCGCACGCTGTCGCGTAACAACAGGGTTATTGCATCCACTTCACTCGTATATATCGGGACGATACCTGTCTGATTATATTGCGCTTCGAAAACTGCAATCTCTTCCTCGGCCAAGGGAGACAGCGTTTCATCGACTGCAACTCGAATTACCCCGCTAAACAAGGTATCTTGTACTCCTGAAGTTTTCCCTTTACAAGCCACAAGGGAGATCAGGCATAACAGCCAAAAGCCGATTCGAATATTCATACCTTTTTAATTTTAGATTTACGATTTTAGATTTAGTAATTTTCACTCGCTGTCCAACGCTTTCTTTTAATCACCTAATCGGCAATCACTAAATCTCAGAATCATTTCTTTTATTGTTGTAATTTAAACGTGATCGGTAAAGTGAACCGCACGGAAACCGGTTCACCCCGCTGTCTTCCGGGAATCCATTTACGCATGGCCTTTACCACGCGAACAGCTTCTTTATCCAGCGTCGGGTCGACCGTACGCAACACTTGTACATCACGTACCGACCCGTCCCGTCCGATCACGAATTGTACGATTACTCTTCCCTCTATATTCATTTCTTGGGCAATAGAAGGATACTTGATCTCTTTACCGATCCATTTCATCAAGGCAGCCATACCTCCCGGATATTCGGGAGCTTGTTCCACCACTTGAAAGACCTCATCTTCACTTGCCACGATCAATTTATGGTCTTCCAGATCAGCAATATCCTTACCGTTTTCCTCGTCATTACCCTTCACGTCCGCCACGGAAATCGCTGCTTTCGCCTGGTTCACCTCATCCTGCGTTTTAATCTCGTCTTCCTCACGAACCTCTTCATCTTTCTTAATCACGGGAGCCGTGAACTTAATCGTTGTCTTCAACGTCGGTGGCGGCGGAACATTCACCGCCACGATCTTGTTCTCTTCCTTCACCTCCGGCAAATCCATCTTCAAATCAGACAATTCCGTCACCGTAACCATCTTTTCCTGCGCCTTAACGGGTGTCAGGAAACGAACAAAAGCCGGAAGAACCATTGCCAGAACCACACAACCTATAATCACGACATAGGCCGTCAAGTGACGCCGGGGAGAGTGTTTACGCAACTCGTAAGCCCCATAATCCTTATTCTTTCCTTCGAATATCAGATCACACCACTCTACCGAATTTACATTTATATCCTTTGCCATGGTCTTATTGTTTTAACTCCCGGTACTCGATGACTTCTTTCAAATCATCGGCATACCCGTCGTGTGTCTTATCCTGTAACAATCGCAAATCCCCCGGAGTTATATCCATGATCGCGTACCGTCCGATATTACATATCTGCATCTCATCGAGCACATCAATCAAATTTTTGTAATTCGCAAAATCGGTAGCCTTGATCAATATAACGGGAGAATCCTTATCTTTTCTGATCTCGGCAGCCTCTTTCAGGTATTCCTCGTTCGAGATCTCCAAGTTTGCTTTCTTTTGTTTCAATTCCCGGATCTTCTGCATCACCACCTGATTACGTCCTAACAAGATTGCACGCAAACCGTTCGGGGAAAAATCGGTTTCCTGCACCATATCGGGATTCTCGTAGTCCGGCTCTCCCATATAATAGTACACTCTCCCCTCCTTACCCAACAAAATAGTCATTGCCTTGGAAGCCTTCACCTTGTTCTGCTCCTGCTCATTCAACAAATCTTTCCTCGGCATACTGATTTCCATTGTCTGGGGTTTACTCATGGACGTGCAGAGCATAAAGAAAGTAATCAACAACATATTCATATCCACCATAGGCGTAAAATCCACCCGGATACTGAATTTTTTCTGTTTCCCTTTCTTGCGTTCCCCGCTATCCTTTTGTTGTATTTCTGCCATAATAAATAAATTACAAGTTATAAGGTTCTATCATACCTCCGGCATATTACGCAACGAAGTAATCAAGTTATAACGATTCTCTCGCAGATCCTGCAACGTTGCCATAATATCCTTAATCAACGGGTAAGGAGTTTTCTGATCCGCCTTGATAGCGATCACCAAGTCCTTGTTCACCTCCCGGGCAAATTGCATCCACGATTTAAACTGGTTATTCGTGCTATCACAAGGAATTCCATAATTCATGATCACTTTATCCTGTTCTTCCGATGATAATGCCAAGAATTGTTTCATTCCCTGAATAGGCACCCCGAATGAATTACACAGACTGAATTTTTTCAATTCCTGATCCGAAAATTCAATCTGATAACTCTCTCCCATCTTTTTCAACACCTCGATACGATCCTGTGGTTTATCCAGTCCCATGAACACCTTTCCCGTTGGCTCGACTAAAATAGAGACGATATTTGATTCGGGAATCTTGATCTCAGAAACCGACTGCGGCGGGTTCACCTGCACCGGTTCTTTCTGGATAAACGTGGAAGTCAGCATGAAAAACGTCAACAACAGTACCGTCACGTCGCTCATGGCCGTCATGTCGATGAACGTTGATTTCTTTTTAATTTTCTGACTCATAACGTATATATTAACAAGTGTATACTAGCGTTGTTTAATCGTGAAACTCTGTACCAAGTAAGCTCCGATCTCGTCAATACTATGCGTGATCCCGTCTATCTTACTAGTGAAGAAATTGTAAGCAATCACAGCACACGCCCCGGTTGCAATACCGAAAGCCGTGTTCACAAGAGCCTCCGAAATACCGGTAGAAAGGGCAATAGAATCCGTTCCCCCGGCAGAAGATAATGCCGCGAAAGACTTGATCATCCCGATTACAGTTCCGAGCAATCCCATCAACGTCCCTAAAGTCGTGATCGTGGCTATTACCCCCAGATTCTGTTCCATCGTCGGCAACTCAAGCATGGTAGCCTCTTCCAGATCTTTCCGTACTGCCAACTGTTTCTCTTCTTTCGACAACGTGTCACAAACTGACACCTGTGAATAAGTAGAAAGCGATGCTTTAATCACGTTTGCCACGGTTCCTTTCTGTTCGTCACAAGCTTGGCGAACAGCCTCAATATTCCCCTCCTCAAGATCACTCTTCACCTTCGTCACGAATTGTTGCAAATTCTTCTTTCCTTTTGCTCTTTTTAAGGCAATCAACCGCTCCACGCTTAAAGTCAATACCGTAAATAACAAGGTCTGGATAACCGGAACGATGATCCCCCCTTTATAAATCGTACCTAGCAAATTTCCCTGAATAGGATGATTATTCGGGTCATTATTAATAAAATTAGCCGGATTACCATACACGAAATGATAAATAACCATTGCCAGTATAAAACACAGAATGATTATCGGAAATGCAGAAATACCTAAACTTCTTCTTGTTCCTTGTTTTGTTGCAGTCTTTTTCATAGGAGTATTTTTTATATTTTAAACGCTTTAATATTATAATGCCACGTATAATGCCAAGAAAACCAAACCAAATATGACTAACATGATCACGATCGGGTACAATGTCTGAAATAATGCCGAGTTGGTAAAACCCTTGGCATTTTCTTTACTATTCTCCATAGGTCTACTATTATTATTCGTTTATGAATAAATTCAATTTTATAATACACTGAAAAATAAGGATATAATTCGTCCGTCCGTATCCGAAGAAAGATACCATAATTACATTAGTCACCTCTATACCAGCATGTCATATCAAAACACGCTTTCAATGAGCGAGTACAACTCACCGGTATCACCATTCGTGACACTGGACAAAACGGACCTAGGAATAGCTAAATAATGATTTTACACAAATCGAACACGTAGAAACCTTGAAGATGTCGAAGTCCCAGCAAATCGGAAAAATACCCGTAAGTCTTTTCTTCCATCATCCGGAATTCACTTCTACGTGACGCAAGTTCTGTTTTCCGATAGAACGAGAGGGAGAATTGTTCCCGACTTCCATTATTAACAATCTGCCGACTTGAAAACTCTAAAGTTCGTTCAAAAACTCCATGCTGATCAAACGGGGTAGTGGAAATCTGGAATTCTTCTGACGCTTTTTCTATGTTCTCCTTATCAGAAACAGGAATATTCCCCTTGGAACCTTCACTTCCAAAGAGATTTACCCCGATGACCAAAAAGAGGAGTAACAACGAAAAATATCGAAATATCAATCCTTTCATTTCTCTCTATTTACGAAACCAAAAATACACATATTTTCCAATTCTCGCAATTTTTTGACTTAATATATAGTTAAATTTCTCAAATTTTTGCGTTTCACTTATTCATTATACGGAAACGATGATTAATCTAGTTTCATTTCCCGCAAAAAGATTTCAACATTTTTATTTGTGACAATAAATGTACATCTTTGTCCCCGTTTTTAAAATTCAAGTCATGAGAATTAACTCACTGTATTACAAACAGAACATCAACATAGCCTTCCCGATCATGTTATCATTAGCCGGTCAGGCGATCGTACAAATGGCTGATAACATCATGGTAGGACAACTCGGAGCCCCGGAATTGGCAGCCGTGTCATTAGCGGGAGCAATTATCATGAACACGATGGTTGTCGGCATGGGTATTGCCACCGGCCTAACCCCACTTGTGGGCCAAGCTCATGCGCTTGATGATAAAGAACGTATAGCCGGATTTTTCCAAAATTCACTTCTACTGAACACAACCGTGTCACTCGTACTCACCCTTTTCTTGTTCATGCTCATGCCCTACCTTTCCATGATGGGACAACCCGCAGAAGTTGTAGAATTATGCAAAGGATATTATATCCTGACCTCATTCTCGGTCATCCCGTTCATCCTGTTCATGACATTTAAACAATACATGGAAGGAATCGGAAACACGAAGGTAGCCATGGTGATCACGATTTCATGCAATTTGATGAATATTTTCCTGAACTACATATTTATATATGGTAAATTCGGTGCGCCATTTCTTGGGGTAGCGGGTGCGGGACTAGCGACATTAATCTCCCGCCTGATGATGCCTATTGCTTTTTTTCTTTACATCCATCGTTCCCAAATATACAGTCCCGTATTCCGTTTTTTTCAATTTAGCAACACGAGCCGTCGGAAAATCAAACAACTATTACAAGTCGGCTACCCCATAGCCGGACAAATGGTCGTGGAATTTCTATCCCTCAGCCTCATCACTGTCATGATGGGATGGTTAGGCACCATTGCCCTTGCGGCAAATCAAATTGTCATGTCCATGATTTCACTTACATTCATGATCTCCAGCGGAATCGCCGGAGCCTCTACCATACTCGTCAGTCATGAATTCGGGCGGGGAAATATCGGGAAAATGCGTCGTTACGCCCATGCTTCTCTCCGCCTTGCCGTTATTTTCATGGCCGGAGCAGCCGTGATCTACGCCCTTTTCGGGGCCCCCATCGCATCCATTTTCACGCCCGATCCCGAGGTGATAAAAGTGGCTCGCAACCTATTCTTCGTGGTTGCCGTGTTTGAAATCTTCGATGGATTACAAGTAACCGCACTCGGAGCCTTACGAGGCATCACTGACGTGCAGCGCCCCATGATCTATGCTCTCGTCTCCTATTTATTTGTCGCCGTACCGCTAGCATATATTGCCGGAATCCTGCTCGACTTCGGGGCTCCCGGACTACTCTCCGGATTCTGTGGCGGCCTCATGTTCGCTGCCACCCTCTTCATCCGTAGATTCAATAAATCTGTGAAAAACATTCGCCTGCGGCGAGTTACAAACTTATAGATTTTAGATTAAAAGATTACGTGATTGCCGATTGAATGATTCTGTGATTCTATAACCACCTAATCGGCGATCACGAAATCACAGAATAAGCGCTTGCCTCGTGCGGTTGGAATCTAAAATTTAAAATCATAAATCTAAAATCAGTAAGGGTTTTTAACTTTTTTTCTTGTTTATATCATGAATAAACCGTAACTTGCATCGTATAAACAGGTACGAATTAGATCCATACAATCATGAAAATAGAAGTATATAAAACTGCCGAAGAAACATTGCGTTCAATGACCGAAACTTTGATAACGGTGATTAAAAAAAGCAAATCGAAACCTTTTCATATCGCCCTGTCCGGAGGTTCCACGGCGCAACAACTCTTCAAATTATGGGTAAAAGAATACCGGAATAATATCCCTTGGGACATTCTTCGCTTTTACTGGGTAGACGAACGATGCGTGTCGCCGGAAGACGACGAGAGCAATTTCAAACATGCCGAACGCCTTCTTTTCATGCCTCTGGATATTCCTCAAAATCACATTCATCGCATTTGGGGAGAACAAGAACCTAAAGTTGAAGCTGAACGATATTCGGAAATGGTAAAATGGGAACTCCCCGGCTACTCGAATATGCCCCGTTTCGACTGCACGATACTGGGCATTGGGGCTGATGGACACGTGGCCTCCATATTCAGTGATTCGATGAATCTACTGACCGACCAACGAATTTATGCGGTTTCACACCACCCGAAGACCGGACAACAAAGAATTACAATGACAGGGACCGTAATTTTAAAAAGTTCGGCTATATTAATCCCCGTCATCGGACCTGATAAACAAGAAATAATGGAACATCTCGTGCAGAAACAAGGAGTATACCCGGCGTCCTATATCTTCTCTCATGCATCAACAGCAACCCTCTTCACAGATCGGGTTACAGAATAAAAAAAGGTGGTTAAAAAACCACCTTTTCTTATATCCAAGATATTTTAGAATCTTTTCTCGAAACTACGACCACCACCGTTACTGCGACGATCACGACCGCCACCATTACGGTTAAAACCGCCACGACCACCGGCCGGACGATCGGTTCTCGGTTTTGCAACGTTCACGTTGATAACCTTACCATCGTACTCAGCTTGATTCAATTCATCAATAGCTTTTTGCCCTTGCGTGTCGTCAGACATTTCCACAAACCCGAAACCTCTTGATCTTCCGGTTTCTCTATCCATGATAACTTTTGCTGAAGAAACTTCACCGTACTCTTCGAATAACTCTCTTAAGTCACTATCATTCACGTCGTAACTTAAATTTGAAATGTAAATGTTCATTAATACAAACTTTAAAATTAATAATTTAAATACTTGAGGTCGGATATTGTCTAGAAAAGTCTGCTTAACGATACATTTAAAATACGATGAAGGCAAACGCTCTGTAGCGATCAAATCAAAACTCAAAATCACGACAAATCTACGATAATATTTTTAATAAACAAACAATCCGGGCCGTAAAAATAACACGAGGGTAATAAAAACATATTACCCTCGAAAATAAGCACTAAATCAGTGACATATCCTTCTTCTAGGATGTCTTTTAGCCTCCCGTTCCTCGAATTCGGTCTTGTCAAATTGCTCTTGTTGCATCTGTTGTTCACCGACCCAACTTTTGTCTTGTTTTGAAGGAATATTCCGGGCACGCCGGTCATCACTCGCCACTTTCTTCTTCTTTTCTTCACGTTCTTTCATAACCTTCTAATTTTTTATTAATCCATGGGAGAAACTTCCCATCCTACCTATATTATACGTCCTCGAAAATAGAGGGTTACATACCGTATTCCCGATTCATCCTTGATATAAAAGTTTTACAAAAAAGAAGAATCTCACATCTTTTTTGTATGTTTGTATCGTTAACTCTATTATTCAACATGAAAGCACAACTCTGTATATAGCTACGCTCCTTGTATAGTATTCCGATTGCAGGCACAAGCCTGCCGGGGACAGAATATGTTTCCGGGAACAGAGTTTATACCCTTTTTTATTTACCGAACATAACAAGTGATCCACTCTTGTGGAAATAACTTGCTATGTGCTATTCAAGTTGAATCATGAATTTTACAAGCAAACAAATCTGGCTCATCAACTATCCAGTGATGATGAGCGTGTTAGTCGAACAATTAATAAATATCACGGATGCCATATTCCTCGGACATGTCGGAGAAACAGAACTAGGAGCCTCCGCCATAGCAGGAATGTACTACCTTTCCCTTTACATACTGGGATTCGGGTTCAGTCTCGGCTTGCAAGTAATGATCGCCCGTCGAAACGGTGAACAACGTCCCACGGAAACAGGAAAAGTGTTCTTCCAAGGATTATTTTTTCTGACCACGCTCGCCGTCACGCTCTTCGGTCTGTCTAAAATATTCACTCCATTCATTCTACAACGATTACTGACTTCCCCGGAAATATACGAGGCTGTTATACAATATCTGGACTGGCGAACTTTCGGCCTGCTTTTCGCCTTTCCGATGCTGGCCTTCCGGGCATTTTTCGTGGGAATCACCAAAACCCGTATACTCACAGTCTCTGCCGTCACTCTAGCAAGTATGAACGTGTTACTGAACTATCTGCTGATTTTCGGTACCGGGAAGATTCCTGCCTTGGGCATATCAGGTGCCGCCATAGCATCCACGATCTCCGAACTGGGAGGATTACTCGTGCTGGTCAGCTATACTCGTTTCAAAATAGACAAACAACATTACGGCCTCTTCGCCATTTTTAACAAACGACTCATGGGACAACTTTTCCGCCTCTCCGTCTGGAGCATGATGCACTCCTTTATCAGTGTGGCACCCTGGTTCCTTTTCTTTATTCTCATCGAGCATCTCGGTACCACGCAACTAGCAATTGCCAATATCATCCGAAGTATATCCACGATCTTCTTCGTCATCGTGAGTTCCTTCTCCACCACCACGGGATCACTCGTCAGTAACTTGGCGGGAGCCGGGGAAAGAAAACAAATCATGCCCTTGTGTCGGAAAATCATTCGTCTCGGCTACATTCTTGGCACCCCGTTAATCGCAATTGCCCTGTTATTTCCCCACACGGTCATGGGCATTTACACCCCGGACAAGCAACTCGTGCAATTAGCCTTCTGGCCCTTTGTTGTTATGTTATCAAATTACATTCTCTCCCTTCCCGCACACGTATTCTGTAACGCAGTATCAGGAACAGGGGCTACCCGTGCCGCATTCATCTATCAATGTATCACGATCATCATATATCTTGTTTACCTCTCTTCTATCAACCGGATCGGAGAAGTCCCGCTAGCGGTGTACTGGACATCGGAACATCTTTACGTACTCCTTCTTTTTCTTTTTTCATGGTTTCACCTGAAAAGAACAAACGAAAAAATAGTGAAACTATAATAAGGAACGAACACGGTCATGAAAAACTTTTTCAGACCGCATTCGTCATGTCCAGCACCAAACGGTGCTGGTCACTAAAGAAACGTACCCGTTCCTTCTCCCCGCTCACCGTAATCAGCGTGGACGAACGTTTTAACGAATTCATCCAGCTCTTCAACCGGTTGAACGTCTCCAAGTCAAAAGATGATATTACGTTCAATGTGAATGCTTTCAACATACTTAATTGATAATTCGGGCTACCCAGGTAACAGTAGCTAGTGTCAAGATTAATATTCGACAGATAAATATACATTTCGTTCCCCGTATCCTCGTGCAATCCTTTCGCCGTGAAACGCTCCAACTTCTCCAGCAGCAAGATCAACTCTTCTTGCAACTCCTTCAACTCCTCGGGTGTAATCAAGTTAATACTGGCAAAGAACAACATATCCGTCACCAGATAATGAAACACCAGATGATCAAGAATATAAAAAGAGGATTTAACACACCGCATTCCATGTAAAAAGTCCTGTTGAATCCTAGCTAACCGATCGTTAATCACCACCTCACGAAAAGGTTTCACCGTATCCACGTTGCTATATTGATATAACCATTTAAATAAATAAAAACGTGTGATCCCGGGATAATAGTAGCAAAAAGACTTGGGAAGAGTGTTCGTCGAGAAACCGGCCTCCCAGTCCGGTTCATTCTCCGCACAAGCGAATATCTCGACGAAATCCTGCATCATCCGGAAATCCGCATCAAGCGGGTTCGCATACTCCACCAATTTCAATTGAAACGGACGACTCTTACATGTATCCGTTTCCGTCAGATTATCCAGAGAAATTCCCAACTCCTTGGTGATAGTCATAACCTCCATAAACGTGAACGGGACCTCGCCGCGCAACCGACGATAAACCGCTTCCCGTTCGATATACAACATATCAACCAAAGTATTTGTCAACTTAGCCCCTTGCGGTATTTTCTTTCGCAATTCCGCCAGGAAACTTTCATACAGTGAAACATCTTTCATACTTATACACTATTTTCATAAAGAACTCAAGTCAAAAGTATGGAAAATACTCCCAGATCCCCGAAACACAAGAAACATAATGCGACTATTTTTGACACGCACCTTCTCCATTTCCTCCCAATTCAAACATCCAACATTAGCACACCGTTCCTTCTTTTAAAAATAGCCATTTTTTCTCGCTCCTCTATTCTTCCCCGCAACCAACAAGAACAAAAACAAGAACAATCTATTATTATTGTAAAACAACCAACATTCACATACAATTATAGATTACTTGGATTAATAATAATCTTGTACCTTTACATCAACTTAATGAAACAATAATAAATAAATAAACTTAGAAATAACAGACATCGAGTAAAATCAGGTTCATTAAAACCATTTCTTTTTTTTTCATAATTCGTTAACTGTGGGATACGTCCCTTGTTTAACTAAAAAACAAAAGCTCGCAAACAGCTGACCGTGAGGGTCCCTAGAGCTATCGGGTCCGCGAAATCTTCAAAACAATAACCCAAATACACACACTATCAGGTCGCGGACCCTCTCTTTTTTAATCACACCATAAAACTTACCACGTGCTTTAACCCGGACAATTACGATCATTCGTCCCGTACTGATGCTCCAGCCAGTCAAACATGATCTGGTGGACCTTTCCCCGGACCTCCTTGCAGGATAGAACCAAATCGTGCAGACCTCCCAAGACCGACACGATCTCCACCTGTCCCCGGATATTCCGTGCTACCTGCTGAATGTCTCTCACGTTCAATATAGCATCGCGGGACTGCACTTGTTCCTCATTCGAGAAATTCGAGACTGACCTCTCCGAATGTAAAACCAGCACGGGTTTTCGTACTTCAAAAGGTTGCCTCAACTCCCGTTGTGCTTTATGAATAGCCCGAACCCATCCCAAATTAATCCGGGGCGCAACATGCGGTTTCCAAGCCAAGTTATACTCCCACTCACCCCGACTCTCCCGGTGTAGGAATTTACCATATTGCTCCGTGAATCCTCCGGCAATCTTTATCCCCGGTAAAAAACCTCCCACGAACGAGGCAAACGGGATACACTTCTTCACAAACCAACTTTTATTAAAATCAAAGAAAGGACTGTTCAATATGATACCGTCAAAAAGAGAACTATCCCCATGTTCTTTAGCGTAAAGCGTGGCAATCAACCCGCCCGTGGAATGTCCTAACAAAACGGTTATCCGGCTTCCCTCCTCCCGGATCATTTGCAAAGCGAGTGTGATCTCCTCGAAATAAGCCCGAATATCCCGGATGTCATTAAACTTTTGATGAGATAACCATGAACGCCCGTATTTTCGTAAATCCAGCGCATAAAAATGGAAACCCCGTTCATTCAAACGCCAAGCCATCTCCCGCTGGAAAAAATAATCATTAAAACCGTGAATATAAAGCACCGACCGACCGTTTCCCGTATCCGACAAACGGCGAACAAGCGTGGCAACCACCGATCCCTCGTAATCATCCCGTAAAGAAAGTGTCGTTCGTTGAAACCCCTCTCCCAATATATCTTCCTCGTAAAAAGTGTCCATACACGTGCCTGTTTTTTGTTCTTCCGACCGGACAATCATCTACAAATATACCTTATGAACCCGGTCACTTTGCCATCGAAATTAAGTATAAATTTTCATACTTCTATAACATTCACCTATATTTTCAATATATCCCGCCACCCGGTAATCTCGAACTTAACGTACTCGGCCACGATTTGCTCAATTTCCTGATCCTCTATCTTATGCATGATAATTTCCTCGAACAAAGTAAACATCCACACGGAATGAAGATGGATAAAAAAATCGGAAACCGTCACGTTCAGAACGGGATACCTGTATTTCATTTCCGAAAACCACTCTTTCACCAACTCAGTGGAACGATCGGTAAAACTTTCCCGGAAATTCGCAAGGGATGATCCCTGAGCCCGGAACAACAACAAGATCATCAATTCCCGGTAGCGACGAATCAGCACGATATACTCGTCAACCGCCTCCCGAAGATAAACCTCGCTCAATATCTCCATCACATCGGCCCCGTAATGCCCGTGATGCTTTTCCAGCATCCGCTCAAAAGCATGGGTAACGGGATACACGATCGAGCAAAAAAGGTCATCCTTACCACTAAAATAATTATAAATATTTCCCAACCCGACTTGCGCCGTCTCGGCAATTTCACGCATGGACGTTTTCTGAAATCCTTTTCGTAGAAACAATTCTTCCGCGGACTTCAACAGCTCTCTTCTGATGTCATTCTTCAACTTTTGCATAGTTCGGTTCATTATTTAAATGTAAATAAACAAGTAATCACACATCCCGACAATCCCTAAAAATGATGATTTTACCCGTTCAGACTACTTGATATAGGGGGGCCCATATTTACTATGATTCAGAAATTTTCCATTAAAAATTCACTATTTTTAGGGATTGTCCCGTTCCTCCCGGAGTTGTAATTTTGTCTAAAATAAAATTCATATTACCACATGACGAAAAAAAAGACGAAAAGAAATGTTGACAAACAAAATATAACGCATCCCACAATCAAAATCACCCCACGGAGAGCTTGTAGAAATACAAGCTCTCTTTTTTTGAACGATTTTAAATATTGTTCTTTATTGAAAGACATCGAAAATTAATATAATAACCATGGAGAAGAAAGGATTTATCAACAAGTTTTTCCAAAACGCTGGAAAACCGGAAGGATTTCTCGGCAGAATGATATTAAGAGGTATGAACAAGGGACACGCCCCTCTGTCACGCTGGGCCAGATCCTGCCTAGTATGGCAACCGGAGTGGAACACTCTCGACATCGGCTGTGGCGGTGGGGCCAACTTATCGGAAATACTGAAACTATGCCCGCAAGGGAAAGTTCACGGCATCGACATCTCACAGGAAAGCGTGGCATTTGCCCGAAAGAAAAACATGAAACACCTTGGCACACGTTGTTTCGTGGATCAAGGGAGTGCCGACCGGCTCCCGTATGCAGACAATTCATTCGACGTTGTTACCGCTTTCGAAACAATCTACTTCTGGGGTGATCTTCACCGGGCATTTATTGAAGTGAAACGAGTGCTGAAAGACAACGGATTCTTTCTAATCTGTTGTGAGGCAAGTGACCCGACAAACGAAACCTGGACAAGCCGCATAGAAGGAATGGTAGTGCATCCAAGCAGCGAACTAAAATACATCCTTGCCCAATCCGGCTTTACCAATATCACCCTACACCGGAAGAACAAAGAAGATTTATGTATCGTGGCACAAAAGCAAAGTTCAAACAATTAAATAATATATCATGAATACATTAAAAAAACTTCAGCAGTACATGGGCAATCGAAAAGCACTTTTGCCCGTATCCATGGCATTATCTGCCCTTAGTGCGCTGGCAGGTATGTTGCCGTACATACTGATCTGGTTTATTGTAAGAGAATTACTCGCCCCCGGCGAAACTATCGTTTCCGGCAATATAGAAACTTACGCGTGGTGGGCTGCCGGTCTAGCCGTGGGCAGCGTGATTCTTTACTTTGCAGCCCTGATGGCGTCACACCTGGCCGCATTCCGAGTCGAATCCAACCTGCGCCGTGAAGCCATGCGTAAAATCGTACAAATGCCCCTCGGCTTTTTCGATTACAACACCAGCGGGCGCATCCGTAAAATCATTGATGACAACGCGGGAATCACCCACAGTTTCCTGGCCCACCAAATGCCCGACCTGGCAGCCACGTTCCTCGTTCCACTCGTTGCGGCCATACTCATCTTTTCATTTGACTGGCGACTCGGCCTTGCCTGCATGGCTCCCGTCATTATATCCATGATCGTGATGGGATTCATGATGGGAACCAAAGGACGGCAATTCATGCAAAGCTACATGACCGCCCTCGAAGAAATGAACACGGAAGCCGTGGAATACGTGAGAGGAATTCCCGTAGTGAAAGTTTTCCAGCAAACCATCTACTCGTTCAAGAACTTTCACAAAAGCATCAAAAACTATAATAAAATGGTATTCGGCTACACTCGAATGTGGGAAAAGCCCATGTCATTCTACACCGTCATTATCAATGGTTTCGTGTTCTTTCTGGCCCCTCTGGCTATCCTGTTGATCGGGTACACGGGAAATCACGCCCCGGTGTTACTCAATTTTTTCCTGTTCGTCCTCATCACCCCAGTCTTCTCTCAAAGTATCATGAAAAGCATGTATTTAAACCAAGCCTTGGGACAAGCGAGTGAGGCTATCGGACGTCTCGAAGACCTAGTTTCTTACGAGAAACTCCCCGTTCCGTCCTCCCCGAAACCGTTAAAAGACTTCAGTATTCAATTTAATCAAGTATCATTCCACTACCCGGGAACGACACAAAAAGCAATCGACGGGATCAGTTTCAGAATTCCCCAGGGGAAAAGAGTTGCCCTCGTCGGAGCATCAGGCGGGGGAAAAACCACCCTGGCCCGACTCGTTCCCCGCTTTTGGGAAACCTCGGAAGGCCAAGTGATGGTGGGCAATATCAACGTGAAAGACATCGCCCCGAACGAATTGATGCAACATATATCATTTGTATTCCAGAACACGAAATTATTCAAAACGACCCTACTTGAAAACATTAAATACGGCAATCCCACGGCCACGCAGCCCGAAGTCGAGAAAGCCGTGGACATGGCCCAATGCCGGGAAATCATCGATAAACTTCCCCTTGGACTGAACACGAAAATAGGCTCGGAAGGGACATACCTTTCCGGGGGCGAACAACAACGTATCATACTAGCCCGTGCTTTCTTGAAAAACGCTCCCATTATCGTACTCGACGAGGCAACCGCTTTTGCCGATCCGGAAAACGAACACTTAATACAACAAGCCCTGAAAGAACTGACCAAAGGAAAAACCGTGCTGATGATCGCTCACCGTTTGTCGAGTGTAACCGATGCCGACAATATCCTGGTCATAGATAAAGGAAAAGTAGCAGAACAGGGAACACACACCGAATTAATCCAACAACAAGGGATTTACAATCATATGTGGAACGAATACCAGCAATCCGTTCGCTGGACTATTGGAAAGGAGATCACTCATGCTTAACACGATAAAAAAACGTTTCGCCCTTTCAACACAAGGAGCGAAAGACTTCTGTAAAGGAACATTTTTCACCGTCCTGCTTGACATCGCACTGATGCTGCCGGCCGTTTTCGTATTCCTGTTTCTCGAAGACTATCTTCGCCCGGTATTTACCCCATCAGCATCCGTGACACACGGTATTCTCTATTATAGCCTACTAGGGCTTGCCTTCATGATCGTCATGTACATCATCGCCGTTTTACAGTATCGTTCCACCTACACCACGGTGTACGACGAAAGTGCCAACCGACGGATCTCACTGGCTGAAAAACTGCGTAAACTACCCTTGTCATTCTTCGGGGAGAAAAACCTTTCCGACTTGACCGCCACGATCATGGACGACTGCACGGATTTGGAACACACGTTCTCTCATGCCGTTCCCCAACTATTTGCCTCTCTCATCAGCCTGTTACTGATCGCTATCGGAATGGCCTTCTACAACTGGCAATTAACCCTCTCCCTATTCTGGGTAGTCCCGCTGGCTGTGGCTATTATTCTCTTCTCGAAAAAAGCAATCCTCAAAAGTAACGAAACCAACTATCTGAAAAAACGGGCCGTAACCGAACATATACAGGAAGGACTGGACACGATTCAAGAGATTAAGTCCTACAATCAAGAGTGTGATTACTTGAAAAAACTGGACGTAAGAATCGACACCTATGAAAAGATGCTGACTCGCAATGAATTGACCCTCGGCATCCTAGTAAACGGTTCCCAAAGCATCTTGAAACTCGGACTGGCAAGCGTGATAATCGTGGGAGCCAACATGCTGGCAAACGGCAGTGTAGACCTGTTCACTTACTTGATATTCATGGTAATCGGTTCACGGATTTACAACCCGTTAAATGAAGTCATGAACAATCTCGCTGCCTTGTTCTATCTGGATATCCGAATCAACCGGATGAATGAAATGGAATCACTCCCGATCCAACAAGGAAACACGAACTTTAAACCTGAAAATTTCAATATAGAATTCCAAGAAGTTGACTTCTCGTATGAACAAGGGAAACCCATACTAAATAAAGTTTCTTTCACGGCAAGACAAGGAGAAAAGACCGCCTTGGTTGGCCCATCCGGTAGCGGCAAAAGCACCGCGACCAAACTGGCTGCTCGCTTCTGGGATATACAATCGGGAAAAATAACCCTAGGCGGACAGGACATCAGTCGTATCGATCCGGAAACCTTGCTGAAAAATTACTCTGTCGTATTCCAAGACGTGGTTCTTTTCAACGCCTCCATCATGGACAACATCCGTATTGGAAAACGGGATGCCAGTGACGAGGAAGTACTACGTGTCGCACGGCTTGCCCAATGTGATGAATTCGTCAGCAAAATGCCCCAAGGCTACCAGACCATTATCGGGGAAAACGGGGAAACCCTGTCCGGTGGAGAACGCCAGCGTATCTCTATCGCCCGCGCCCTGCTGAAAGATGCCCCGATCGTCCTGCTTGACGAGGCAACCGCCTCCCTCGACGTGGAAAATGAAACCAAAATTCAAGCCGGGATATCCGAACTCGTTCGGGACAAAACGGTACTGATCATCGCTCACCGGATGCGTACCGTGGCTAATGCCGACAAAATAATCGTGCTGAAAGACGGTCAGGTAGTGGAAAGCGGATCAGCAGAATACTTGAAAAAACAAAAAGGAATATTCGCAAAGATGATTGAAAGACAGATTACGAGCATAAATTAATCCAACTTTGTGTTCCCTTTCGAGAGCAAGACAATCCCTCACCAGGGAACACGAAGTTCCTCAATCATATCTTTACAAAACCATCCACACACATCAATAATCCTCCTCGTTCACTTCCCGCTGACTTATTCACGAGGTTCCGCTAAGAATAATAAACGCCTCCTCTCCCCCTACCTCTCTATTTCTTTATCATCCGAGCAAATTTATTCATATAACAACACCCTATGGAGAATACAGAAAAGATTAGGTAACCTACAAGTAAGCTTAGTTTAGAGAATAACTATCGCTTCACCACGTTCCCCTCCGCGTCAAAATAAATATTATGGTGACGTTTATACCCGAATGAATTTTTCCCGACACCATCAAACCTAACTTATAATAAAAAAACAAGGGAAATCCCACGGAAATCCTAGGGAAATAATCTCCCTTATTCGAAGATCATTCGAAGCTTCTTCGTGGCTCAAACATTACGGAATGGCTAGGCTCCGGGTAAGCATCGAATGATCTCTGAGGGAGCGAGATTATTTGGGTTAAATTACTTCTTTATCCGGGTTGGATTAGAGTAATATCACGGACGTGAATTTATATGGCTTTACCATTAGATGATCCCTTGTATCAGTCTCTTGAACAACTGCCACCCAAGATTTTTATCGTATCAACACGAAATTTAAACAGGTTTTTAATATTATAGAAATTTATTTAATTCTTCTACTAGCAAATAAACTGTAGTAGAAGATTCTTGTTGTGCCGGGTTGTTTCTATCAAATTGTTTCATGATAGTTTTAGCATGATTAATGGCTTGTTCTTGTTTAGGAAACAATGCATTGAACATTTTAGTGCTTACGCCCGATTTCTTTGTATAAGCAAATGAACTATAAGATAACACCCTATAAAAATACAAAAAAGGTTAGGTAACCTATACCCAAACCGATTTCAATGAATAATTACTGTTTCACCACGTTCCCCTTCGCGTCAAAATAAATATTATGGTGACGTTTATGCCCGTATGAATTTTTCCCTACAATACCGACATCATATTTTACGATGCCTTTTTTCGTGATCTTGTTGGCACCCATGATCTTGTAACCCTCATAATTCTTCTTCAAATACTCCTTGATCACGTCGGGAATAGACTCGATCGTCAAGTCCTCTTTTGAATAAACGATCTTTCCTTCCGGGGTAATCTCCAACTTATATTCTAAATCATTGATTTCAAACTCCGCCTCGTAGACATTCTCATCTTCCTCAAAATCCCACTTGATCTTCTTCACTTCCGGGTACGCCTGTTTCACACACTCCTTTACCACCTTAGGTACTTGTGCCTCATCAATATCTCCGGCAAACACATGAATCCCCAAAACACAAATCATCAATAATAAAACGAATTTTTTCATACCAATAACTCAAATTTGACCATGTTTCAAAAAAGTATCACTCACGAAACCTGTATTACAACAAAAAAGAGACTAAAAATCAATAATTTAGTCTCTTTTCGTGATCCAGCTGGGTCTTGAACCGAGCGGTTCACAAGTCTTAAAATCAATATTTTAGCGCACCTCTATCTTTTAAGGGGTACGAATTAGGCACTTTTTTCAAAGAACATTTGGCTTCCCTTGTCGGGATTGTGTCTGCCTTTATCTTCGGTTCAAAGATACAACATTATTTTCAAATACGCAAATCATTGAAAATAAACATTCTACGGTTAGTGCAAGGTGCAAGCTATATATAGATATATACTTGCACCTTGCACTTAAATTAGATTATAAGTAAAAGTAACTATTTCGTAGTTGGAGAATTGTTTTTTTGTATTTTTGCATTTTGATGAATTTTATGTATTACCATTTGATAACTTAAAACTTATTTAATATAAAAATGAATGAGATAATCGAATATATTTTAGGAAAAGAGAATCTTCTTTTGGCTATCTTCACCATTGTTTTTACTGTTGTATATTCATTTTCTGTAATTCACTTATTAGGAAAGATAAAGGCTCGAAGATTAGAACGGAAAAAGGTATTTATTAATACTTTTATTAAGGGTATATCAGATAATACTATTGCAAATTCAACTGATTTATTGAATATATATTCTGGTATAACAAAATTGAGTCCCGAAGATTTAACAAACAGACAGGACTTAAATAAATGGCTTAGAGAGATTCTTGCTAGACTTATAAATAAAGAAGTTGGACAGGATTTAGCACAAGATAAAGTAATAGAAATAAAAGATAAAATTACCAATTTCATCAAAGAAAACGAAACTACGAATCCTTATACAGACTTGCCAGATACAGAGCGAAATATAATTAATGATTTAAGTGCATTTAATAAATTGGGAGACCAAAATTCTATAAATAGAAAACTAGGTGAATTGAGTAGTGTTATTATTACCAGATATGAACAACAAAAGAAAATTGAAAATTTGAATAAATGGTCTATTCCGTTAGCAATTATCGGAATGGTTTTGACAATCATATTTGGGGTTTTATCTATAATTTAATAAGTAATAAATCATATTCATATACGTAAGTTTATATTTGATTTCAGTTTAAAATTTATATATTGTTGCTTGTATGTTGTATTTAAAACATATAAGGATGAATAATCTGTACTTATGCATTCTAAAAAACTTATTGCCCCCTATGCTTCTTCCTAAAATCAGTAGGGTTGCAATCTTTGTATTTCTTGAATAGCCTATTCAAATGGCTTTCATCCGTGAATCCCAGTTCTTCCACAATTTCGCTAATTCTCATTTCACTGTGTAAAAGCCGACTTTCTACCATTTTCATTTTATAGTTTAAGATATACTGTTGCATGGTTTCGTTGGTCTGCTTTTTGAAGTACCTCCCAAGATAATTAGGGGAAATACCAAAATGCTGGCTTATCGCTTTGGCTTTTATCTTTTCGGGATAGCAAATGTTGGATTGGATATATTGCAAAATGTTCAGCGACTTTTCTTCCGAGTCTTCATTTATCTGTTCAGGCAGGAACATGGCAATGTTGCGGGCGACAACAATAACAATCGTGTTGATTAACTGCGTAATAATGGAAAATCCGCACTAATTTGGCCCTTCTTTTCCAATAGAACTTGGTCCTTGAAATCCACTCGAAATTGACCCGGTT